>JASLIW010000140.1 GCA_030152865.1 Bacteroides sp.
TCTTGTACTGCTCTATCTGGCTATCCACTCCACCCAGCTCCTTCTCGATGATGATCAGGCGCTCGTTGATAAAATCA
The DNA here is from genome assembly GCA_030152865.1 of Bacteroides sp. Classification (GTDB taxonomy): domain Bacteria; phylum Bacteroidota; class Bacteroidia; order Bacteroidales; family Bacteroidaceae; genus Bacteroides_E. The sequence goes on from JASLIW010000140.1 coordinate 78, forward strand.
GAAGTAGCCATCGCCATTTGGTTCTTGTCGTTGATGGCCTCTTCGTTGTACACATCGATAAGGGTGTTGAGTACATCTTCAGCACGCTGAGGTACTTCATTGCGCAGTGAGAGTTGAATCATTGTAGCATTTTTATTAGCTAGCAAAATTTGAATGTCCTGCGCATAAGCGAGTGTGGTGTTTTTCACCCCATTTCGACGGATGCGTATCTTCTCCTCTTGGTGTTGGGTAAAGCCTGTGGGACGAGCCGTAATCTTACCCACTTCTGAATCTACCGTATCGTTGAGCGCTAGGCTCACCTCGGCCAGTTTTACTTTTTGTCCTGCACTGTGAGTTTTGATATTACTCAGCTTTAGCACCCCCTCCTTGAGCTGGCCCTCCAGCTCGAAACCTTGGTTGGGCGAAGCTTCGATAAACTCCACCTCAAAGGGCTGCTGTCCGTAGAGGTCTTGCAGGCGTAGGCCTGAGCGTACCTGATAGGTAGTGTGTAGCTTTAAGCGCTTCACTACCTCTGTGAGCAGGGTGTTCGATTGGAACACCAGCAGCTCATTATCTACCGAGCTCTTCAGGCCAAAATCGCCCAGCTCCGTAAGGGCAGCCATACCTTGTAGGCTAGCATTCCCCCCTGCTTTGTCGTCTTTGATCAGCACCATAGCCGAGCGCTCGTACTGCTTGGGTGTACTCTTGATGTAGAGCAGGCCTAGAAGCAGGGCCAAAACAACAGCCCCCACATACCACTGCCAATGACGCAGCAGCACTTGTGCCAGCTCCAGTAAATCAATCTCTTGTTCTTCCTGTTGTACCTGTAAGTCTTGATCCAGTTTATTTCTATTTTCCATGCCTTATTTCCAGATTAATACAGCCATTGAGGTGAGTAATGAAGCGATAGATACCCAGGTACCCACCGAGTTGTTTTGGTTGATCTCGCTCTGCTGAGCCTTGCGTTTGTTGGGCTCCACATAGATGATGTCGTTCTGCTGGAGGTAGTAGTAGGGCGACTCAAACACCGAAGCCGATCGCAGGTCGTGGTATTTGAGGTTGCGCACCCCATTCTCTTCACGAATCACAGCCACACGGTCTCTGCGTCCATAGATGGTGAGGTCGCCTGCCATACTGAGGGCTTCGAGCAGGGTTACTCGATCGCCATTGATGGTAAAGCTTCCTGGGCGAGCCACCTCCCCCATCACCGATACCTTGAAGTTGAGAAACTTCACTGTCACAATAGGGTCTTTGATGTACTTACCCGCTATAATTTCATTTTTGATATATTCTGTGAGTTCATTGCGTGTCATTCCTTCCACCTGTATGTTGCCCAGTATGGGAAAATCGATACTCCCCTTGGCATCTACGAGGTAGCCCAGTACAGTGGCTTGCCCGTAAGGGTTGCCCCCTATTTGGTACGACACTACAGGCTGATTAAAAGGCACAGCCAGCTCGGGGTTCGTACTGTTCACCACTATGGAGAGCAGGTCGTCCTTATGTATTTTCACCTCATAGGCCTGAGGGATGTTCTGCACCACACCGTCTTCCACATCTTGGAAATAGATGGTCTTCTTTACTGTGCCGCAGCCCACCAGCAAACCTAGGCTAAGCGCCAGCAGCCCTAATCGGCAGGCCTTGGCAGCTCTTTTTACTAAACTAATCTTTAAACCTTGCATATCTAAATTCTAAATCTTGTTGTCTTGTTTCATAAAATGCCCTACAAATGTACTTAAATTTGTCCTTTAAAAAGAAGATTTAGGGAAACAAAACACACTAAGTAAAGTATATGAATAAATAGCTTCAGCTAATTATTGACTCTATAAGCCTGTTTTGTTATTTACGATTAGTTACCCATTTAACAAAGTAAAAAGAAAACATCAACCCTATCGTAAAGGATGTAGTACTAAGTAAATCTCCTCTCATCATAAAAAAGAATAAGCCTAAAAGCATATAATATTGTATCTTGTGAATAGATGATAACTTAGTCCAGTACCAAATATCTAGCCTACATGATAATAAAGCAAGAACTATAATAAAAACAAAAACACCTAAGTATCCAAAGTTAACAAATCCCTCGGCAAGATACGGACAGGAGATATTGTCAAAGTCTAAGTTATATTGATGTGCAATTGTATGACCTGTCCCAAATGGCTTTGTAGGCCACCATGTTCTAGGAATATAAAAGAACAAAGGAGCTAAAAGCTGTTTTCCATAGGTTATTATATCTAACTTCAAAACCCGTAAAAAAATTGAATAGGCATCGAAATGGCCTTGACTAAACATATCATAATTAAAAGCCAACGAAAAACTAGTATTATCAGCAAAATTTCTAAAGTTATTTAAAAAAGGAAAGATTATCAGTAAACCTATTACCATAGTAAGAATAAAAATATTCTTTCTTCTCATTGTTTTTTGAAAGTAAACGAAAATAAGGGGTAAGTAAATTGCAGCAATCATAAACCTTGCTATAGCAGTAGGTGCTACGGTCAAAAAAGCAATAACTAAAAGGAACGCAAATATAAAATAATTAAAAAAAGTTCTAGAGAATCCACACAAACCAATAAATGCTACAATAATAACAGGAATAGGCCTCAAAAATGTATTTATTATTAAAGCCATTGACTTATCTAACTCAATGCGGTTTGTATGCTCACCACTTCTAACAAGAACAGATATTAAACTAAAATTATTCATATATAGGACTACAAAGAATATTGCAACTGAAATTCCTATCAGCTTTAACATCTCAAGCGTATTAAAAGGCTTATTAACAACATAAGTAATCTCCCTATATTCACTCTTAAACCTGTATCTAAATAAAGCATATAAAAAGTTATATAAAACCAAACAGATTAATATAACAAACGAGGTGTTTTCGTAGTCTGTCTGTGTAAATGGTATATTCCCCCCCCAGAGCATAATATTATTCTTGAACTGAGTAACAGGAGCAACACTGTAAAAAAAGAGAAAAAACAAATTAATAATTTTATGGAGCGAATAAGGTTCTCTTTTGAAAAGGAAGAGATTGACCAAACTTATTATAAAAATAAGTATACTTAAAATTATAAACATAGTTTTTTAGTCTAAAATATCTGAAACAACTAGGGGAGTATAAGGCCCCTCTTTTACCTCAAAAAGCACCGAGCCCGACTCCAGCACCTCAAGCGTATGCCACTGCCCAGCAGGAATATGTATGCCATACTTTCCAGCCAAAGGGTCTAGCAGCGTACGTGCAGTTTCTTCCTTTTGGTCATTGTAATAGATTACCTCTATTTTTCCTCTCAGCAAAAGGTAAGTTTCTGCTGTATGTGGGTGCCGATGAATGGGTAGATTTGTACCTGGCTCTAGTGCGTTGAGTAAGCGCTGAGCGGGAGCTTCCAAATCGTCGTGGTAATTAAAATTCATACGTAAGCGCTCAGAAGCCTTGGCCTGAGCCGTTACTTGGTCTAGTCTCTCTTTGTCTATTAGGTTCATGCTTGATGGAGTTTAAAGTATTTCTTCATAAATAAAAGGTAGGCTAGGCTCAATACGATGATGCTAGCAGCTAGGTAGAGCCAAGGGCTATTTTGCCCTAGTGTAAGGTAGCCTGCTACAATTCCTGCTTGCAGTATCATGTAAAAAGAGGAAACAGCAATGTGCTTCCACCCTAGCTCATTGGCTAGGAGCTGATAGGCATGCTTACGATGGGCATCAAAGATATTTTCTTTAAGCCATAGGCGGTGTATAATGGTCAGCACGCTATCTACTCCATACACAGCTAGTAAGATAATGTAGCTCAAATCACTGGTCTTTAATATCAGCTGTCCCAGTAAGAACAGGATAATAAAGGCTATACTCACAGAGCCTACATCTCCTGCAAAGCATTTGGCTCGTGTACGAAAGTTGAACAGATTGAACACCAAAACGGCACAAATCACAGTGGCTATTAAGGCAGAATCGGTAAACGACACTACAGCCTGATTGATGTAGGCCAAAGCGGCTAGTACTACTAAACTGTAACCACCTGTTATGCCATTGATGCCATCCATAAAGTTGTAGGCATTGATGATGCCCGTACATACAATTAGAGCTACTAGTATATACCACCAGGGAAACTCAGTAAAGAGCCCCCACTGATAAAATAGCAAGAGCATGGCTAAGAACTGTACAGCTAAGCGTAGCGAACGAGATACCGAAC
>JASLIW010000152.1 GCA_030152865.1 Bacteroides sp.
AATGGACCTTCAATTCATCAAAATTCTCAATATGGTCGTGCAAATTCTTTTATTAAAACCCTACCTACTTTTGCAGATTTGTATGCAAAGGACGATTTGAGAAAAGAGGTAGCAATTGCTACTTGGCAAATTAATAAGGATGACGAGGTGAAAAATATTAATCTCAAAAAGAGCTATACATGGGCTCCGGGAAAATGGAGGAGAAACTGGCAAACAGGTGAAATTAAGAATATGAATAATACAGACGTGAATGTTGTACTTATGCGTTACGCAGATGTGTTATTGATGAGAGCTGAGGCTTTAAATGAGATCAATGAGGGGCCAAATCAAGAGGCTATTGATTTAATTAATCAAATTCATCGCAGAGCTTTAGGAAAGGATTTAAATAAGACCATAAAGAAAGACTATAAGGTTGGCGATTTTGACTACGCTAGTTTTCAGCAGTTTATTATGGATGAGAGAGCTCGCGAATTGTGTTTCGAAGGTGGTCGTAGAATGGACCTAATTCGTTGGAATAAGTTGGGTGAGAAAATCCAAGAAACGAAAGAAAAAATAGATGCTTTAATAGCAAATAAAGAACTGAATAAGTTCAATTATATGGCAGGAGAACGTTTTCAAGCGGGTAAGCATGAGCTTTATCCTATTCCTAATCGTGAGATTAGAGAAACAGGAGGAACTTGGAGACAGAATCCTGGATACTCAGAATAATCTTTATTGAACCCTTGATGAAAATACCTAGCTAACGAGTTAACTAGGTATTTTCTATTCTAAGCAAAATAATTAATAAGAATAGAAGAATGAAAAAAGTAGTCACTTTTGGAGAAATCATGTTGCGTTTAGCAACACCTGGATATCAACGTTTTATCCAGTCTACAAATCTAAACGCCACTTTTGGTGGTGGTGAAGCCAACGTAGCAGTATCATTAGCTAACTATGGCATACCTGCTCAATTTGTCACCCGTCTACCACAAAACGACATCGGCGAATGGGCGATTTCAGAATTGCGTAAATACAATGTGGATACCGAAGCTATTGTAAAAGGTGGTGAACGTGTTGGAATCTACTATTTAGAGACAGGAGCAGTAGCTCGTGCTTCAAAAGTGGTTTACGATAGAGCTCACTCCTCTATAGCAACGATCGAACCAGGTATGATCGACTGGGATAAAGTATTTGAAGGAGCTCAGTGGTTTCACTGGACAGGTATCACGCCTGCTATCTCTCAAGGAGCAGCTGATGTTTGTTTAGAAGCAATTCAAGCAGCCAACCGCTTAGGTGTAACCGTATCTTGTGACTTAAACTACAGAAAGAACCTTTGGAAGTACGGTAAGACTGCCTCAGAAGTGATGCCAGCCTTAGTTGAAGGTTGTGATGTAATTCTAGGTAATGAAGAAGATGCAGAAAAAGTATTTGGTATTAAACCAGAAGGCTTTGATGTGACTCAGACTGCTGGCCATGTGGATAGTGCTGCTTTTGAATCTGTATGTGTACAGCTCAAGAAACGTTTCCCACGAGCAAAGAAAGTGATCATCACTCTTCGTGGATCAATCAATGCGAACCACAACACATGGGGTGGATGTTTACACTCAGACAAACTTTATGAATCAAAACGCTACGACATCACACACATCGTTGACCGTGTAGGAGGTGGAGATTCATTTATGGGTGGTTTGATCTATGGTCTTATCTCTTACCCAGAAGACGATCAAAAAGCATTAGACTTCGCAACAGCAGCTTCTTGCTTGAAGCACACTGTTTATGGCGACTTTAACTTAGTTAGAGTACCCGAGGTAGAAAACTTAATGGAAGGAGATGGCTCAGGTAGAGTCTCTCGCTAAATAAAAGAATATTGTTTAATAAAATAATAAATAAAATAGAAATGATGAACGCATTTGACTTAACTGGAAAAGTGGCATTAGTAACCGGTGGTACATACGGAATAGGTATGGCTATGGCAAAGGCTTTAGGCAAAGCTGGCGCAACTATCATAATTAATGCTCGCCGTAGCAATATGGTGGACGAAGCAGTAGCAGAATACAAGAAAGAAGGCTTGAAAGCTTATGGCTTTACCTGCGATGTAACTAAAGAAGACGAAGTTCAGAAAATGGTTGCAGATGTTGAAGCACAAGTAGGAGCAATCGATATTCTTGTAAATAATGCAGGTATCATCAAACGTATTCCAGTACTAGAGACAAGCGTAGAAGAATTCAAAGAAGTAATCGATATCGACTTAGTAGGTCCTTTTATCGTATCTAAAGCAGTTGCTCCAGGTATGATCAAAAAAGGTGCAGGAAAGATCATCAACATTTGCTCCATGATGAGTGAATTAGGTCGTGAGACAGTATCTGCGTATGCAGCAGCAAAAGGCGGTCTTAAAATGCTAACTAAGAACTTAGCTTGCGAGTGGGCAGAACACAACATTCAAGTAAATGGCATAGGCCCAGGTTACATCGCTACCCCTCAAACAGCTCCACTTCGTCAGGATGGTCATCCATTCAATGATTTCATTATTTCTAAAACTCCAGCAGCTCGTTGGGGTACTCCAGAAGACTTAGAAGGTCCAGTTGTATTCTTGGCATCTCAGGCTTCAGACTTCGTAAATGGTCATATCCTTTACGTAGATGGAGGAATTTTAGCTTATATCGGAAAACAACCTAAATAAATTTACATGAATTTTTTAGAATATATAAATGCAGGTATTAGCTATGTGATAGGTCTAGGTCCTAGTGTGATGATGCCTATCATCTTTACCTTGATCGGCATCGGTCTAGGAGTAAAGGTTGCCAAAGCTGTACGTTCAGGTCTCTATGTAGGGGTAGGTTTTATCGGTTTAAATGTCGTAACCAATCTACTTACCACCAACTTAGGTCCAGTAGTACAGGAGTTAGCTAGTATCTACGGACTTCAAACAGATATCTTAGATATTGGTTGGCCAGCAGCAGCAGAGATTGCGTTTACGTCCTCTGTGGGTGCAATGGTAATCCCTATCTGTTTATTGATCAATCTAGTTCTACTTTTACTCAAGGGAACCAAGACAGTCAATATCGATATCTGGAACTTTTGGCACCATGCCTTTATTGGCTCAATCGTAGCCGTAGCTACTGATAGCGTTGGCTATGGACTATTTGCTGCCATAATCTGTTATACACTATCACTAGTATTGGCAGACTTTACAGCACCTCGCTTCCAGAAGTTCTATGATAAGATGGATGGAATATCTATTCCTCATCCATTTGTAACTACGTATGCTCCATTTGCTTGGTTGATCAACAAAGGCTTGGATATGATTCCAGGAATGAATAAGATCAACATTGATGCCGATGGAATGAAGAAGAAGTTTGGACTACTTGGCGAGCCTATTTTCTTAGGTGTAATCATTGGTGCTCTTCTAGGTGCGTTAGCTAAATATGATGTCTCTAACATCCTTAAATTAGGTGTTATCATGGGAGCAGTGATGGAATTAATTCCTCGCATCACCTCTTTATTCATAGAAGGCTTAGTACCTATTTCAGAAGCGACCAAAGAACTGATCGCAAAGAAATTCAAAGGACAAGGAGGTGGATTTTCAATTGGAATGAGCCCAGCTCTTGTGATTGGACACCCAGCTACCCTTGTTGTAACCATATTACTTATACCAGTATTGCTTTTCTTGTCGGTAGCATTGCCTGGTAATAAGTTCTTACCTTTAACTAGTTTAGCCGGCTTGTTATATGTGTTTCCTATGATCCTTCCTTTCACCAAAGGAAACGTATTTAAAACATTTATAATAGGACTCATCATGATGATTGCAGGTAACTATAGTGCAACCAGCTTAGCTGGTATCTTTACCACAGCAGCTCATGGTATTGGCACCATTGATATTGAAGAAGGTCAGCAAGTATCTTGCATTGACTTTGCAGCAAGTCCAATGACTTGGCTGATTTATCAAATGACAGCCAACTTAAAACTAGTAGGAAGTATAGTATTAGGAGTAATCACCCTAGGACTAGTGATAATGAACCGAC
>JASLIW010000002.1 GCA_030152865.1 Bacteroides sp.
GAGAAAATGGCAGATGAAATATGGATTTGGCATCAAAGTCATACCGAGTCAGAAGCTAGCCTTCTTAGAATACACATTCTACGATGCAAATGGCGAAGAGATCGATATGAAAGAAGAAATTGAAACAAAAATTTAAAAAAAGGGATGGCTCACAGAGCTATCCTTTTTTATGCTTAGACTTACGCTCCAGCTGAATCAGACTAACCCCTATCACAATCCATACGAGCTCCCGCAAACGAACCAGCAAGCTAAGCACTAAGCCATAACTAGCCGAGTAGTTTAAGACAGAAAGCGCCAGCGAAAAACCACCTTCACGCCCACCCAGCTGCATCGGCATAAAGAAGAGTAGATTTCCCATCAAAGAGGCTATGGCCATAATCAAGTAGCAACCTATAAAAGAGGTGTAACCCAACAAAGGCATCAGCAGCAAAAGCACCTCCAAGCAACCCACTAAACGTGCAAGAAACTCCAAGCCTAAGGCCGACAGCAAATAGCTTCGCTGCAAGCAGTAAGCTTCTCTTACTTCCTGATCGATGCGCTGGAGGGTATCTCCATGTTTGGCCTCGAGCCTACGAATATACTTACCCAAACCGGGGAGGTGCCGAAGAAGTAGCGTGAAGAGTTGAGCCACGCCCTTACTCATCAGGTAGTGAAAGAGAACTAACAACAGCCCTGCTACTAAAGCCACCAAAACAAGCCAGCCTAGATAGGCTCTACCCCATGAAGTACAGGCCATATAAGCAGCTCCAACCAACCAAAAAATCAAGTGAGAACCCACATGAGCCAAAGCATATAAGATGGTAGACGAACTGGCTCGTGCTGTGCCCAGATAAGGCCTCAACGCTAAGATGCGATAAGGTTCACCTCCGTTCAGCCCCCCGGGAGTCACGTAATTGAGGGCAAAACCAGATACAGTAAACTTATAAAGCCGCCACCAAGAGATGCGCGTGCTCCCCTGAGTCCGAATAATCTGCCTCCAAGAGCAGGTATTTAGGGCATAGATAAGCAACCAAAGCAGTAGAGCCAAGGGAAAGTAGAGCCCACTGAGCTTCAGCAAACCAAGCAAAGCGTCGAGATCTAAGTCAAAATGCACCAACATCCAAACAATAGATAACAGCCCTAGCCAAAAGAAAATGGTGCGCAATAATTTACTCATACTCCTCTAGTTCAGCTAAAACAAACCCCAACTTACGCAGAACTCCCCAACGAAAACCACCCAAGCCACCCGATGTCTGTAACACCCGATGACAGGGTATAAAATAAGCAAGTGGATTACGCCCTACAGCCGTACCTATAGCTTGAAATCCCCGCTCTATACCTACTCGACCAGCCAGCTCTTGGTAAGAGATAAACTCCCCCCACTCTAGCTGCAATAATTCATACCATACCCTGAGTTGAAAATCGGTACCAATCAGCTCGAACGCTGGTAGATGGCTAGACTTATCTTCACTTAAGTATGCAAGAAAAGCGAGCTGAGCAGGACTGCTTTCAGGCTTCAAAATGGAGGGACTAAAGCTACGTTCCAACTGCCGAACTGCCTCATTCCGAGCCTTAGTGGTATCTACAAAGCCCAAGAAGCATATTTTGTCTTGGTGAGAAGCGATGAGCAATTCCGTGTTTTGCAGGGAATAAAAGGAGTAAGAGATGCTACTTGCTGGGACTAGGACAGATGCTCGTTGGCTCAGGGATACAACAGGCTTCTGTCCCTGATGCAGCACCCTTCTATCAGGGACCTTTTGGGAGGCATACTTTTGTAGCTCTAACAAGCTTAAATGAGGCAACACTTGCAGGGCTCGCTCGGCTTCCGTCTGCCAGTAGTTCCAGTAATTGAGTAAACTCATAAATTGTGCTTTATAAACTGAGGCCTAAATCTACAAAAATAAAAAGCTCTCACAAACCAGTTCTTGATTTATGAGAGCTTTAGTAGCTATATTCTCGTGCTGATATTAATAGCTTATCTTCACACCTGCAAAATAGCTTCTAGGCTTGGCAGGTCCATAAATATAGTTTGAATCACGGTCCTTACCCTTGTCAAAGTCTTTTTGATAGTGATCAAGGATATTATCTACACCAATACTTAGTTCTAGTTTGGTTGTACTTGTCAAATCAAAATCATACGAAGTTTTAATACCTAGATCAAAGAAGCTACGGGTATGCTCTAGACGGTCTTCGTCCACATAGCCCGCTAGGTGCTGTACATACATAGGACCTGTGTATGTGCCAGATAGTGCAATATTGAGTGGCTTGATGGGCGTATAAGTAGCCGTAAAGTAGCCATACACATCAGGCGTTCTCAACAGACGACGCTGCTTAGGTTGTGACTCTGTCCACTCCTCAGGCTTGTCGTAGCGACTTCTTTGTAAGGTCATGCCCGCTTGGAGTTGGAAGTAGTTGAGGTAGGCTAGCTTACCCTCTAGGTTTAAACCCATCACCTTGGCTCCAGAACCGTTGGTACGCTCTTTAATTAGGATATTGTCTTCATTGACTCCTTTTTTGCTTAGGATAAAGACATCATTTAGCTTAGTAAAGAATCCTTCTACTAAGAAGTTGAACTGGTAAGCACCTATGCGGTGATAGAAATCCATAGATGCACTTAAGCTGTGTGATTTCTCCTCTTTCAGCTTGGGATCTACCTCTATCATCGATACCAAACCACCTACATTGTCCACATGTAAGTCTTCATCAAAAGTCTGTGGAGCTCTAAAGCCCGCAGAGTAACTCAAACGGAAGTTTATGTCTTCGCTAGGGTTGTAGCGAAAGTTGGCACGTGGGCTAAATACTGCATTTTTCAATAAGCTATGCTTATCCAAACGTCCACCTATTAAGATGCCCCATCTGTCGTTTTTCCATTCGTTTTGTAAGAAGGCACTACCAATATTTACAATCTGCTTGGTATATCTACCATAGCCCCAGAGGTCGTCTTCCAAACGGTCCATGTTGTATTCGATACCTGCAGTCAAGTCGGCTGGTAAGAACCAAGCCTTGTCAAAGCTATGGATGTACTGCGAACCTGCCATGTAAGTCAAATCGGTTGTTTTACCATAGGCCTTCATGGGATCTTCGCCTGGACCATAGTAGCTATCTCTGTGCGTATGTTGCGCAGAAGTGAAGATGCTCCACATGTTTTTCTCATCGGGTGAGAAGTAATCAAATTTCAGACCTCCTCCATTGATAGAGTGCTGAAGCTGCTCGGTGATGTCAGCCTCGTGTGCTGGACGATTCAACTGATCTCCCCCTCTACGGAACTCTTCCATGTGGTGGTATTCAAACGTAAGCTTAGAGTACAAGCTTGTTTTGAGGTATGAACGAAAACCTACCGTTTGACTCTTAAGCTTAGGCATCTCTGTAAAGCCATCATTGTCGTGATCATAGCCTGCACGGTATCTGTTTTGACCGAAGATATAGATACCTGCTTTGTGATCATCGGTTACTAAGGAGGCATTGAGTGATGTGTTGTTATCAAAGGTAGAAAGACCTCCGATACCAGAAATGGAGTGACTCAACTGACCCGAGTTACGCAAAGGCTCTTTGGTAATCACATTGATGGTTCCTGCTATGGCCGACGAGCCAAAAAGTGCAGATCCACCTCCACGCATTACTTCCACACGCTCTATCATATTGGCGGGAATCTGCTCCAAGCCATAAACTCCTGATAAGGCACTAAAAATAGGACGTGAATCGATCAATATTTGTGTGTAAGGACCATCTAATCCATTGATACGCACTTGTTGGAATCCACAGTTCTGACAGTTGGTTTCAACACGCACCCCTGGCTGAAAGTTGAGCCCTTCGGACAAGGTAGGCGAATTGGTTGTTTCAAAGATCTTAGTATCTACCACATTGACTAAGGTTGGAGCAAGTCTTCGCTTAGTTTCATTGCGGTTGGCCGAAACTACAACCCCATCCAAGGCCACAAAGTCTTCTTCGATTTCAAAATCGATCTCTAGGGTAAGCCCTTTCTTTAAGGAAACATTTTTACGTTCTGGCTTGTATCCTAAAAAGCTAACTTCCAAAACATAATCTCCTTCGGGCAGGTTTTTCAAGAAATAGTGCCCTGTAGCATCGGTTACTGTACCTAATGTGGTACCCTTGATTACAACATTGATGTAAGACAGGTGTTCTTTTGTATTCTTGTCTATAACATGACCCACGATATTGGCATCGGAGCCTTTTAGCTCATTGGATGGATTCGCATTTGCACGGATAGTCCATCCTAGTCCTAAGAGTAGAACTAGTAATATATATTTACTATTCATCATTTTAATAGTTTGTTTTATGTGTATAAAGGGTTTACTGATTAATAAAACCAGTTCTTGCAAATAAGGATGAAAGGATGATTAGGAAAGAGGAGGAGCCCTCAAACCTACTAAGCCATCATAAGGTGTTGAATAACGAAAAGTGATGGGCTTAGCTTGAAAAACAAATAAGAGTAAGGGAATAAAAGTGAGCGTCAACACACCCAAGACCGAGGCTGTTGTATCGAAGTGATTCAAAGCATGAATCAAATCAAACTCCACAGAAGAGTGGCCGTGCTGAGGGTTGTCAGGCGCGTAAGGGTGAGAGTGTACAACCGTAACACCATTTACCACGTGAGCGTGCATAAATAATGTTATACCTGCATAATAACTGAGAAACAGTAGGAGCAGGAAGTAACGAATAGCATGTCGTCTGAACAGTCGCATCAAACTCTGTTTATTCTTTTTTCTCTATTACACTTAGCGCAAAAGCTTTAGGTGGTAATATTTTATTTGTACCTTTACACGCTTTATTAAACGCATAAAAAATCAATCTTCGCAAAGATTGAATTCTATTATCCTGCAAATATCGCAATTTAAACTGTAACTACAGCCTACTCTGTATGAATAATTCCAAAAATAAATCTCCACTGGCTGGCTGGATAGCCCTAAGCCCCCTTTTTGTTTTTCTATTTACCTACTTAGTCGTTTCACTACTCATCAACGATTTTTACAAGGTACCCATCACGGTGGCATTTCTTATCGCTTCAGGCTATGCTGTTGCTATCACCAAGGGCTACCCCTTGGAACAGCGCATCAACTTCTTTTCTAAGGGAGCAGCAAATAAGAATATCTTATTGATGATTTGGATCTTCATCTTGGCTGGAGCCTTCGCCCAAAGTGCTAAGACTATGGGATCAATCGATGCCACGGTCAATCTTATGCTACAGATTTTACCTGGCAATCTCCTACTTGCGGGTATCTTTGTTGCAGCCTGCTTTATCTCGCTCTCAATCGGTACTAGCGTAGGTACTATTGTAGCTCTTACCCCTATCGCTATTGGCTTGGCAGAACGGGTAGAGGTTTCTTTACCTTTTATGGTAGCTATTGTGATCGGTGGCTCTTTTTTTGGGGATAACCTTTCCTTTATCTCAGATACAACCATAGCCTCAACCCGTACACAGGGCTGTGTGATGCGTGATAAGTTTAAGGTGAACTCACAAATCGTGATTCCGGCTGCTCTGATAGTCTTGGGTATTTACATCTACTTGGGCCTCCCTCTACACGCTCCTCTGCAAGTAGATCAGGTAGAGTGGATTAAGGTGGTTCCCTACTTTATTGTGCTCGGTACAGCCTTAAGTGGCATCCATGTAATACTCGTTTTAAGCTTAGGAATCCTCTCTTCTGGACTTATTGGTATGATCACGGGTCAGATGGGGCTATTTAGCTGGTTTGGAGCTATGGGAGATGGTATTCTGGGCATGGGCGAACTCATCATTATTACTCTCTTTGCGGGAGGCATGCTGGAGCTCATTCGCTTTAATGGAGGTATCGATTTTATTATTCGTGGACTTACCAAACGAATCAACTCCAAGAGAGGAGCTGAACTCTGTATAGCTGGTTTAGTTAGTATTGCCAACATTTGCACAGCCAACAATACCATTGCTATTATCACTGTGGGCCCTATCGCTAAGGATATTGCTGTGAAGTTTAAGCTAGATCGCCGTAAGACAGCTAGTATTTTAGATACTTTTTCCTGTTTTATTCAGGGTATGATTCCTTATGGGGCTCAGCTGCTTATGGCTGCAGGCTTGGCACAAATATCGCCTATTAGCATTGTGGCTAATCTGTACTACCCTTTCACTATGGGTATTATAGCCCTACTAGCTATATTATTTCGGTATCCCCGAAAATACTCCTAGTCATTCCTTTGGAGTACAAGGAGCTAACATCTACTCTTTCAACCCGATATTCGAAGAACAAAGTAGGTCAAAAGCTTTGCTAGTAAAAACAAAACCAATATCTTTGCACCCGCTATTACGAGTTAATAGTTAATTCAAATCATAAACTTTTAAAACATTTTTAAATGGCAACAAGAATTAGATTGCAAAGAAATGGACGTAAAGGCTACGCTTTTTACTCTATTGTAATTGCAGACAGCAGAGCACCACGTGATGGTAAATTTATTGAGAAGATTGGTACTTACAACCCTAATACCAATCCTGCTACAGTAGATTTGAATTTCGACAGTGCCGTAAAATGGGTGATGAATGGAGCTACTCCATCTCACACAGTTCGTAACATTCTATCTCGCGAAGGTGTTTACATGAAGAAACACTTACTTGGCGGTGTTAAAAAAGGAGCTTTTGGTGAAGCTGAAGCTGAAAAGAAATTTGAAGCATGGAAGTCAGAAAAAGTGTCTGGTCTAAATGCTATCAAAACTAAAGAAGAAGAAGCTAAAAAAGCAGCAGAAGCAGCTCGTGTAGCAGCTGAAAAGAAAGCTAACGAAGAAAAAGCTAAGGAATTGGCAGAAAAGTTAGCAGCCGAAGAAGCTGAGAAAAAAGCAGCCGAAGAGGCAGCAGCAAAAGAAGCTGAAGAAGCAGCTGCACAAGCAGAAGAAGCAAAAGCAGAGGAAAAACCTGAAGCTGAAGCAGACGCTGAGTAAAATTTTATTTTAAGACAATACTTATTTCAAACAAACAATAGAAAAGGCTTTACCCTAGGGTAAAGCCTTTCTTTTATCTACTGCTTTCAACCTAGCTTATTTCGCTAGCTATTGATGGCGGATTGGATCCACTTCACATAGTTGAAATCTTGCTTGTGTGGCAAATCAGGATGCTTGGGATAGAGTCGATAAGCTACTTTGAAGCTCCCTGCATTGGAGATACTTAGCTTGCCTTGGAAGGTAAATAAGTCTCCTTCTCTAGCTACCACCTCGAGCGGCTGTACATCATAAATCTGATCAACACCATCTCTTCCCAGCTCAAGGATTACACAGTCTAAACCAAGTGCATTATCCAAGCCTTTTTCATCGATTACAAACTTGATCTCATATTTCTTACCACTCTCCATGGTGTCTTTGAGCAAGTCTTTATTTTTCTCACAAGACACAACAGCTATTTCATTCCATTTTTCAGCTACAGCCGCCTTCCATTTTACCAACTCACGCACCTTAGCATAATCATTTGCTCGAAGCATTTTAGAGCGTTCACTCAGCTTGTGATAGAACTTTTTGTAATAATCATCGAGCATACGCTTCATGGTATAGTGTGGGGCTATTTGAGCCATCGAATTGCGAATGTACTGAATCCAGTCGGGTGAATACCCCTTGCCATTATCCTTAAAGTAAAGAGGAATAATCTCGTTTTCGAGGGTGGAGTAAATCGTA
>JASLIW010000007.1 GCA_030152865.1 Bacteroides sp.
ATGGTGTTCAGCGCGCTCCTCTTCATTTCTGTAGGTGCCCAAGTGAGGTATGTCTAGACTGTCTAAGATATCTAGTGTGCGCTGAATGCCTTTAGCGTAGCGATCCACACTGTGATTGTTGGCTGTAAGCAATAGGTCAAAACCAGCATCTTTTGTGGCTTGAGCAAGCTCAGCTGGTGCCGAAAACTGGGGATAGCCCGAGTATGGTTTTACTCCTATGGGTGTTTCTAAGTTGGCAACAGCCAAATCTGCCGCTTGTATTTCGGTTTTTACTAAACTGAAATAGCTGGAGTAATCATAAGCTTCTGGAGTTTTGGCAGCAGTGAGTTGGGCTTTATGCTGCATTATATCTCCGACAAACAGTAAGCTAATGGTATCTTGGTGTTGAGTGATCGAGTCGACAGTAGTAGCTGGAGAGATTCTTGTAGATGTGTTCTGGTTTTTACAGCTTGAAAATACTAAAAGACTAAGTAGGAGCAGGGGGCTGATCTTGTGCATGTGATGAGTAGGTATAAAAAAAGGGAGGCGATTGGCCTCCCTTTTGGATTATGTTTGATTATTTATAAATCGCTTTTTTACCAGCCAAGAGTGTGTTTCTCATTAAAGAGACTATGGTCATAGGACCTACACCTCCAGGTACGGGTGTTATGTAGGAGCATTTGGGTGCTACATTTTCAAAATCTACATCCCCATGAAGCTTGAAGCCTGACTTGGTTTTGGTAGAGGGCAGTCTTGTAGTGCCAACATCGATTACTACTGCTCCTTCCTTGACCATGTCTGCCTTGACAAACTCGGGCTGACCTAGTGCAGCAATAATGATGTCTGCGCTTCGACACTCCTCGGCGATATTGGCTGTTCTGCTGTGACAGATGGTTACTGTTGCATTGCCAGGTTGAGCCTTTTGCATCATTAAAGAGGCCATAGGTTTTCCTACAATATTGCTACGTCCCAGTACGACACATTTCTTACCCGAGGTTTCAATATTGTACCTTCTAAGCAATTCGAGGATGCCATTGGGCGTGGCCGATATATAGCAAGGTAAGCCTATGGACAAGCGACCTACATTTATTGGATGAAACCCATCAACGTCTTTGCGGTAGTCAATAGCCTCAATTACTTTCTGCTCGGCAATGTGGTCTGGCAGGGGGAGTTGAACAATAAAGCCATCTACATCTTCGTCTTTATTTAGTTCTTCTACTTTTTGAAGTAGTTCTTCCTCTGTTACATCATTTTCGTAGCGAATCAAGGTTGATTTGAAGCCGCACTGTTCACAAGCTTTTACTTTTGAAGCTACGTAGGTTTCACTACCTCCATCATGTCCTACTAAAATAGCAGCTAGATGGGGTCGTTTGCCTCCATTGGCAACAATTTCTTTTACTTCTTCGGCAATTTCTTGCTTAATCTGCTGAGAGACAGCTTTTCCATCAATAAGTTTCATGGTATTTGTATTTAAGAGTTAGTGAGATGCTTACATTTTGGGCATAAAGCGTGCTAGCTTGCCGGGCCCACCTGTTACCATCTTCATCATTTTACGTGTTTGATCAAACTGTTTGAGCAGTCTGTTTACTTCTTGAATCGTTGTACCACTACCATCGGCTATTCTTTTGCGGCGTGAGCCATTTAATACACCAGGATTAGTACGTTCCTCGGGTGTCATAGAGTAGATGATGGCTTCGATACTCTTAAAGGCATCGTCATCAATATCTATATCTTTAATGGCTTTGCCCACACCAGGGATCATAGAGGCTAACTCTTTGAGGTTACCCATCTTTTTGATTTGGTGAATCTGAGACAAGAAGTCATTGAAGTCAAATTGGTTCTTCTGAATTTTCTTTTGAAGCTTTTTAGCTTCTTCTTCGTCGTATTGTTCTTGAGCACGCTCTACCAGTGAGACGATATCACCCATTCCCAAGATACGGTCTGACATACGAGATGGGTGGAACTGGTCAATCGCATCTAGCTTTTCACCTGTACCTACAAATTTAATAGGCTTGTTGACAACGGTGCGGATAGAAAGAGCTGCACCACCACGAGTATCACCATCAAGTTTGGTTAAGACTACTCCATCGAAATCAAGTCGGTCGTTAAACTCCTTAGCTGTATTTACAGCATCTTGACCTGTCATGGAGTCAACTACAAATAATACTTCATTGGGATTGATTGCTTTCTTGATAGCAGAGATTTCTTTCATCATCTCTTCATCAATAGCTAGACGGCCAGCCGTATCAATAATCACCACGTCATTGCCTTTAGACTTGGCTTCGTTGATAGCATTTTTAGCAATATCTACTGGGTTTTTACAGTCTGGCTCAGCATAAACAGGTACTTGGATCTGTTCGCCCAGTACTTTCAGCTGATCAATTGCAGCAGGACGATACACGTCACAGGCTACAAGTAGGGGTTTCTTATTCTTTTTGGATTTAAGAAGCTTGGCTAGCTTTCCTGAAAAAGTGGTTTTACCAGAACCTTGTAGCCCCGACATTAGAATGACAGCAGGTTCACCTTTGATATCGAAGTCTGCAGTTTCACCACCCATAAGTTGGGTTAGCTCATCGTGCACGATCTTCACCATCAATTGACTAGGCTTAACAGCTGTAAGAACGTCTTGACCTAGAGCTTTGTCTTTTACTGTATCTGTAAAAGTCTTTGCTACTTTGTAGTTTACGTCAGCATCTAATAAGGCTCTTCTTACATCTTTTAATGTTTCTGCAACATTTATTTCGGTGATTTGTCCTTCACCTTTAAGTAATTTAAACGACCTCTCGAGTCTTTCACTTAAATTATCAAACATATATGATTAAAATTTCAGATTTTGTTTATGATTTTCAACTCTCACTATAAGGATGTTACAAAGGTACTAATAAAGTCTGGTATTTATATCTTTTTGTTTTGCCAATTTCCCTTCTTGAAGTAGAGGATACTGACAATAAAGAGTAGGCCATAATAGACTATTTCTGTTGTAAAACAAATTTCAACGGGTGCCTTAAAGCCTAGCCCTACTATTGCTATGTAGGCTGTATAAATGATCAGTGTAATCATTTCTAGCCAGAGGGCCGAGCGTGTGTTACCTGTACCAGATATGGCGTTAAACACTATATTGGCTACTGATGCCAATAACATAGCAATACTTATAACATAAATCGAATTTATGGAGTCATTTATTATTACCTCATTGTTGGTATAAATGGATAAGATAAATCGGGGAAAAATAAGGGCAAAAGCGACCAGAATGGTCATAATAGTAAAGGAGACTCTTGCTATCTTCCATACAAGTTTGGATACATTTTCTACGCCACTTGCTCCTATCAGATTACTCACTAAGCTATTGGAGGTCGTTGAAAGTGCATTGACAGGAATGAGCATAACTACATAGATACTTCTGACGATATTGCTAATGGCTAGTTGGTGTTCCCCTAATCGCTCTACGGCTACGAAGAATACAAACCATGTTGACATAGAAAGGAAGTACTGGAGCATGGTAAATGAAGATATATTTAGGATTCGAGCCAAAAGCTTTGGGTCGAAGGAGTGTTTGAAGTTGCTTAGTCCGTATTTGGCAAAATCGACCTTAGCATAGGTATAGATGACAAAAAAGAGGATGGAGGTAGCTTCTGCTAGTACAGAAGCCAGTGCTGCCCCTTTGATACCCATTTCTGGTAAGCCAAAGTTTCCAAATATTAGGCCATAGTCTAAAACAATATTTGTAGCTGCCATGACGATAGAATTGACAATCATGACTTTGGTTCGTGTTATCCCAACATAGAAGGCACGAAACATGACATTGATAAAAGAGAAGAAAAAACCATAGATACGCCAGTCCAAAAACTCCATGGTTGCGCTATAGACATTGGGCGATTTAACCAAGAGGTGCATGATATCTCCTCCAAAAGCTTTGGTCAGGCCAAAAAGTAAGAGCGCTAGGCCGAGCAAGAAGATAAGGCCTTGAATCATGACAGGGCCTACCTCCCAATATCTTTTTTCTCCATTACGTCGGGCTATGACAATTTGCGAACCCGTACTGAAGCCAAAAGCTATGGTAAAGATACAGATGTATAGAAGCCCACCCATAGCAGAGCCTCCAATAGCTACTTCACTCACACGTCCTAAGAAGGCTGTATCGGTGACATTGATGATGTTTTGCGCGAGCAAGCTAAGTAGAATAGGGTAGCTTACTTTCCAGATATCTTTATTTGTATACATAGTCTGTTTATTAGGTTCAAATTATGAGTTTGCAAATATAGAAGTTCTTTGTCTAATTCTATTCTAGATTAGCTAATTAAATACAAAACGGGTGGTATAGAAGCTTCTATACCACCCGTTTAAAAGTATATTATGATTGGATCTATTATCCGTTCATGCTCAGTAAGAATTCCTCATTGTTGAGGGTGTTCTCCATACGTTTTTTTACAAACTCTAGGGCTTCAACTGGATTCATATCCGATAATATCTTACGGAGTATCCACATACGATCTAGAGTCGTTTGATCTTGAAGTAGATCTTCTCTACGTGTGCTAGATGCAGTAATATTAACTGCTGGGAATATTCTTTTGTTGGCTAGGTTTCTATCAAGCTGTAGCTCCATGTTACCTGTACCCTTGAATTCCTCAAAGATTACTTCGTCCATTTTTGAACCTGTATCGATTAGGGCTGTTGCGATGATAGTCAGTGAGCCTCCATTTTCGATGTTACGGGCTGCTCCAAAGAAGCGTTTGGGTTTGTGCAATGCATTGGCATCTACACCACCAGAGAGTACCTTGCCTGATGCAGGTGCTACTGTATTGTATGCTCGAGCCAAGCGTGTTATTGAGTCTAAGAAGATAACTACATCGTGTCCGCATTCTACCATGCGTTTTGCTTTTTCAAGCACGATACCCGCTACCTTGACATGACGATCTGCAGGTTCATCAAAGGTCGATGCGATTACTTCAGCATTGACGCTACGTGCCATATCAGTCACTTCTTCTGGACGCTCATCAATCAGTAGCATAATCATGTATGCTTCTGGGTGATTTTTGGCGATGGCATTAGCTATGTTTTTAAGTAAGATGGTCTTACCTGTTTTGGGTTGTGCTACAATTAGTCCACGCTGTCCTTTACCAATTGGTGAGAATAGATCTACAATACGAGTAGACATGCTATCTGAGCTGTCTCCTTTGCAAAGGTGGAATTTCTCATCGGGGAAAAGTGGGGTAAGGTGATCAAAAGAGACACGATCTCTTACATAAGAGGGTTGTCTTCCATTAATCATTTTTACTTTTACAAGCGGGAAGTATTTTTCTCCTTCTTTGGGTGGGCGAATAACGCCTTCCACAACATCTCCTGTGCGCAATCCAAATAGCTTGATTTGAGATTGGGATACGTAGATATCATCGGGAGATGACAGGTAGTTATAATCAGATGAGCGCAGGAATCCATATCCATCTTGCATGGTTTCAAGTACGCCAGATCCCGTTAATATATCATCAAACTCATAAGATTTGTTGTCTTTGTTTGCTTGACGGTTGTTATTGTCTTTGCGTTGATTATTATTATTATCGTTGCGCTTGTTGTTGCGGTTGTCTTTGTTATCTCTAAGGTCCTTTTTCTCAAAAGCTTCTTTTTGCTCTTTTTGAGGAGGAGTTATTTCAGGAGTAGCCACAATTGTTTCCATTTTAGACGCTGGTTTTGTAACCAACTCTTCTATCGGAACAAAATCTTCTTGGGGTTTGCTAGCTGTATTGGCTTTTTTAGGGCTTTGTTTTGGCTCTACTTTTTTAGTAGTAGCTGCTTCCTTTTTTGTGGTTTTTGCTTTGGGTTCAGCTTTTGTCTCCTCTTTTTTTTCTGCTGCC
>JASLIW010000019.1 GCA_030152865.1 Bacteroides sp.
ACTTTTACTTTAAACTAGTACGCTAAAAAAGAGCTTTAGAAAATTCTAAAGCTCTTTTTTTAGTGTCGGGGTACCAGGATTCGAACCTGGGACCCCCTGCTCCCAAAGCAGGTGCGCTAACCGGACTGCGCTACACCCCGAATCTATACCTCCAGACCGGTGTTTGTTTCTGAAAGCGTTGCAAAGGTAAAAATACTTTTATGAATTAAGAAGTTTTTGGCTAAAAAAATAAGCCGCTCATCTTTTTTCTACATCTTCAAGTAGAATTCGCGGGTGAGGGCTATGTAGTCCTTACTATAGCTATGACGCTCTAGCTCAATTACTAAGTACTCTTCTTCTAGTGGCCGATCGGCTCGAAAAGAAAAGTTCATCAGTACACGCTTAGGGGCTGCCTTAGGGGTGGTTTGTACCCAGATTTGCTGGTAGAGGTGTAAGCCTTGCTCCTGAGCTAAGCGAACAAACTCGGCCTGTACCTCGCTGGGGAGGATAAGTGAAAAGCTACCCTCAGGGCTTAGGTGCTGCACTACCCCAGCAAGCAAGTCTTCATACGGCAGGCTTGCTGTGTGTCGGGCTGCGGCTCTTTCTGCCTTGGGGGCAAGCAGGGAATTGACAAAATAAGGAGGGTTACTCACTATTAAATCATAGGTATTGGGGCCTTGAAACTGCCTAAATTCTTGGCAACAGATCTCTACACGGTCTGCCCAGGGCGAGTCTGCCACATTTTCAGTTGCCTGTGCGGCAGCTTCTTTATCGAGCTCCACGCCACAAATACGTGCTTGGGGCTCACGTTGTGCAAGCATCAGAGCTATTAGCCCTGTACCTGTACCCACATCCAACACGCTTTTGGCCCCTACTACAGGAGCTGCTGCACCGAGCAGTACACCGTCTGTACCGACCTTCATGGCACAGCGATCGTGCCGAATACGAAATTGCTTAAATTGAAAAAAAGGATTGCTCATCAGTTTATGTCGTCTTTACGTCATTTGCCCCTAAAAGTACAACCTAAAATGAAATTATACTAGCATTATACAATATTGGCACTCTATTTGCTTATTATGTACTAGCATCTTTTATTATTTATGAATAATAGCTTAACTTTGCAGGCACTTTATGCCTGTCAGATTGACAGAATAACAGTATAACATACAGAACAATGAATATAGACGATATATATATGAAAGAGATGGAAGACGCTGGTAATAACAACTTCTCTCTGATTGCTGACTTCGAAGGAAACGAGGCACAGATGATGGATATAGAAGTGGAAAATGAGATTCCTGTTTTGCCTTTGCGCAATATGGTGCTCTTTCCTGGTGTATTTCTTCCTGTGGCTGTAGGTAGAAAATCATCGCTCAAACTTGTACGTGAGGCAGAGGCCAACAAGGGCTATGTAGCTGTTGTGAGCCAAAAACACGTAAAGACTGATGATCCTCAGCTTGAAGATTTACACACGATTGGCTGCGTCGCTAAGGTGGTGCGTCTGCTCGAAATGCCCGACCGTACAGTTACAGCTATCCTGCAAGGGGTACGCCGCATGGAGCTCAACAGCATTACCCAAGAACATCCTTACCTCAAAGGTGAGGTAACACTCTTGCATGAAACATTACTAGATAAGGAGAGCAAGGAAGATGAGGCGCTGATTGAGAGCTGCAAGGATTTGACCATTCGCTACATCAAAATGGCGGACAACATTAATCCTGAGTCGGCCTTTGCCATCAAGAATATCAATAGTCACATGTTCTTGATTAACTTTATCTGCACCAACCTCCCCTTTAAGATTGAGGAGAAGATACGTTTGCTCCAGATGGACTCGCTCAAGGTACGAGCCAACAAGCTATTGACCCTGCTAAACCGTGAGGTGCAGCTGGCTGAGATCAAAGCTACTATACAACTACGTACCCGTGAGGATATTGATCAGCAGCAGAAGGAGTACTTCCTACAGCAGCAGATTAAGACCATCCAAAGCGAACTGGGTAACAACAACCAAGAGAAAGAGATCAACGAGCTACGCAAGCGTGGCGATAAGATGAAGTGGAGCAAGGAGGTACACGAGCTGTTCAACAAAGAGGTGGACAAGCTAGAGCGTACCAACCCACAGGCTCCTGACTACAGCATTCAGCTCAATTACCTAGAAACCATGCTCAACCTTCCTTGGGGTAAGTTTACTAAGGATAACCACAACCTCAAAGAGGCTGAACGCATTCTAAACAGAGATCATTACGGCCTCGAAAAGGTGAAGGAGCGAATCTTGGAGCATCTGGCTGTGCTGAAGCTCAAAAAAGACATGAAATCGCCTATCATTTGCTTGTATGGCCCTCCAGGTGTGGGTAAAACCTCACTAGGTAAATCCATAGCAGCTGCCCTAAAGCGTAACTACATTCGTATGTCGCTGGGTGGTGTACACGATGAGGCTGAGATTAGAGGACACCGCAGAACTTATATCGGTGCGATGCCAGGACGTGTAATTAAAAACTTGATCAAGGCTGGTTCATCCAACCCTGTATTTATCTTGGACGAGATTGATAAGCTGGGCTCTTCGCATCAAGGAGATCCTGCTTCGGCACTACTTGAGGTATTGGACCCCGAACAAAACAGCACCTTCCACGATAATTTCTTAGATATTGATTACGACCTATCCAATGTGATGTTTATCGCTACGGCCAACAACATTGGTGCCATACCTGAGCCCCTACTCGACCGTATGGAGCTGATAGAAGTGAGTGGCTACATCACCGAAGAGAAGGTGGAGATTGCACGTCGTCACCTACTACCCAAACAACTTGAAGCCAATGGTATGAGTAAGGGCGATGTGAAGATTCCTAAGTACACCTTAGAGAAACTAGTGGAAGACTATACCCGTGAAAGCGGTGTGCGTGGACTAGAAAAAGAGATCAACAAGCTGCTCCGTAAGCTGGCACGTAAGTTTGCTACGGAGGGAGAAATAAACCCAGTAGAGGTGAAGAATACCGAGCTTGAAGAACTACTCGGTGCGCCTTACTTTAGCCGTGACAAGTACCAAGGCAACAACTATGCAGGGGTGGTAACAGGCTTAGCATGGACAGCCGTAGGGGGTGAAATTTTATTTATTGAGACCAGCTTGAGCCGAGGAAAAGGCGGCAGACTCACCTTGACAGGTAATCTGGGCGATGTGATGAAAGAATCGGCCACCCTAGCGCTAGAGTATGTCAAAGCTCATGCAGCCGATCTAAATATCGATCAAAAGGTGTTTGACAACTGGAATATCCATGTGCACGTACCTGAGGGTGCAATACCTAAGGATGGTCCATCGGCAGGGATTACTATGGCAACAGCTATTGCCTCTGCCCTCACCCAGAGAAAGGTCAAAGCAAATATTGCTATGACGGGTGAGATTACCTTACGAGGCAAGGTATTGCCTGTGGGCGGTATCAAGGAGAAGATACTTGCTGCCAAGCGTGCAGGTATCAAAGAGATCATACTCTGCCAAGAGAATAAAAAGAACATCGATGAGATCCAAGATATCTACCTCAAAGGGCTTAGCTTCCACTACGTAAAAGATATCAATGACGTATGGAAGATTGCACTAACTGATGAGTTGGTGGCCAATCCCCTTGACCTGAGTGTAGAAGAAGAGAAAGAAACAGCCAAGAAGAACGAAGCATGAAATTTGAATTACAATATACAGACCCCAAGAGCAAGGCCCGTGCAGGTCTAATTACAACAGATCACGGGCAGATACAAACACCTATCTTTATGCCTGTGGGCACGGTGGGTAGTGTAAAAGGGGTACAAGCCAAAGACTTAAAAGAAGACATCAAGGCTCAGATTATTTTGGGCAATACCTACCACCTCAATTTACGTCCAGGCTTGGAGGTACTTGAGGCTGCTGGGGGCTTACATAAGTTCAACAGCTTCGATGGCCCTATCCTGACTGATAGTGGAGGCTTCCAAGTATTTTCGCTCGCAGGTATTCGTAAGATCACGGAAGAGGGTGTAGAGTTTCGCTCCCACATCGATGGTAGCAAGCTCTTCTTTAGCCCTGAAAAGGTAATGGATATCCAACGCAGTATTGGTGCAGATATCATGATGGCTTTTGATGAGTGCCCTCCAGGCACGGCAAGCTACGAGTATGCCAAAAAATCCATGCACATGACCCACCGCTGGTTGGACCGTTGCATCAACCGCCTCAAAGAGACGGAGCCTAAGTATGGCTACAATCAAACCCTATTCCCTATTGTACAAGGCTGTGTTTACCCTGACTTGCGCAAGGAATCGGCCGAGTTTATTGCCTCGAAGGAGGCCGATGGTAATGCCATTGGTGGTCTGGCTGTAGGCGAACCTGCCGAGAAGATGTATGAGATGATTGAGCTAGTCAATGCCATCTTGCCTCAAGATAAGCCCCGCTACCTGATGGGTGTGGGTACGCCTGAGAACATCTTAGAAGCCATAGAGCGAGGGGTGGATATGTTTGACTGTGTGATGCCTACCCGTAATGGTAGAAACGGAATGCTCTTTACCAAGGACGGTATCATCAATATGAAAAACAAAAAATGGGAAAAAGATTTCTCTCCCATCGAAGTAAATGGTGCCTCTTTTGTTGACACTTTATATTCAAAAGCGTACCTTCGTCATCTATTCCATGCCAAAGAGCTACTGGCGATGCAGATTGCATCTCTACACAATTTGGCATTCTACCTTTGGTTGGTAGGTGAAGCGCGTAAGCATATTATTCAAGGTGACTTCGCTACTTGGAAACCAGCAATGGTAGAGCGAGTGATGACAAGACTATAAGAGCACCGACAACACAGGTATGAGAAAACTTCTAACACGTCTAGACTGGTACATCATTAAGAAATTTCTAGGGACCTATATCTTTGCGATTACCCTAGTTATTTCTATTGCCGTTGTATTCGACTTTACAGAGCGTATGGACCGCTTCATGAGTAACAATGCTCCTTGGGATGCCATTGTGTTTGACTATTACATGAACTTCATACCTTACTTCGCCAACTTATTTAGCGCATTATTTGTCTTTATTGCCGTTATCTTTTTTACCTCCAAGCTAGCTGAGAACTCCGAAATCATTGCTATGCTGGCCGCAGGTATGAGTTTTCGGCGACTCATGAAGCCTTATATGATTTCGGCTGCCGTTATTGCCATCTTTACCTTTGTATTGGGTGGCTATGTAATACCCAAGGGCAGTGTGGAGCGACTGGAGTTTGAAAACAAATACTACAAGAAGCGAAAGGCCACCTCGGCACGAAACATTCAGCTTCAGGTGTCCGAAGGCCTAATCGCCTACATTGACCGCTATGCCGATTACAACAAGACAGGCTACCGCTTTATTTTGGATCGATTTGAGGGCAAGCGACTGATGTCACACCTCACTGCACGCTCCATAACCTACGACACAACAGCTGTCAACAAATGGATTATCAAGGATTATACCGTACGTGATTTTGATGGGCTGCATGAGAAGATATCTTATGGAGAGCGCAAAGACACCATACTCCCCATGGACCCTTCCGACTTTTTGGACTTCAAAAACCAACAACAGATGATGACCAACCCACAGCTCACAGCCTACATAGATAAGCAAAAGAAGCGTGGTTTTGGCAACACCAAGGAGTTTGAGATAGAATATCACAAGCGCATTGCCATGTCCTTTGCCTCCTTTATTCTGACCATCATCGGAGCCTCACTCTCCTCCAGAAAGACCAAACGAGGAATGGGACTGCACTTGGGTGTAGGGCTTGCCTTGAGCTTTTCCTACATTCTCTTCCAGACCATATCGGGTACTTTTGCCATCAGTGGAGCAGTATCTCCTATGGTATCGATGTGGATCCCCAACATCGCCTATGCCTTTATAGCCTATTACCTCTACCGAAAAGCCCCTCGCTAAGCAGGTGCTACTGACTTTGTATGGAGGTATTATTTTGGGGTCAAGGAAAATTACTTAACTTTGCACAGAACTATTCCAACAGCATCAACTGCTGCGATTAATAAAACTAAAATACATTATGGCTGGTTATATCTCAGATAGCAAGAAAAAAGTGACAACACATCGTCTAGCTGAAATGAAGCAGAACGGTGAAAAAATATCCATGCTCACTTCATACGACTACACCACAGCAGGTATAGTGGATCGTGCAGGTATGGACATTATATTAGTAGGCGACTCAGCAGCCAATGTGATGGCTGGTCATAGCACGACACTCCCCATCACAATAGATGAGATGATCTACCACGGCAAGTGCGTAGCCCGTGCTACTCAGCGTGCCCTAGTGGTCTTAGATATGCCCTTTGGCTCGTACCAAGGAAATGCAGATGTAGGTGTAGCCTCGGCTATCCGCATGATGAAAGAAACAGGGGTAGATGCACTCAAACTAGAGGGTGGCGAAGAAATTATTGAAACCATTCGTAGAATGATAGGAGCAGGAATTCCTGTGATGGGACACCTCGGCCTTATGCCACAATCCATCCATAAATATGGAAGCTACGGCCTCAGAGCCAAAGACGGTGCAGAGGCAGAAAAACTCATCAAGGACGCTCACCTACTAGAAGAAGCAGGTTGCTTTGCCCTAGTCTTAGAGAAGATACCTGCCGAG
>JASLIW010000026.1 GCA_030152865.1 Bacteroides sp.
TTTGGTGGTAAGGAGCAGCTTATCGAGCTCACTAGATAAGCGGCTCAAATCTGTGCCGACAAAGTCTGCTAACATCGCTGCCGCCTTGGGCTCTATGGTGTATTGTTGGCGTGCCACATAAGCATTGATAAAGCCCACCAAATCTCTATCTCTAACGGGTTTGCTCTCAAACAATACCCCTTGCTCTTTAATAAGGCCTACAAACTTCTTACGCTTATCTACTCTGCCATATTTGTGGCAGATCACTAGGATCGTAGAGAGAAGTGGCTTTTGTAAGTAATACTCCAGCTGATCCATATCGCGCATCTGCTGGGCCTCTTTCACGATGATGAGCTGGTAAGAAGAGTTCATTGGGTAGCGCTTTGCTGCATTGATGACTGTGGAGATATCAACGTCTGCTCCGTACAAAAGGGTCAGGTTGAATTCCTTTTCCAAGTCGGTGAGCACCTCACGCTCTAGGGTGTCGGCTATCTGGTCAATGTAGTATGACTCCTCTCCCATCAAGTAGTAGATTGGGGCATACTTCTTGGCCTTTATATCTGCCATGATCTCTTCAAAACTCTGCTCTTTTTTAGCCATAAACCTCTCCTCTTACTTACCAGTCGAACTTCAAATGACGAACGGTCTTTTTCTCATCTATGATCATGCGTAGGGCATCAATACCGATAGCTACGTGCTCTTGCACAAATTTTTGGGTAACTTTGCTATCACTCTTATCGGTTTTAACTCCCTCGGGTATCATGGGCTGATCAGATACGAGCAGTAAGGCTCCTGTTGGGATATGGTTGGCAAATCCTACACTGAAGAGTGTGGCTGTTTCCATATCTACTGCCATAGCACGTGTTTTGGTGAGGTAGTCTTTAAACTCAGCATCATGCTCCCACACACGGCGGTTGGTGGTATAAACAGTTCCTGTCCAGTAGTCTCGGGCATAGTCACGAATAGCCGATGACACTGCACGCTGCAACATAAAGGCAGGTAAAGAAGGTACCTCTGCTGGGAAATAATCGTTGGATGTACCCTCACCACGTATAGCGGCAATAGGTAGAATTAGATCTCCGAGTTTGTTTTTGCGATTGATTCCCCCACATTTGCCTAAGAATAAACAGGCTTTGGGTTTGATTGCAGTAAGTAAGTCCATGATTATAGCCGCATTGGGGCTGCCCATACCAAAGTTTATGATTGTTATGCCCTCTGCGGTAGCAGAAATCATATTAGCATCTTTTCCAAGTATGGGAACATTAAACTTCTCTGCGAAAATTTCTACATAGTTATTGAAATTTGTCAGTAGGATATACTTTCCGAAATCCTCTAGTTTGCGCTTGGTATAGCGAGGTAGCCAATTTTCTACAATTTGCTGTTTTGTTTTCATACTTTCATTCATTTTTAAGTGTTCCACAATCAGAAAGTTCTGTTTAACCTGTAAAATTACAAAATCTTATTAGGAATATAAGAATAGAAGTAGATAAATATTTTACCCTGAGCGCCTATTGAGGGAGCTCGGGTGTCTGAAACTCGGCGTATCCCTCTCCAAGCCTATCCAGCTCCTTGGTTTAATAAGAAGGCCAGGTGGAGCAAGCCCCTTCTAAGAGTGGCTGTGTTTACTCAAAAAAAAGAGTAACAAACGGTTCTACTGTCTGTTACTCTTTCGCTATTTTCTTACCCTACTTTCTTGATCTATTTAGCTAGTCTTCAAGTGCTAAATCTTGCTCTAAATATCTGGCCACTTTCTTGATGTCGGAGGTCTTTAAGAACTGTTCTCCTTTTTTATTTATCAAAACAAAAGTGGGTACTCCCTTGAGTTTGTAGGCTTGAACAGACTGCTGATAGGGATCCATGAGCTGTGCCCAAGTGGGTTTATTTGCTCTAATAAAATCGAGGGAGCTATCAAAATCATTGACAATAACCCCTACTACATTGAGCTCATCTGCATATTGGGCTGCCAACTCAACAACTGGTTTATAAGCCTTAATACAGTAAGAGCACTTCCCTCTCCAGAACTCTACGAGTGTGTATTTGTCGGGCTTAAGGTAGTCTGAGAGCTGGACTTCTTCTCCAGCTGTAGTTTGCAAACTAAGATCTACCGAGGCTGTATAAATGGGTTCATACTTTTCTGAGCTCGAGGAGCAAGCAGAGCAAATAGTTAGGAAACAAATTCCCAAAAGGTGTTTTATAGTACGCATACGTTTGTATTTTATATTTACAAATATAATATAAGTGTGGGATTCTGCAACTACTCTGCCGTAGATTGGTCAAATCTGAGGTACATATCTTTAAAATTTAGTGTCACTGTATCGTATTTACTCAGAGAGGGAGTGCCCAAAACACAGTCATAGATAGGCTTGATCTGAGTATCGGAGCCTACTTCTATGCGAATGGGTTCTTTCTGAAAGTGAGTGCCGTCTATGCTATACTCCCAAGAGGTGGAGATAACTTGGGCTGTTTTTACTCCTCCCATACCTGCTGTTCTTAGGGTCTCTGTAGGGCTGAAATCACGAAGTAAATCAGCGTTGGCTGCATAATATCTGGAGGTCAGTGTAGTGCTAACGGAGCCAGTATCGAGCAGGCCTTCGATTGTTTTTTGGCTTCGCTTATCGAGGATAGAAACAACAAAGGTTCTCTCGACAGAACAGCAGAGGTTGGGAGCAAAAGCTGGGGCTGGGCTGGGCTGAGCGGGTATGCGTAATAAATTGTGCTTGAAGTCGAACTGTATCTCTTCTAGGGCTAGCATACAGGGTACTCCCAAGATGAAGTCTAGCCCCAAACGCTTGATCTGGGCATTGGCTTCGGCATTGGGCCCCTTCATCTGGAGCACTTGAAAAGGCACATGCGTATATACGATTTCTCCCAACTGCAGCGAATCTATAATTGTAAAGGCAGACTGACTGACACCGACTGTAGATACGACTTCGGTACCTGCAAAGTCGAAGATGGGGAGCTTTAATGCTTCGGCCAATTCCAGCGAGATGATGTTTTCTCCAGCTCCTGTGTCCCACACCGCCTGATGTGCTTGCCCATTGATACGTGTACCTAGCTGTATGAGGCTTGGTTTGCCAGCTTCATCTCGGTAGCTAATCGGTATTTGGATGTCCTTAGCTGGACGATGGGTACGAAAGCCTCCAAGCTCAGCAATAGCCTGATACTGCTTTTCATAAGAGACAAAAAGAGGGTTTGGCTCTAAATTCTGCGCTCTAAACATCCCATTATACTGTTCTAAAATGCCAGCTGCATTGGTGTACTGCCCTAGTTTGGCAAAGTTTTGAGACATCAAAAATATAAAGCTGCTGGCAGAGCCTCCAAGCTCGGCTTGATGCTTAGTCAGTAGCTGATCTGCATAGTAGAGCGCTGAGTCGGGCTGATTAAAGAAGTGATGGATAAAGAATTTAGACAGCGGATGAAGTACGGCTGTTTGCACCTCAGCACTGTGGTTCTGATAAAGCTCACGCAACTCAAACCACTGGCTCTTGTTTATTGCCTCGTTTATGCTTTTATCTACCGACTGGCCATAGGCTAGCAGGCTACATGCGAAGCTTACTACTATAAAAAGGTATTTTCTCATAAGAAAAACGTATTTAATTTTGTCCTAAAGTTGCAGAAAAACTCCTACAAATCAGTATTTATTTTCAGAATAAATCGTTTTTTCTTCAGC
>JASLIW010000145.1 GCA_030152865.1 Bacteroides sp.
TTTTTTTAAATTTTTGTTTCAATTTCTTCTTTCATATCGATCTCTTCGCCATTTGCATCGTAGAATGTGTATTCTAAGAAGGCTAGCTTCTGACTCGGTATGACTTTGATGCCAAATCCATATTTCATCTGCCATTTTCTCTTGAGAGAGATAACGCCTTGATTAATGTAGGCCGCTACATATGGATGGATGTGTAATGAAAAACGCTTCATCTTCAATTTGTGGACTAGGTAGTCAATTTTATTCTCTAGTGTGTCTGTAAACAAGATGGAAGATTTGATACTTCCTTTTCCAAAGCAAGTGGGGCAGGTTTCTAAGGTGTTTACGTCCATAGCTGGACGTACTCGTTGACGGGTTATTTGCATTAAGCCAAATTTGCTAAGTGGTAAGATGTTGTGTCGTGCTCTATCTTTTTGCATATTGGCACACATCCGTTCATACACTTTTTGTCTGTTGGCAGCTTCACCCATATCGATAAAATCGATAACAATGATACCTCCCATATCTCTAAGACGTAGCTGTCTTGCTATTTCGTCAGCAGCACCCAAGTTCACTTCTACTGCATTGGCTTCTTGTCCATTTGCATTTTTTGTGCGGTTGCCACTATTTACGTCTATCACGTGTAGAGCTTCTGTATGCTCAATAATGAGGTAGGCTCCACGCTTATAAGATACGGTTTTTCCAAACGATGATTTAATCTGTTTGGTAATGTCAAAATTGTCAAAAATAGGAAGTTGTCCTTTGTAGCGCTTAACTATGTTGGCACGATTGGGGGCAATCAGTGTTACATAGTCTTTAATCTCGTTGAATACGGTTTCATCATTCACATAAATATTTTGGAATGAGGGATTAAAGATATCTCTCAACAAAGCAACTGCTCTGCTGGTCTCT
Source organism: Bacteroides sp. (assembly GCA_030152865.1). Lineage (GTDB taxonomy): Bacteria > Bacteroidota > Bacteroidia > Bacteroidales > Bacteroidaceae > Bacteroides_E. The sequence continues at coordinate 892 of JASLIW010000145.1, forward strand.
TCAAAGATAAGAGTTGGAAACTTCTTAGCCTGCTGTACTTTACGTATGGCTGTGTTCCAACGTTGAAGTAAGACCTTTAATTCAGCATCGAGTTCGGCTACACGCTTGTCCTCGGCTACTGTACGTACAATAACCCCAAAGTTTTTGGGTTTTATACTTCTGAGTAGTTGTTTGAGCCGGGCTCTCTCTTTGCTTGATTTGATTTTTTGTGATACAGAAACCTTATCATTAAAGGGAATAAGAACTAAATATCTTCCAGCAAAGGATAGCTCGGATGTTAGGCGAGGGCCCTTGGTAGAGATGGGTTCTTTGGAAATCTGAACAACAACTTCTTGACCAACTTTAAGTACCTCTGAGATGCTACCATCTTTTTCAATATCGGGCATATTTGCCACCTTTGACATGGATGGGAGCTTTTTGCGATTGCTTAAAGTTTGTCTGACATATTTTTCTAGAGAATTGAATTGAGGACCTAAGTCTAAATAATGAAGGAAAGCATCTTTTTCATAACCGACATCGACAAAGCAGGCGTTAAGCCCAGGCATCAATTTCTTGACGCGACCTAAGTACATGTTCCCAACAGAAAAGGAGGCGTTTACTCCCTCGCTTTGAAGTTCTACTAAGCTTCTGTCCTCTAATAGAGCTAGTGAAACCTCCTTGGGCTGTACGTTTACTACTAATTCGCTTGTCACTGTTGTTTTCCTAATTAATTATAAATACTTACTTGTGAACGATAAAGATACATTATTTGTTCACAATATTTACCTAAACAAAGAACAAACTAGAAAGAGACTAATCTTTACAAGTTTGTTCTTCATTTTTCATAAACTAAAAGACTATAGACTACTTTTTGCTTTTATGTCTATTCTTTCTTAGTCTTTTTTTACGCTTGTGGGTAGACATTTTATGTCTTTTTTTCTTCTTTCCGCTTGGCATAGCTTCAGTTTTTTTTATGGTTAATACTCTTATTTAATATGTTTCTTTACAGCTTCTGTAAAGCTCTTTGAAGGCTTAAATGCTGGAATAAAATGCTCTGGAATAATAATTGTCTTATTCTTAGAAATATTTCTAGCTGTCTTCTCGGCTCTTTTCTTAACAATGAAGCTTCCGAAACCACGAAGATACACATTTTCGTTATCAATTAACGAATTTTTTACAACTTCCATGAATGCTTCTACTGTTTCTAAAGCTGTAACCTTATCAACGCCAGTCTTTTTAGAAATTTCGTTTACAATATCCGCTTTTGTCATCTCTTAAATAAATAATATTACTATGTGATTCTAAATTTTTGGTTTGCAAATATATAGGTTTTTCGAGCAGCAAAAAAATAAAACCGCTTTAAAAATGTGTAAAATAGTCATAGCCTTTGGTTTACCCTATGAGCTATCTCAAAGTTTTGACTATTTTTGCATTTGATTTAACAAGAAAAAATATTAGGTGTTTACAAAAAGAATTCAACAATGGTATGAAAAAGAGGGACGAGATTTGCCCTGGCGTAATACTAAAGATCCCTATTTAATCTGGCTATCAGAAGTGATACTCCAACAAACCCGTGTGGCTCAAGGATATGACTACTTCTTGAGGTTTAAGAAGCGATTCCCTACAGTAAAGGATTTGGCTCGAGCTGATGAGGATGAGGTGCTGAAATACTGGCAGGGCTTGGGTTATTACTCTCGCGCACGTAATCTGCATGCGGCTGCTAGAAGTATAAAAGGGGAGTTTCCCCAAACCTATAAAGAGGTAAGAGCTCTGAAGGGAGTGGGCGATTATACAGCTGCTGCTATTTGTTCTTTTGCTTTCGACTTGCCCTATGCTGTAGTAGATGGCAATGTCTATCGAGTACTTGCTCGTTATTTTGGCATAGATACTCCTATAGATAAGAGCGCAGGTAAAAAAGAGTTTGCCGCTTTGGCCCAAGAACTATTGGATAAAGAGCATCCTGCTCGTTACAATCAAGCGATTATGGATTTTGGTGCGCTTCAGTGTACCCCCAAATCACCCAATTGTAGTACATGTCCTTTGGTAGAATCCTGTATTGCTTATCAAGAAAATAATATTAACTCTCTACCTGTAAAGGTAGCTAAGACTAAAGTTCGACACCGATACTTTCACTTTTTCTACCTAAAGCAAGGTCCCTATACGTATATACAAAAGCGTCAAGGGCAGGATATCTGGAAGAATCTATTTCAATTTCCTTTGGTGGAGTCTAAAGAACCTTTATCTTTAGAGTACCTACTTCAAAATCAGGAAGTTCAAGCTCTTTTTGAGGGCTTGCAGGAGCCTACTATACGCCAGCTGGTAGAAGATTACAAACATGTTTTATCGCACCAGCACTTACATACAAATTTCTATGAGCTCGAGGTGGGTGAGCAGAGTGTATTGCCTGAGTCCTTCCTTAAAATCAAATGTTCAGAATTGGAGGATTTTGCAATTCCTCGCTTGATTCATCGCTTTGTTGAAAAATTCATAGAAATAGGTGAATAAAAATATTCAAATGTTGTATTATATTCATATTCTATCTACATTTGAGTATATTAAACTAAATAAAATATATGTCAGTTAATAAAGTTATTCTTTTGGGAAACGTTGGCAAAGATCCAGACGTTAGATACTTAGATACAGGAATTGCTGTAGCTACACTTCCCTTGGCCACCACTGAGAGAGGTTATACACTTAAAAATGGTACGCAAGTTCCTGAGCGCACTGAATGGCACAATCTTGTGGTATGGAGAGGACTTGCTGAAATCGTTGAAAAATACGTTCGAAAAGGGGATAAACTCTATATTGAAGGCAAGATAAGAACGCGTTCTTACGACGATGCACAGGGGGTAAAACGCTACATTACAGAGATCCAAGTAGATCAATTGGAGATGCTTACTCCTAAGAGTGATACGGTCTCAGCAGCAGCACAAGCACCCTCAAATCCTGCATCGCCCCAGGCACCAGCTATGCCAGAACAGGCAGTTGGCTCTGAGCCAGAAGAGGCAAATCCCTTAGATGATCTGCCGTTTTAAATTTCTGTGTGGCAGGCTCTACTTGCTACACTATGTTTAACTAAATTACAATCTTTTGGATTCAAATACGATACTCTATCAGCTGGCCTCTATAACAGATGGTTTTGAGATAGTACAACCTACAATTCCTGCCATTATATCTCTTATTTTGGCAGGCTTGTTATTAATAGTCTCGGGTTTTGCTTCGGCCTCAGAGATTGCATTTTTTTCATTAAGTCCTTCTGACTTAAATGAGATAGAAGAGGAGGAGCATCCTTCTGATGCTATAATAAGTCGCTTACTGAAGCAGTCAGAACGCTTATTAGCCACTATTCTGATCACCAACAACTTCGTTAATGTGACGATTATTGTGTTGTGTAATTTCTTCTTTATGAATGTGTTTCGGTTCAACTCTCCCATTGCGGAGTTCTTAATTTTGACCGTAGCACTTACCTTTTTATTGTTGCTTTTTGGCGAGATCATCCCTAAAATCTACTCGGCCCAGCAGACTTTGTCTTTTTGTCGTTTTGCTGCTCCAGGTATTCAGTTTTTCAAAAGAGTGTTTCATCCTTTTGCTACTGTTTTGGTCAAGTCTTCCTCCTTTGTCAATAAGCGTTTTCACAACAAAGCCAACTACAACATATCAGTCGATGAACTCTCTCATGCCTTAGAGCTAACAGATAAAGAGGAGATTTCAACGGAGAATCAGATACTAGAAGGAATTATTCGTTTTGGTGGAGAGACGGTGAAGGAGGTGATGACTTCTCGCTTGGATATGGTAGATCTGAACATCAAAACGCCTTATAAGGAAGTGCTTAAGTGTATTGTTGAGAATATATATTCGCGCATACCCGTTTACAGTGAGACAAGGGATCACATCTGTGGTGTTCTTTACATCAAAGACTTACTTCCTCACCTTAATAAGGGTGATAATTTTCGTTGGCAGTCTATTATTCGTCCTGCTTATTTTGTGCCCGAAACAAAAATGATCGATGACTTACTTCGTGATTTTCAAGCTAATCGTGTACACATTGCTATTGTAGTAGATGAGTTTGGAGGTACATCAGGGCTTATTACTATGGAAGATATCATCGAAGAGATAGTAGGTGAGATTCAAGATGAGTACGACGAAGATGAAAGTACGTTCCGTAAAATAAATGATGGTAGTTGGATTTTTGAAGCGAAGACTCAGCTCTCAGATTTTTACAAGATAACCAAGACTGATGAAGAGGAGTTTGAGAAAGTGGTAGGTGGGGCCGATACTATCGGAGGTTTACTGCTCGAAATAAAAGGGGAGTTTCCAGAACTACATGAAAAGGTGGTTTACAAGAATTATGAGTTTGAAGTGTTGGCCAAGGACAACCGTCGTATTCTTAATGTTAAATTTACCATCCATGAGCCCTCCTCCGGTGAGGATCTTGAGGAGGATTAATTATGCCTGTTGTCTTACATAGGCAGGAGGATGGCTACCAAATAGCTGTCTGGCAGATGCAGGAAGCTCTTGCTGAGCTTAAGCAACATCCCTATGCTTTACCCTTTGTCGAAGAGGCGAGTTTGTTTAAGTCGGAGCAGCGACAGCGGGAGTGGCTCAGCACCCGGATACTTCTTCACAATCTACTTGGGAGAAAGGTACAAATTAGGTATAGCTCTCAAGGTAAGCCTAGCTTGCTAGAAAGTGATTATTCACTTGGCATATCGCACTCTGGTGAGTTCGTAGCTATTATATTGTCTGCCCGCAGAGCTGTGAGTATCGATTTGGAGACTCCACCTTATGCACAAATCCACAGGGTGGCTAGTCGTGTGTTTTCACCTCAAGAGTTTTTCTTTCCTCCAGCAGAGTCACAGGCTTATGAGCCTCTACTCTGGTGTGCCAAAGAGACTTTATTTAAGCTCGTAGATTGGGAAGGAATAGACTTTAGACGTGATTTCAAGGTAGCACCTTTTCAGTTAAAGCCCATAAAAGGCTCTTTCCATGCGCAGGTATATCGCGCAGGGGAGCTAGTTTTAAATCAGGAGCTGCATTATCATCGTACACAAAGATTTGTTTATACTTATGCCTTGCAATAAAAATGCCCAGACGAATTCACTTCGGCTGGGCATCCTTTTTAATAAACTTGGCAGAGTTTATTTGTTTTACTTTTCGTGAATAAATCTGGATAAGTGAGCAAAGCTTTGCTTTACCCCATTCGATTATCAGATTCAGAACTTTTTCCGCGAAAGTAATGAAATTAAGAGCACAATAGTAGGTCTTCTGACTTATCTCAGTAATAGAGGCCTTCCCAGAGCAAGCTCCAGTGGCATAATAGTTTTAGTTCTATTACTTTTAGATGAGAATTACAGCAGCGGGACTGTTTAGGATTTGCACCTAATTCCCTATTATCGACCTTCTTGTGGCAGAAGAAAGCCGAACTATTGCCTTACAAATATAGCTGTTTTTAAGCTGGAGTCCAAATAAGAGGCCCAGCTTTTTGATTTACAGCATCTCTTCTATTTTAGCGATCACTTCGCTAATATCTGCATCTTTTAGGATGACTTTATGATTCTTATCAAGTAGATAGAGGCTGGGGATGGCCCTGAGGTCATACAGGTTGTTGTCAAACAAGTAGAGATCGGGGTCATAGCCATTTAGCCAGTGAGTAGGGAAGTCCTTGATGTGTTCTCTCCAGTCAGAGGTATCGCCATCAGGACACACAGCTACTACCTGTAATCGTTTTTTGTGCTCTAAGAAGGTGAGCGTTTCAGATTTCTTCATGATTTCGATGACCTGAGCACACATACTACAGCCTGGGTTGTTGAAAAAGAGTAGGGTAAATTCGTTTTTGATGTTGTAAAGCTGATAGGTCTTTCCATCTTGTGTCTTGAAGTAGAAGTTTTCTGCTTTTTGGCCCACATTGTTACGGTCAATGAGTTCTAATTTGAACTGAACTCGCTCCTTTTCTTCTGCTGTGAGGTGAGGGCTATCTAGCATACCAACACAGAAAGGTCTATAGAGCTGGTCATTGCGGAGTGGTGAGGCTGGGTGGTAGAGGTACCTATCTGCTAGCTTGGTGTAAAATTGAAAGTTCTTTTTATCACCTTGATTGAGCTTGGACATAAACTCCTCTATCCTCTTGGGATAAGAATCTCCTTCGAAGGTTGCTATGCGATCAATGTAATTGACCCAGTGTTGTTCTAGCACTCCTTCTGTGTAGTGGGTTGTTGTATCCTTGAAGTTTATCTTGTCCCAATAATGTGTGAGGATATAGTCCATCTGTGCTTGGGCATCGGTTAGCATGCTGGGCACTTGAGGTAGAGGGAGTTCTTGTATAGAATCTGTTTGTTCTACTTTAGTTAGTGTATCTTTCTTGTCTTGGCTTGTTTTGGTCTGATTCTTACATCCTGATACCCCTAGAGTCAATATCAGTAGGGCATAAAGTAAGCTTGATTTAGGTTTTTTGAGTTGAATCATCTGTATTTAAGTTTGGGTTATACTTGGGTAGTGTAAACACAAATTCTACCCCTTTATTTTTATCACTTTTCACAAAGATACTTCCTTGATGGAGTAGCACTGAGTTCTTGACAATGGCCAGACCCAGTCCCGTGCCACCTAGCTTACGAGAGCGTCCCTTATCTACTCGGTAAAAGCGCTCAAAGAGGCGATTCAAGTGTTCTGAGGGAATACCAGCACCTGTATCTCTGTAGCTGAAGTAGTAAAATCCATCTACTTCCTTATAACAGCTGATAAAGATATCTATATTCTTTCCAGCGTGTGCAATGGAATTATCCAAAAGGTTTCTAAAGATTGAGTAGATCAATGAATAATTGCCAGATACATGTATGGATTGCTTATTAAACTCTTCGTGAACACTTATGTTCATTTTCTCTAGGTCTAGCTCTATTTCTTGAAGCGTGGTGGAGACCAAGAGGTTAATATCAATGTCTTGTTTGTCAAATAGTTTGCCCGACTCTTCTATACGAGTCAGAATAGATAAATCTTGTAGCAAGCGAGCAAGTCGGTTGCTTTGCGCATAGCAACGTTCTAAGAAGCTGGTACGTTTTTCTACAGCAAGGTTGGGATGGTCGAGAATGGTTTCCAAATAGCCCCGAATACTACTTACGGGTGTTTTGAGCTCATGTGCTATGTTTTGTGTGAGCTGTTTTTTTAAGAGTTTTTTCTCTTCGCCTTCTGTTATGTCGTTGATAGAGAGTTCAAAGTTGAAGTCGTCAAAAATGATACACTCTACTACAAAGTGTTTTCCATTCTTGACGATGGTCATCTCTTTACGCTTATCTTTAACCTTTTCAGCTCCCTGATAGGTCTCATCAATATACTGAATTAAGCTCTGTAACTCCTTTATTTCAAAAACCTCTTCACTGTGTTTGAGGTTAGAGTCAGATATTAAGCTACAATAGCGCATAAACAGTTTGTTAACTAGGATCTCTTTCTTGTCCGAAGAAAAAATACCTAGCCCTTCTCTTGAGTATTGTAAGTGGGCAAAGAGCTTGTCTTTTTCTATTACAAGTGCCTCTTTAGTGGCATGTAGTTTGCGATAAACGGTGAAGATGTGTTGGGTAATTTCTCCCAGCTCACCCGTTGAGTAGGAGGCTTCATTTTCCCACTGTATGGTTTTATCTTGTTCGGCTCGTTGTGTGAACTTGCGAAGCCGTTTGAGGGCAATGCCTAACTTAGCTGTATAGCTGTAGAAGAGTGAAATAAGAACGATGGATATGATAATGCTAAAGGTCAAATAGCGGGTATCGCTCTCCAGTGTGCTTTTGAGCATGCTATCGTAGGGTACACCCGAGCGTATGATGTAGTTGGGGTAGAGTGTCGTTGAGAAGAAGTAGGGAGTATCAGTGCTGTGTTCTACCCGTATTTGGTAGGCACTACCTTGTTCTACAGCTTGTTTGATCTCCTCATTTTCTAGGTACTCATCGTTATTGATGTTGGTATCTGGGTGGAAAGAGTCAAACACGATTTGCTGGCCCTTTTTTATAATGGTCAGCTTGATGTTGGGTATGTCTACCAAATACTTGTTGAGGTAGTACTGAATCTGCTCTGCGTCTTCCAGGTTGGGCAATAGCGTGTACATCCGGTTGTTTATCCCCTGAAGCTTGGTGTTAAAAAGCTCTATACGATACTCTTTTTCTCTTTGGTATTGGTAGGCTATAAAGCTCCCTACAAAAAGGACAAAGAGTGCCAATACGGTGATAAATAAGCGGTTGTGAAAAGAGACTAGGTGTTTCCGATCTTTCATGAAAATTTACTCTGTTTCGAAGCAATATCCGTATCCTAAGCGTGTTACCAAGTTCTTATCGTATTCTTTTAGTTTTTTGCGAATACGCGTAATGTTGACATCTACGGTGCGATCGGATATATCTTCCTCGTCACTCCACACACGGTCTAGTATTTCTTGGCGAGAAAAGACACGGTTTTTATGTTCTAAGAGTAGGAGCAAGATTTCATATTCTCTCTTAGTAAGAGAGACGTCTTCGTCGTCGATTGTTACTAGCTTTTTCTCCGTATCTAAGATTAATGTGTTATACATTAACTTGGAGGCTGTTTTTACTTTGCCACCTTCGTAGGTTCGCTTTAGAATGGCTTTGATACGTACCAATACTTCGCGCAAAGAAAAAGGTTTGGAGATGTAGTCGTCAGCACCTGCATTAAAACCTGCTACCATATCATTTTCTGTGTCTTTGGCAGTCAAGAAGATAATAGGTGTAGTCTCTGTTTCCTTATTGCTTCTGATGCGATCAGCTAAGCGGTAACCTGATATTTCACCCATCATGACATCTAGTAAGAAGAGGTCGTATTTAGAGAGGTCCATTTCCAAGGCTTCTTCAGCAGAGTTTGCTGTATCTACATAGTAACCTGCATCTTCAAGGTTGAACTGAAGAATGTCGCATAAGTCTTGTTCGTCGTCAACGACTAAAATAGTAAAGCGGTTCATAGTTTTGATATTCTTTTTATTCTAACACTAAATTAGGGAATAAATAGGACACTTAATACAAGTATTAATGATTAATTCTTTATTGTTCGTCTGAGTATGTATTAGGGAGTTCTTTTTGAGTATCCTCCTGCTCTTGCTGGGCAGGAAGACAAGGTCTAATTACTCGTATGCCATTCCAGTTTTTGTTTCGTTGCAGCATTTGGCTAAGAGGTACGGGTTCAATCATGACTTTACCTTGGCTAGACGAAGCATGGAGTAGGTGGAGCTGCTCATCTACATAGATAGCAAAACCCAGGTGGCTCACATCTAAGCCTCGTATGCCCACTGTTAGGGCTATAATATCGCCATCTTTGATCCAGCTTAAGCCTTGATCAGGAAGGTCATTTTGAGGAAGCCAGCCTACTTTAGTTCCTGATATTTTTTTCTCAATTGCTCTAATCTTTTCTTGATTGGTTGTGGAGTGAGCTAGGTGTCGGTAGTACTGTGGGTGTTCAGACATATAGGAGAGTACCACTTGCATGCTGTCAGTTCCTTCTTGCTGGGTGATGTCTTGCACAAAGCCATTGGCCTCTGCCGATAGTATCCACTCTGTGATGTAGTGTAAGCGTGAGCAGTAGCCTTCTATTTCTCCATTTCGATATCTAATTTGCTGTAAATACTGCTGGGCTGAGCGGTTCTCAAGGGTATCTGATGCTGCTAGCGCTTCAGCCAGTACATATTCCACATAGGTAGTACAGTCTACTTCTTCTTTATTAAATACAAGCTTCTCCTCTTTCGTTCGCTCCAGTGTGTGGGCTACATAGGGGGTATCTAAGTAGGAGAGGGCTATCTTGAGTATTCCACAGTCAGTTTGACTGTAGCTTGCGTAGGTAGATAAAAGAATAAAGGTGATCAGGCTGAGATGTTTCATAGTATACAAACTTATATGAACTAGAAAGGAGAGCACTGGCCCTCCTTTCTACTGGTTTTTATTTGAATTATTTAGATTTAATTCTCTTTGCGGCTGTGATTAGGTAGATAATAATGCCAGCATAGGCTAGTAATGCAACGTATTGGGATGCATTGTTGTTTAGCCAAGATTCATTGACAAGGTTGATGTCAGCAAATCGAAGTCCTGCACTTACTACTCCCATTAAGGCTCCACCTGCAATGAACCCCGAGGCCAAAAGAGTACCTTTTTCTCCTCGAGCTGTATTGACAGCTTCGTCCTTACTTCTGCTCGTTACGTACCAGTGAATAGCACCACCTATGAGTAGGGGGATATTTAATTCAATGGGTATAAACATACCGAGTGCAAAGGGTAATGCAGGTACCTTAAATAGTGTAAGTACTATGGCGAGTGCAGCACCAATACCGTAGAGTAGCCAAGGTGCGCCAACGCCACTCATTAGTGGTTCAATAACAGCTGCCATGGCATTAGCTTGTGGTGCAGCTAGCTCCCCACTATTAAATCCGTAGGTTTTATTTAGGATAATCATTACCCCTCCTACTGTTGCAGCAGAAACAATAGTTCCTAAGAATTTCCACATCTCTTGTTTGACAGGGGTTGTACCTAGCCAATAACCAATTTTTAAGTCTGTGATAAATCCTCCAGCCATAGATAGTGCTGTACAAACTACGCTACCCATGATTAGAGCTGCTACCATACCTGAGGTGCCTTTTAAGCCTACACCTACCATGACTACCGAAGCCAGGATGAGTGTCATTAGGGTCATACCAGATACAGGGTTACTACCTACAATCGCAATAGCATTTGCTGCTACTGTCGTAAATAAGAAGGCGATAATAGTTACTAGGAGTATAGCTACTACGGTGTGAAGTAGGTTGCCCTGCATAACATCAAAATAGAAGAATAGGGCTGTAACAATGATAGTTAGGATGGATCCTATAGCAATAATCTTCATCGGAATATCGCGTTGAGTACGAAGTACTTTGTCGTTTTCGCCTTTACTCTTACCTGTTAGTTCTTTAGCTGCCAAGCCAATAGCGCTTTTGAGAATACCCCAAGATTTGATAATACCGATAACCCCTGCCATAGCAATGGCACCAATACCTAAGCTTTTGCCATAATTGACAAAAATAGCTTCTGGACTCATTGTTTTGAGTGGTTCGACGATGTCGGGGCTCCACATGTTGAGGACAGAGTCACCCCAAATGGCACTCATACCGGGAATAACTAACCACCAAATAGTTAAAGATCCTGCACAGATAATAGCAGCATACTTTAGGCCAATGATATAGCCTAGACCAAGTACAGCAGCTCCAGTATTTACCTTAAATACGAGTTTGGCTTTTTCGGCTAGGGTTTCACCAAAGGCGAACATCCGTGTACTGACAACTTCACTCCACCAGCCAAAGGTGGCTACAATGAAATCATACAGTCCTCCAAGAGTTGCAGCTATTAACAAAGGTTTTGCTTGGCTACCTCCCTTGGCTCCCGACACCAACACTTGTGTGGTAGCTGTTGCTTCAGGGAAAGGATACTCGCCATGCATATCTTGCACAAAATATCTACGGAACGGAATCAAGAATAGAATACCCAATACACCTCCTAAGAGAGAACTAATAAAAATCTGTGTAAAGTGGACATTCATTTCTGGGTATTTATCTTGCAAAATATACAAAGCAGGTAGGGTGAATATCGCTCCAGCTACAATTACTCCTGAGCTTGCACCTATGGATTGAATAATTACGTTTTCACCGAGTGCATTCTTACGTTTAGTGGCACTAGAAATGCCTACTGCTATAATAGCAATGGGGATAGCCGCCTCAAATACCTGTCCTACCTTTAATCCTAAGTAGGCTGCTGCGGCTGAGAATAAGATAGCCATTAAGATACCCCAGGTCACTGACCATACATTGACTTCGGGATAAGTCTTGTGGGGACTCATAATTGGGTCGTAGATTTCTCCTGGCTTCAGTTTACGAAACGCATTTTCGGGAAGAGAAACCTGATCCTGTTCCATTTCTTTCATGTTTCTGTTGTTTAGTTATGAATAGTTTAAAATGTGTGTTTAATATCTAAATATCAAAGAAACGAAAAAAAGGGAGAATCTAAAAGATTCTCCCTTTCAATATCATTAAATTTATGCTTTTACGCTACTAATTTGTCATTGTTCCTTCTATAAATAAACGAGAAGTAGGTGTTTTAGCATTCGTTCTTACAATAATTGATTTTTTGAAGTAGCCTATTGGTTTATCGCTACCATCATAAGTTACTTTGATTTTTCCCTTTTTACCTGGCAATACTGGTTCCTTTGAGTATTCAGGTACTGTACAACCACAAGAGGCTATAACCTGGTGGATAACCAAAGGTGCATTACCTACATTGGTAAAAGTAAACTCGGTACTTACCACTGGTTTTTTGACACTAAATTCTCCCAAATTCTGTGTTGTTGCTTCAAATTTAGCATCTGCATTTTTAGTTTGAGCAGAGCTAATACCTATACTCATAATTACCATTAATGATAATAAAAATAGCTTTCTCATAATTATTTTCTCCTTTCTATACGATGCAAAGTTAATGATTTCTGTATAAAAGTGCAGATTATTTTGTTTTTTCTAGCTGCACACCTACTTTCAAGCCATCGTAGTTTTGTGCTAAAGCATTAATAGCTTTAAGAGAAGAGATGTCTGTACGCTGGCTGATGTAGTTCATAAACTCCATGAGTTTGTCTGCTTCGAAAAGCAAAGAGAGGGTGTCTAAGGTGTGGCTGATATCGGGCGTAAATGAAATTCGGTCTGTAAATTTCAATGTAATACTCTTCTTATCTTCACTAATCTCGTAGGTTCCTGGTATTTCACGACCTATTGCTTTTACTGCAAACTTTCCTTCTTTCTCAAATGAGATGCTGATGTTGTTGGTGTTGATGCCAAACTGAGATAAGTAGTTGTTGACTTTCTCTTCCGCAGCAACTGCTGCTACTTCTGCTGCAGCTTTCTTCAACGCGTTTTCTGTTTTTAGTTCGATAGCAGTTCCTGCATACTTCCAAGTTCCTTCTACTTTTAGAGGAGCATTGATGCCTGCTGAAGAAGCAATTCTAGAGATGTTCTTCCTCGAAAAAAAATCCTTGAAAGATTGTGCCTGTGTGGCTTGTGTTCCTATAAATAGAGCACAGATAAGCATAACTATATTTTTCATATTACTTATTATAATGTGGAATTAATCTGTTCTATGTAGTTGAGTATTTCTTCTCTACCCGTTTTGTCTTTCGATGAAGTGATGAAGTAGGGGGGGAGTTCCTCCCACTGCTCTTTTAGTTTATTGATAAAACGTTGTACACTACTGTTTATCTGGTTGGTTTTAAGCTTATCAACCTTTGTAAAAACAATGGAAAATGGAATATTGTTTTCGCCTAGCCACTCAATAAACTCTAGGTCGATAGCCTGAGGCTCTACCCGTGGATCTATTAAGACAAAGAGATTGGTCATCTCTAGGTGCTCTAGGATATAGTCTTGGATCACTTGAGTTATTTGTCCTCGATGCTTATTCGCTCTTTTAGCAAAGCCATAGCCGGGGAGGTCGACTACATACCATTCCTTGTTTATCAAAAAGTGATTGATTAGCAAGGTCTTTCCAGGTTTGGAAGAGGTCATAGCCAATCCTTTGTGGTTGGTTAGCATGTTAATAAGAGATGACTTCCCCACATTGGAGCGTCCAATAAAGGCATACTCCGGTAGGCCATCGCTAGGACACTTTGTCACATCAGTATTACTAATAATAAATTCAGCACTAGTTATATGCATGGTTTTTATGGATTTCTTTCTGTTGTTTATTTGATGTTGAATAGATATATAAGCCCGTAAAAGTAAGTAATCCGTTGAGCATTAACAACTCATAGCCCAATTTGTAATTAAATAGATCTAGGGTGTACTGGTCTAGTAGGTAGCAAAGAAGCGGAGCTGCTAAGGCGATATAAGGCACATACTTATCTTGGGTTTTTCTTTTTGTGAATAGTCCAAAGGCAAACATACCGAGCAGTGGACCATAGGTATATGAAGCAATAATATATATGGCGTCTATGACTGTTTGACTTTTCATGAGGTCTACAAAGCTTATGCAAAGAATTAAAAGGAGCGATAAGGCAATATGTACCCTGCGTCTTTTTTTTATCGCAAGAGCAGGCTTGTCTTCTTCTGTGTTGAGTAGGTCTACGCACACACTAGTGGTCATAGCGGTGAGTGCGGAGTCAGAATTACTAAATGCTGCAGCTATAATGCCTATGGTGAAAAGTACAATAACGCCCTGTCCCAGATAGCCTTCAGTAGCTAACATGGGGAGTAAATCGTCTGATTGAGTAGGAAGTTGAAGTCCTAGTTTGCTGCTCAATAGCAGGAGTAAGATGCCTAGGCTAAGAAAAAGAAAGTTGAGGGGAATAAATGCAAACCCATACGTGTACATGTTCTTTTGAGCATCTTTGAGGTTTTTACAACTCAGATTTTTTTGCATCATATCCTGATCTAGTCCAGTCATGACAATGACTATAAAGATACCACTCAAAAACTGTTTGAAGAAGTTTTGTTTACTGACCCAGTCGTCCCATACAAAGATGCGACTGTTAGGGTGAGCTTGTACTGTATTCCAAGCTTCTACTAGATTTAAATCGAGCTGCGACAAAACAGAATAAATAATGGCTAGTAGGGCCAAAACCAGGCATAGTGTCTGTAGGGCATCGGTCCATACTATGGTTTTGATACCACTTTGGTGCGTATATATCCAGACTAAGCTTACAGCTCCTGTAGCGATCAGCCATAAGGGTATAGATAGGTCACGAAACACAAAATGCTGTAGTATTAAGCAGACTAGGTATAGCTTGGCTGCGGTGCCCAACATCCGAGAGAGTAGGAAAAACAACGATCCCGTTTGGTAAGCTTTTTTGCCAATGCGCTGATTGAGGTAGGAGTAGATGCTGGTCAACCCTAATTTATAGTAAAGAGGGAGCAATACATGAGCAACAATAAGGTAGCCAAAAAAGAAGCCAAACACCATTTGCATATACGTCATATCTATGTGGATGGGCATACCAGGAACAGAAACAAAAGTTACTCCCGATATTGAGGCTCCTATCATACCGATAGCTACGATAAACCAAGGTGACTGGTTATCAGCCTTGAAAAATGTGCTATTGGAACTTCCTGCTTTACCTGTGATTGTAGAAATCAAAAACAAAAGTAAGAAGTAGATGATGATGGTGATGAGTACTAACATAATGGGTGCAAATATACGATAAATTGTAGACTAGTCTTAAATTGTTAAATATAATCACATGAAGACTTGCATTCATTTTGCAAGGGATTTTTAGAATCAGAAGAGGATATACTGAATTCCTTCTTATATTTGTAGGGTCAAAATAGATTAGCATATATGAATCAACAATACCCATCGATTTTACTAGAAAAAGCAATAGATGAATTTGCTAAGTTGCCTGGCATTGGGCGTAAAACCGCTATGCGCTTGGTTTTACATCTGCTACGCCAAGAGCAGTCAGAAGTAGAGTCTTTCAGTCATGCCATCTTACGCCTAAAGCGTGAGGTACAATACTGTGATACGTGCCACAATATTTCTGATGCTGCTCGTTGCCAGATTTGTGCCAATCCCAATCGGGATCACTCGGTTGTATGTGTGGTAGAAAACATTAGGGATGTGATGGCTATTGAGGCAACACAACAATATAGGGGTGTTTACCATGTGCTAGGGGGGATAATATCACCTATGGATGGCATAGGCCCTAGTGATTTAGAGATAAACAGCTTAATAGAACGCGTGCAAGAAGGAGGGATTAAGGAGGTTATTTTTGCCTTAAGTACAACGATGGAGGGTGATACAACTAATTTCTACATCTACCGTAAGCTCAAAGATTATTCGGTAGAGATGAGCGTGCTTTCTCGCGGTGTATCTGTAGGAGATGAGCTGGCTTATGCCGATGAGGTAACCTTAGGACGTAGTATCGTAAACAGAACAAAGTTCTCCATGACACTTTAAATATGAAAATGATGAAAACAGAAGAAGACAGACTGTTGAGTAGCTTAAGTAAGCTGAAATATGTATACTATTCGTTTTGGGTAGTGGTGGTGGTGAGCCTGTGTATCGGTGAGTTTTGGACCTCCATAAACGGCCTTTTTGCTGATAATGAGTTGGCTAAATATGTGGCAGAGGTACTAACAATAGTAGTCGCAGGTTTGTCTATTCCTATTTCATTAAAACTGGTGGGTAGTCAAGTTAAAAAAATAAAGTCTACTACAGCTATTGATGAGGCTTGTCAAATCTATCTTTATTGGTCTAGACTGCGTGTCTTTTTACTTGCTATAGCGGCTGTAGTGGCTATAGCTACACATTATCTTTTTCTAAGTTCTGCAGGGGCTTTATGTGCAGTAATAGTTTGTATTGCCGCTTTTCTCTGTGTGCCTTCTCGCAAGAAGCTCAATTATGTTCTATCACCTATTTTGTCTCAAGATGAAGAAGAACTTAAAAATCAGGAAGACTAACTTATGTATACTTTCAAGAGATTAGAATCAGACCGTATTTACTTGCGTGCCATAGAACCTGAAGACCTAGATTTATTACATCAGGTAGAGAATGATCCTGCTAGCTGGGATGCGGGCCATAACAAAATGCCTTACTCTCGATTTTTTCTTAAAAACTACTTGGAGAGTTTGACTGGTGATATTTTTCAAGATCGCAAGCTCCGTTTAATTATTGCGAGTAAAGAAGGTCAAGAACCACTAGGTATCATTGATTTATATGATATCTCTCCCATCAGCCTAAAAGCGGAGACAGGAATTATCATATTTGAAGAATACCGTGGACAAGCTTACGGCAAAGAAGCTACGATGCTCCTCTTAGATTATGCTTTTAAGCGTTTGCTGCTGCATCAGGTATATGCTACCACTTCCGCTACGAATGAAGCGGCTATAGCCCTTTATCAATCTTGTGGCTTTGAACAAACGGGGCGTTTCAAGGATTGGCAGTTAACGCTCACAGGTTTTCAAGATGAGCTCTTATTTCAGTGTTTTACCGACGTTTAGTTTAGTGAGGGTATTAGTGGATACCTCGCCCAGAGTTTGTACTTACCACCCATACTTTTTAGCAGCTCTTGCCATAATAGGTCATATCTTTGATGTATTAGGTATAAGGCTGGTGCTTCCGTTATGATCCAAGAGTTTGCTTTAAGCTCTTCTTCAAGTTGAGAATCCCCCCAACCAGAATAGCCCAAAAAGAATTTAAACTGATTGGGATCTAGCTTGCGTTCTGCTAATAATTGTTTTACCTGATCAAAATTACCATTGAAGTATAGATTTTTAGTGAGTGGGAAAGCACCCTCTATATCTGGGTAGGTATGAATAAAGAATAAAACTTCTTCACCTAACGGCCCCCCTCTAAATAGGGGTATCTCTTCCAAATGTTCTAGTTCTGGAATCAACTCATTTAGGGTTTGGATTAAGGGTACGTTAATTATAAGCCCCATACTATTTTCTATAGTGTGGCTGACAAGTAATACCACAGATCTACAGAATGGGTAGCCTGTAAGAAATGGATCAGCCAAGAGGAGTTTGCCTGGGGCAGGCACTTCTTTATTGTAAATTATATTGAAAATATTATCTGTATTTTTCATGCGACTAAGATAATTAAATCCATTGGTAAATTAAATATTTTGGCAAATAAATACATAAAAAAAAGCTACTTACTGATGAGGTAATAGTTCTTTTTGAAAATATTTTTGGAAAACTATTGCAGTTCCACAAAACTTGTCTATATTTGCATCATCAATCAAGCTAGTAGCGCTTGTTGAGGTATAAAAAGGTGTGTTAGTTCAGCTGGTTAGAATGCCTGCCTGTCACGCAGGAGGTCACGGGTTCGAGTCCCGTACATACCGCAGAAAAGAGCAAGCTTCCATTGTGTAAGTTTGCTCTTTTTTTGTAGTATTCTTTAGAAACAAGGTTTACGCTTTGCTTGTGCATTTATCTTAAAAAGTAGTTAATAATAAATGCATCCTTGCAAAAAAAAGCGATATTTGTAGAATGGGAAATTTAGGAAGCTTGCTTGATGTCGTAATTAAAGGCTTAATTATAGGGGTTGTAGTATCAGCTCCTATGGGTCCTGTAGGTGTGTTATGTGTACAGCGTACCCTAAACAAAGGGCGCTGGTATGGATTCATCACAGGCTTTGGAGCTGCTATTAGTGATATCATATATGCTGTTCTTACAGGCTTTGGTATGAGTATTGTCATAGAGCTGATAGATAAAAACCAGTTTTACTTACAGCTTTTCGGCAGCATTCTACTTTTAGGATTCGGTATTTATACTTTTCTGTCCAACCCCGCCAAATCCCTTCGTCCCGCCAATCGCAATAAAGACTCTTATGTGAGAAACTTTGTAACGGCTCTACTCGTTACCCTCTCTAATCCACTAATTATATTTCTATTTATAACGCTGTTTGCCCGATTTTCATTTGTGCGCTCAGATATGCACTTTTCAGAAGTACTAGTAGGTTATAGTGCAATAGCTATAGGTGCTTTAATTTGGTGGTTTGGGCTTACCTATGTGGTTCATCGAGTGAGCACACACTTTAATCCTCGGGGAATTTGGATTATGAATAGAATTATAGGTAGCATTGTGAGTATAGTTGCTCTTGCAGGAGTTGTAGTAACCCTTTGTGGTGGTTCACTTTACTGATAAATCGTCTTATTCCAACTTGTTATGTATAAAATAGCTAGAAAACTTAAAAAGAAGAATATAACTGAGTATCTTATATACATGTGGCAGGTGGAAGATCTGATACGTGCCAATCAATTTAATATTGATAAGATCAAAGCTAGCTTGATTGATCCTATGCCTTCGCTTTCTGAAGAGGAGCTAAAAGCTGAGCTACAATGGTTTACCGAGCTGATTGATATGATGTATACTGAAGGAGTAAAGGAGTCAGGGCATCTGCAAATTAATCAAAATGTGATTATACAGCTGAATGATTTGCACCAAGAGCTCATTTCATGTACAAAGTATCCCCTCTATAATGCAGCATTTTATAAGGCTCTACCTTTTATAGCTGAGTTGCGAGCCAAAAATAATGAAGAAAAGAAATGTGATATAGAGATGTGCTTCGATGCCTTATATGGAGTTATATTATTAAGGCTTCAAAAGAAAGAACTTACAGAACAAACAAAGAAAGCGGTAGACTTAATTGCTAATTTTGTAGCAGTGTTGGCCAATTATTATGCCAAAGATAAAGCAGGTGAATTAAAACTAACTGACTAATGAATATTCTGATTACAGGTTCTAACGGACAGCTGGGTTGTGAGTTTAAAGCACTAGCACCCACTTATCCTGAACTCTGTTTCTTCTTTACTGATTCAGCTTCTTTGGATATTTGTAATGAAGAAGCAGTGCGAGATTATGTATCGACACATGCTATTGATGTGATTGTTAACTGTGCTGCTTATACAGCAGTTGATGCAGCCGAAGATAATGCAGTAGACTGTGATAAGGTCAACCACTCGGCTGTAGCTCATATAGCAAAGATAGCTGAAGAGTTTAACGCAGCCGTAGTTCACTTCTCTACGGATTATGTTTTTGATGGTAGCAAGAGTGAACCCTATACCGAAGAAGACCCCACCTCTGCCAAAGCCATTTATGGCATTACCAAGGTGGCAAGTGAGCGAGTAGTCTTGGCCAAATGTAGCCAAGCTATGGTTGTTCGTACCTCATGGCTTTACTCTTCTTTTGGACACAACTTTGTAAAGACAGTTTTAAAGCAACTGCAAAGTAGAGGCACGATGGGTGTTGTTTATGATCAAGTAGGTAGCCCTACTTATGCTGGAGATTTAGCTGTATTTGTACTAAAAGCTTTGCAGCTAGGGCTTAAGCCGGGAGTATATCACTACAGCAATGAGGGAGTTTGTTCTTGGTATGATTTTGCTAAAGCTATTCAGCGTTTAGCTAAACTTGAAGGTGAAATTTACCCGATCTTATCGGAAGAGTATCCAACGAAAGCTCCTCGTCCTTCTTACTCTGTTCTCAACACCAGCAAGGTAAAAGAAGCTTATTCTATTAAAATACCTTATTGGGTGGACAGCTTAGAAAAGTGCATAGAAAAAATTAAAAACAATAAATAAAATAAAGAGAAGAGTGGTAGTAAGCTACCACTCTTTAACTTGACAAATAAATTATGGCAAAAAATCACGAAATAGAAAGACGTCGTACCTTTGCTATTATTGCTCACCCCGATGCGGGTAAAACTACTTTGACTGAGAAGTTTCTACTATTTGGAGGTCAGATACAGGTTGCTGGAGCAGTAAAAAGTAATAAGATTAAAAAGACAGCTACCAGTGACTGGATGGAAATAGAAAAGCAGCGTGGTATTTCTGTAACCACTTCTGTTATGGAGTTTGATTATAAAGATTATAAAGTCAATATTCTAGACACTCCAGGTCACCAAGACTTCGTTGAAGATACATTTCGTACGCTGACAGCAGTAGATAGCGTAATTATTGTAGTAGATGGTGCGCGAGGTGTGGAAACCCAGACTCGCAAGCTAATGGAAGTATGTCGCTTACGCAAGACACCAGTTATTGTATTCGTCAATAAATTAGACAGAGAGGGGAGAGATCCATTCGATCTGTTAGATGAGCTAGAAGAAGAGCTACAAATAGGGGTGCGTCCACTTTCTTGGCCTATAGGGCAAGGAGCTCAATTCAAAGGTGTATATAATATATACGAGGAGAAACTCGATCTTTATCGCCCTTCTAAGCAGAAAGTAACTGAGAAAATAGAGGTTGATGTCCATAGCCCTGAGCTTACAAACTACATCGATGAGAGTCAAGCTGAGCAGCTGCGCGAAGATCTGGAGCTGGTAGAAGGTGTTTATTCTAAATTTAATCGGGAAGATTATTTAAACGCTGAGCTAGCACCCGTATTTTTCGGTTCGGCACTGACCAACTTTGGTGTGAAAGAACTTCTAGACTGCTTTGTCGAAATAGCTCCTAGCCCGCTTCCAACAGAAGCCAATGAGCGTATTGTTGAGCCAGAAGAACCTAAGTTTACGGGCTTTATCTTTAAGATTACAGCTAATATTGATCCCAACCATCGTTCTTGTATTGCTTTTTGCAAGATCTGTTCAGGTAAGTTTGTGCGAAATGAGCCTTACTATCATGTGAGAGACAAAAAGACCATGCGCTTTTCTTCGCCTACGCAGTTTATGGCACAACGTAAAGAAACTGTAGAGGTAGCCTATGCAGGAGATATTATAGGGCTGCCAGATAATGGAAGTTTCAAGATAGGTGATACCTTAACAGAGGGTGAAGTACTTCACTTTAAAGACCTACCTAGCTTCTCACCAGAAATGTTTAAGTACATTGAAAATGCTGACCCGATGAAGCAAAAACAACTAGCCAAGGGTGTAGAGCAGCTCATGAATGAAGGGGTTGCCCAGATGTTTATCAATCAATTTAACAATAGAAAGATTATAGGTACGGTTGGACAGTTGCAGTTTGAAGTTATAGAGTACCGATTAAAGAATGAGTACAATGCTACATGTCGTTGGGAGCCCTTACGACTTTACAAGGCCTGTTGGATAGAGAGTGAATCGGCTGAGGCCTTAGAAGAGTTTAAGAAGCGTAAATACCAATACATGGCAAAAGACATCCATGGTCGGGATGTGTTCTTGGCTGATTCAGCTTATATGCTTCAAATGGCTCAAGGCGAGTTTAAGAAGATTAAGTTCCATTTTACCAGTGAGTTCTAATAGGAAGGTTAGAGCGAAACAGTAAGGATAGAAAAAAGCGATTTACCCTCTTGGGTAAATCGCTTTTCTTATTTGATTGTGAAGAGTATTTATCTTTGTTTGAACCTTCCTCCACGGTGAGAAACCTTAGTCGCTTTTTGTTTACCAATACGCTTACCACTGGAGCTTTTCGCTTTTTTATTAGCACCAGCTCTTCTTGCCTCAGAGGCTTGTGCTGCAGCTCTTCTTTTCTTTTTCTTACTTGCCGATCTATTTTGTGCATTCAAGCCACTCTTTCTGTAATCGGTTTGGATATCTAAAAGTTCCAGCTGTCTATTCAGTGACTTATTACTGTTAGAACGTCCTTTTTGGTCCACATGACCAGTAGAATCCTCAAGCATCTCAAAGAGAACCTCAAGCTCACCTGGATTTAGGTCTCTCCAGCTGCCTAGGCCAAGATTACCTAGCTTGATATTCATTACTTGTGTACGTTCGAGTTTAAGTACTTCATAATCTAAGTAAGCACACATGCGTCTGATTTGACGGTTCAAGCCTTGGATCAGTGCTATGCGGAAGGTATAGGGATTGATAACCTCTATTTCACATTTTCGAGTTACTCGATCTAGAATAGGAACGCCATTTTCCATTTTCTCTACAAACTCATCTGTAATAGGGCGATCCACTGTCACCACATAGACTTTCTTGTGGTTATTACCTGCTCTTAATATTTTATTGACGATATCCCCATCGTTAGTTAGCAAAATAAGACCTTGAGAGTCTTTGTCTAGACGACCAATAGGGAAGATGCGCTCTTCATGGCAGATGTAGCGAATAATGTTGGCCTTTTCGTCGGGATCAGTTGTACTGACAATTCCTACGGGTTTATTAAAAGCAATGTATACAGGCTCCACGTCATTTAGTATAAGGTGTCCTTCCACAGTCACTTTTTGCTTAGGATATACTCGCTGCCCTATTGTTGCTACTTTACCATTGACTTTGACTTTTCCAGCCTCAATCAATTTATCTGCTTCACGCCTTGAGCAATATCCTGAATTACTTATGTATTTATTTAATCTATACTCCATGGTAGTTGTTTCCTTAATAAATTAGGTGTTTTCCCTTAAACAAGAGAGTCTAAATATAAGCCTCTCCTCTATTATAATGAAAAAAGGAGCTCTATGTTTCGTAGAACTCCTCTTTTTTGAACTTAATTAAAAGTTGATCTTATTTCTTTTTACGATCACCGTAACGGCTCATAAACTTATCAACGCGACCAGCTGTATCCACAAGCTTAGATTTACCTGTATAGAATGGGTGAGAAGTACTTGAGATTTCAAGTTTTACTAGTGGGTAAGTTTCACCTTCAAATTCTATTGTTTCTTTAGTGTTGCAAGTAGAACGTGATAAAAACATGTCACCATTCGACATATCCTTAAATACTACTGGACGATAATTTTCTGGATGAATATCTTTTTTCATTTCAGATACGTTATTAATATATTAATATTTTGTTTACTATTTTGGTAATAAATAGTGTAATGGTCTACTTCAGTGTGCAAATATAAGTGTTTAAAACTAAATAGCGAAAATTTAGCCCTTTAAAAAAGGTATATCCCGATTTTTTTTCGATTTTTGTTAGCACTAAAATAAGTTATAATGAAAAAGACACTATTTACACTACTATTTGTTTCATGTGGGTTTTATTTACTCCTATCCTCTTATCAGACAAAAACACACACCTATAGTGTGGCTTTTTACAATGTTGAAAATCTATTTGACACCATACACGATTACGGCAAGAATGATTTTGAATACTTACCCGATGGGTGGAGATCATGGAATAGAGAAAAGTACAGTTCTAAATTAAAACGTCTGGCCCGTGTTTTGAGCGAGCTCTCTAGAGATGTTGTTGAAGAAGGTCCAGTTGTTATAGGGCTAGCCGAGGTTGAGAATTTCCGTGTACTCCAAGACTTAATAAGTGAGCCTGCCCTAAAGAATGAGTATCAGTTTGTACACTACGAGGGGCCTGATAAGCGCGGAATAGACTGTGCTCTGTTGTATAATCCTGAGCTCTTTATGCCCACATCCAGTGTGTTAGTGCCCTCTACCCCTTTTCAAGGCGATACGATACACAAAACTAGAGGCTTTTTAGTCGTAACAGGTAAGGTGGCTGATGAAGAGCTTACTTTTATCGTCAATCACTGGCCCTCAAGAGGAGCCGAGGCTCCTGTGCGCATGCATGCAGCCAAACAAGTAAAGGCTATTACAGACTCTCTGTATAGTGTCAATAAAAAAGCCAAGATAATTATCATGGGAGATTTGAACGATGATCCTATGGATGAAAGTGTTGCTTTAGGCTTGGGTGCCAAGAAATACCCCAAAGAAGTTAAGAAAAGAGGCTTTTATAATCCATGGTGGGAAATATTAGAAGACAAGGGAGTAGGGACGCTCATGTATCGTGGAAAATGGAATTTATTTGACCAAATAATTATTTCGCAGCCCTTACTCAAAGCTAAGAAAGGCTTACGCTACCTGGATAGTGAAGTATTCATACGAGACTATCTTTTCCAAACAAGTGGAAAATATAAGGGAGCACCTTTACGCACCTATGGAGGTAAGACTTGGCTTGATGGTTACAGTGATCATTTACCTACTATTATCTACTTAGAGAAATAAGCGGGATATATTAATAATCTTTAAGCCTACTCTAAGGTGCAAACTATTTGATTATCTGTCTTGTTTTAAGTGTGAAGTAAGCTTAAGAATGACTTGATAAATCAAACCATGCACAATTCTTAAATCAGCCGATTTGCATTTAGCAATAGGTTTGTTTCAAGTGATATAGCTTTGCCTATATTTGGCTTATATAGATTGTCTTTTATCAAGAATTATGCTTATTTTTGCATGGAATTTAAATTCACTAACAATAAACTTTTAAAAGAAATGATTAATTACAAAGATTTAGGTCTAGTAAACACAAGAGACATGTTTGCAAAGGCTATCAAAGGTGGTTATGCAATACCTGCTTTTAACTTCAATAATATGGAGCAGTTACAAGCTATTGTTCAAGCAGCAGCTGAAACTAAATCTCCAGTTATTCTACAAGTTTCAAAAGGAGCACGTGCATACGCTAATCAAACACTTCTTCGCTATATGGCAGAAGGTGCTGTAGCATACGCTAAAGAACTTGGCCTAGAAAAACCTCAACTTGTTTTACACTTAGACCACGGTGACTCGTTCGAAACATGTAAATCATGTATCGATATGGGATTCTCTTCTGTAATGATCGATGGTTCTTCTCTTCCATACGACGAAAACGTAGCATTAACTAAGAAAGTAGTTGAATATGCTCACCAATTCGATGTAACTGTTGAAGGAGAGTTAGGTATCTTAGCAGGTGTTGAAGATGACGTAGTTGCTGAAGAGCACACATATACTAAACCAGAAGAAGTAGTTGACTTCGTTACAAAAACAGGTTGTGATAGCTTAGCTATTTCAATTGGTACTTCTCATGGAGCAAACAAATTTACTCCAGAACAATGTACTAAAGATGAAAATGGTCGTTTAGTACCTCCACCATTGAAGTTTGATGTTCTAGAAGCAGTTGAAAAAGAGCTTCCTGGATTCCCAATCGTTCTTCACGGTGCATCTTCTGTGCCTCAGGAAGAAGTTGCTACAATTAATAAATACGGTGGTGCTCTTAAAGAGGCTATTGGTATTCCAGAAGAAAAACTTCGTAGAGCTGCTGCATCTGCAGTTTGCAAAATCAATATCGACTCTGATAGCCGTCTAGCTATGACAGCTGCAGTTCGTGAAG
>JASLIW010000060.1 GCA_030152865.1 Bacteroides sp.
TGTCGCTAATAACGCTTTTGTTAGTTTCGACATTTTTTTCACCTCTAGTTCATCTATACATTCTTCCGCTTTTAAATATGCTGGGTATGCTTCGTTGGAAGATAACTCAAAGCGTTTAAGTAAATGCTCAAAACGCTCATAGGATGTATCTTCAACGTCGGGAGCTATAGTCAAGTCGGAATATAGATATCCTCCATCAGGAACACCAAAAAACTTACGCGCTGAATTTATAGTGGCGATTCCTTGTGGAGGTTTGTAGTAAAATGCTTGAGCGGCATCTATTATAAGCTGTCGACCATAGCAATGAATCATTTGTTCTACTTGCTTATCACAGATGCCCCAATAGTTAGTATAAATAAGCACACTATCAGCCCTAAGACTTAAGGGTATATCAGTAGGAAGTAAGTCTTCTCCAAGATGATAGAATTTTACAGACACTCCTTCCTTTTTTAGAGCATCATATACTACGCTACAAGTATAGTATGAGATGTACACCTCATTAATATCTTTGTTTCTGATAAGAAATCTCAAAGCATTTCTACAGGAGTTTATCTCCATCGCCCCTGGATGCCAAGAGTGCTGGCCTCTCAGCTCAATATCTAAAAAACCTCCTATTCCACTCATTACACTATTTTTTTACTCTTATATGTACTGACTCTCTCACTGTAGGCCATATTAAATCCAAATCTTGTCGAGATTTAAATCGAAAGGTTAAAGTCCCTATAGTCTCATTAGCTCCCGTAAATGGATACACTTTAGTCCCAGGCTCCACCCAAAGGTCTTGCTCTACTAAATAAGCTTGTATGCTTTTATCGATATCTAACCCTCTGAATATTCCTTCTTGCTGGGAGTACAAGATAAGCTCAGCCCAAACCCCATCATATTCGAAGTGCTCTGGAAAATTAACAGGCTCGCCCACTGCTGCTTGGATAGCTGAACGGATCAAATTAACTCCTGTGGCCTTCGTTAGAATTTCAGAGATCCGATTGCCTCCTCCACGAGGAGAAACCTCCATAATGTAAGGAACTCCATTTATTCCCACTCGAGTTTCTATATTATAGATAGACGACTTTAGGTCTAGTAGGACAAACAGTCTTTGAAGTTCTTCTTCTAAGTCCTTTTTCTCTATAGGGCTCATTGTGTTGGGCCACACATAAGCTGCAGGAGTATAAGGATTAGCTGCATTGTCTTCAAACATCTGATCTGAAAATGAGCAGAATACCAGCTTTCCATCCAAAGAGAAGCAATCTGAGTCGGAGGAGTAGCCCTTCTGCTCAATATAATCTTCAATGATAAAGCGCTTAGAAAACGACAAGCTTATTGCTTCTTCTACAGCACAAGCAAGCTGCTCCAATTGATCTACCCGATTGACACCCTTACTCCCTGCTGAATCAACGGGTTTGACAATCACTGGAAAACTAAATTTATCAATCTCAGCCAAAGCTTCTTTTAAGCTAGTGTACCCACCTGAAGCAGGTACCTCGAAACCATGCTTGGTCAAAAAAGCTCTAAATAAGTCTTTGTTTTGTAAGATACGTACAGACTCATAAGAACCAGCAAAGGGTAGATTTAATTTTTCAGCTACATAAGCAGCAGTTAGTACACCTGGATCGACAGCAAAAGACATAATTCCATCAATTCCAAGCTTGCTAGCGAGTTCTAGTACAGCTTCTTTGTCTAAAATACTAATGTTGTACGACTCATCAGCATACTGATGAGCGATATTATGTGGTACATTATCACAAGTAATTACGTAATAGCCTAGGTCATGAGCTTCTTTTATTACAGGTATCAAGTACCTCAAGCCTCCTAGTAGTAGAAGTTTCTTCATCTCTTTTTGCGTATAAATTCAACTATTCGCTTCGCATCTTCCACTGCCAAGCTGTGATACATAGGTAAGCAAATAACAGCATCAGCTAGCTGATGTGCTCTGGGTAGATTGGCCTTACTTGCCGAGCTTAAACCCCGATAAGTAGAGAACTCACTGATTAAGGGATAGAAGTAGCGTCTAGCAAAAACACCATCATCACGCATCTTAAAGTAGAGCTCATCACGGCTCATGCCATACGCTTCAGCATCTATAAATATAGGGAAATAGGCATAATTATGTCTTACTCCCTCCATATCGTATAAACAGCGTATGCCTTCCACATCCTTAAGGCCCTCACGATAGGTGATGGCTATTTGTTTGCGTGCCTCAATAGCCGCATCTACCTGTTGGAGATTAAGCAGACCATAGGCCGAGCGGATTTCATCCATCTTGCCATTGATACCTGGAGCTACAACCGTAGTTTCTCCAGCAAAACCAAAGTTTTTGAGGTAGTCTATCCGTTGTTTCATCTCCTTGCTGTGACAGATTAAGGCCCCACCCTCTACGGTGTTAAAAACCTTAGTGGCATGAAAGCTTAGTGTAGAAATATCTCCGGCATTCAGCACCGAGCTGCCATCCACCTCTACACCGAAAGCATGGGCGGCATCGTAAATCACTTTTAAGCCATACTTATCTGCTATTTCTTTGATACGATCCGTATCACAAGGATTGCCATAGACATGCACAGGCATGATGGCTGTGGTTTTGGGAGTTATGGCAGCTTCTATCTTATCAGGGTCCATGTTTCCTGTAAGAGGATCAACATCGACGAAAACGGTCTTCACCCCATTCCACCAAAGAGAGTGAGTTGTTGCTACAAAACTGTAGGGTGTTGTAATCACCTCGCCCGTAATGCGCAAGGCTTGCAAGGCAGCCATCAAAGGCAGCGTACCATTTGTAAATAAGGATATGTAGGGCACCTTCAAATAGGCACACAAGGCTTTCTCCAGCTCTTGGTGGTAGTGTCCATTATTTGTCAACCACTGTCGGTCCCAAATATCCTCCAAATAAGGAATAAGCTCCTTGAGGTCTGGAAGTAAGGGTGAACTAACTTTAATTTCTTTTTTTGTATTCATTCTATTTATCTCTTTAAGATAGAAAGGGCAATTCCTTTCAACTCCTTATATTCTTCTAAATTAAGCTTTTCGTAAATAAACCAAGCTAAGCTTAGCCCCACAGCTACCTGTAAAGTAAGCTGTAGGTAGATCGAAAGAGTAAGTAAACTAAGTGACCACATCACAGCTGCCACAAAAAGAGAGACAGCAAAAGTCGGTAAAATATCTTTTACCTGCTCTAAGACAGAGTAGTTTATCATATCCTTGGAATAGCGTGCATTTAAATAATAAGCAATAAAACTATTAAAGACACTGCCTAGCAGCATAAACTCTATGCCTAAAAATATCCCTAAACATATTGGGCCTACAGCCAGTATTTTTTTTATAATTTCTAATTTAAGAAATAAATCCGAACGACCCTTCACCTGTAGGATATTTAAATTAATGGCATGTAAAGGATAAAGCATGCCCGAAAAGCAGATGATTTGTAAATATTTTACTGCAGTAAGCCACTTTTCACCGATCAAGATTAAAATAACAGGTTTAGCACAAGCTGCCAAACCTAGCATGCAGGCAAAAGTAATAAGCATGGTTATCTTAATTACTCTACGGTAAGCTTCTCGCAAACGCTCTGGTTCAGCCTG
>JASLIW010000068.1 GCA_030152865.1 Bacteroides sp.
GTAGCTGAGAAATTGGGCTATTTAAGTCTGGCTAGTTTTGAAATAGGCTTAGCAGGACTCTCGCTTCTTTATATTTTAATTGCATTCAAAAAACCACAATATGACTAAAATCAATTTAGACAAATACAATATTCCAGTACCACGATACACCAGTTATCCTCCAGCTAATTTTTTTCATGAGGATTTTACAGCAACAGACTACCTCCAAGCCATTGAGGAGTCTAATCAAACGAATCCCTCACACATTTCTTTCTATATCCATATCCCTTTCTGTAGGCACCTCTGTCACTACTGTGGTTGCAACTCTTTCCCCATGATGAAGGCTGAAAGCATCGAAAGATATGTTGCGACACTATTCAAGGAGATAGATCTAGTAAAGCCGCTACTCAACAAAAACAGAAAGGTCGCACAAATTCATTATGGGGGTGGAACACCTACAGTTCTGCCCGTGGCCACCCTAAAGCGAATAAATGAATACCTACTTGATGGGTTTGAGACAATAGAATCACCTGAAATCGCTATTGAGTGCCACCCAGGCTATCTGGATGAGGCTTACTGGCAGGACTTAACTCAAGCTCACTTCAACCGATTTAGTATTGGTGTACAAGACTTCAATGAGCAAGTCTTAAAGACTGCCAATCGCAAACCTTCCTTGCTCCCCATTGAGCACATATTTGAGATTCTAAGGGATGCAGGAGCTAAGATCAATATGGACTTTATTTATGGGCTGCCTCATCAAACCGTGAGTAGTTTTAAGCAGTCTATAGAAAAGGCTATACAACTTGCGCCCGACCGCTTGGTTACCTTCTCTTATGCACATGTACCTTGGGTAAGTAAGCGCCAGCTCATCCTCGAAAAAGCAGGCCTACCCGATAGTCAAACCAAGCAGCAACTTTTTGAGGAGGCCTCTATACTCCTTAAAAAAGCGGGGTATCAAGCTATTGGACTAGATCACTTTGTCAAAAAGAGTGATGAGTTGTATCAAGCGCTACAAAACCAAGAGCTTCATCGCAATTTTCAGGGCTACTGCACCCGCCGTACTACAGGACAAGTCTACGCTTTTGGAGTAACTGGTATCAGCCAGCTCTCTACGGCTTTTGCTCAAAATATAAAAACGATAGATGCTTACATTGACCAAGTAGAAAAAGGAAACCTTCCCATTACTAAGGGCTACCAGCGCAGCAAAGAAGAGCAGATAACAGGGGCTGTCATTGAAACACTACTCTGTAATTATACCATTGCCTGGGAAGAAGTAGCTAAACACCTCAATATAAGTAAGGATGAGCTACTTCAAGCTATCCGCTACCAACCCAAAGAGCTGAAGGAGTTTGAACAGGATGGACTGATTGAGTGGTCAGACAAAGGAATCCAAATGACAAGCTCAGGAAAACTCTTTGTGCGCAATGTGGCCGCCTCGCTGGATAAGTTATTGGTCAACACGACCAAAAAATTCTCTAAACCCGTATAAGTTATGATACAAAAAGAAGTGGATGTCGTTGTGGTAGGAGCAGGATTGACTGGATTGACTACTGCTTTCTACCTCAAAAAGAAAGGATTACAAGTAGCAGTAGTAGAAAAGAGCAAGCGAATAGGTGGACAGATCCAGACCTTTCATGAGGATGGATTTACCTTTGAAAAGGGACCTAACACAGGTGTTATCTCCTACCCAGAGGTGGCCGAGTTATTTCAGGATTTAGCGCCGCTCTGCCAGTTGGAAACAGCCAAAGAGGAGGCCAAAAGGAGGCTGATCTGGAAAGGTAAGCGCTTTCATGAGATTCCCTCTTCACTCTGGGGTGGCCTCAGTACGCCACTGTTTAGCTGGCCAGATAAGTTTCGTATTTTAGGAGAACCCTTTCGTAAGGTGGGGCAAGACCCCAATGAGTCCATTGCAGACCTAACCCGCAGGCGCTTGGGCAAATCCTACCTCAATTATGCCGTTGACCCTTTTCTATCAGGAGTCTATGCGGGCAATCCTGAAACACTTATTACCCGATTTGCCCTACCTAAACTCTACAACCTAGAACAAAACTACGGGGGATTTATCAAAGGAGCTCTGGCCAAAGCCAAAGAACCCAAAACCGAAAGGGATCGTTTAGCCACTAAACAGGTATTCTCTGCTGTAGGAGGTCTAGAGTCAATTCCCAAGGCCTTGGGAGAAAAAATAGGAAAAGAAAATATTTATACACAAGCCGAACATACGCAAGTCAGCCCAATCCATGGGCAGTGGACTACTTCCTTTGAGCAGGCAGGCAAACCGATACAAATCACATCTAAGCAGGTCATCACCACCACAGGTGGCTATACCCTGGCTGAACTCTTGACCTTTGTAGAGCCTCAGCTACTCCAAGCCATCACCAATTTACAGTATGCACCAGTGGTTCAAGTGAGTGTAGGAGTAAAAGATACCGAGGGCTTAGATTTCAATGCATTTGGTGGCTTGGTGCCCTCTTGCGAAAAAAGAGAAGTGCTAGGTATTTTATTTCCTGCAGCCTGTTTTGAGCAGCGAGCTCCTGAAAATGGGGCACTATTTTCCTTTTTTATTGGAGGGGTTAAACACGCAAACTTAACAGAGCTTAAAGATCAAGAGCTCGAAGACTTGGTGATTCGTAACTTTCACACGATGCTTCACTTCCCTAGCTCTAAGCAACCCGACTTAATTCGGATTTTCCGCCATAAGATGGCTATTCCCCAGTATGAAATCACAAGTAAGGAACGCTTTGAAGCCATAGACTTGATTCAACAACAGTACAAGGGGCTACATTTGGGAGGAAATATCAGAGGGGGCATTGGTATGGCCGATCGCATTCGCCAAGGGGTGCAGCTAGCGCAATTAAAGTAAATAAATAGGGATACTTGCTCTTAAGCTTTTGAACGAGCAAGTATCCACAAGATAATAGGAGCTCCGAAAAGCGAAGTCACTGCGTTTATTGGTAATACACCATTAAATAAGGGTAACTGCGATACGATATCACAACCCATCAAAATTGTGGCACCACAAAGTACTGAGGCAGGTAAGATTACTTTGATATTAGAGGTCTTAAATAAGCCACGCGCAATATGGGGTACTGTAATCCCAATAAAGCCAATAGGCCCTGTAAACGCTGTGGCAGTACCAGCTAGCACAGCAGTAATCACGATAATATAAAAACGAGTCCGCTCTACCGAAATGCCTAAGCCCTTGGCATATTCACTGCCCAATAAGAAGACATTGAGCTGTTTGATTAATAAAAAAGCGAAGAACAGACAGGTCGTTTGTATCGCACATAAGAGGACAAGTTCATTCCAGCCCACAGCCGACAAGCTACCAAAAGTCCAAGTAATAAATAGCTTTAGTGTTTCGGGATTACTCATATTCTGTAGGATACTCACGATAGAACTGGTAAAGTAACCAAACATTACCCCTACAATCAAGAGTGTAAGGGTGCTTTTAACGCGTGTGGATGCCAGTAAAATCAGCATAAGAATCAAACTAGCACCCAATATAGCTGCTACCACCTGAGCATAGGCGCTAGATACAAAAAAGGGAAAAGAGGCCCCACCTAGGGTAAGTAGTGCTACACCCAAGCTAGCACCAGAGTTAATGCCGAGTACATCGGGACCAGCCAGGGGGTTGCGAAACAAGATCTGCATCAGCAGACCTGCTACGGCCAAAGATGCCCCTACAAAAAGTGCGGTAAATGCCTTGGGCAAACGGTAATTTATAATAATCTCTCGATAGATGGGCTGCTCCTGGCTAACTAGGCTCTCCCACAAATGAGCCAAAGAGATATTGACACTGCCAAAAAGGATATCGCAGACAAAAGCTACGAAACAGAGTAGAATGAGGATTAAAAATCTTTTCTTCATGTTTAGTGTAACTTCTCCATAAAGGTCAATTCATAGTTGGGTAAGGCCTCAGGGTGAGCAATCTTAATCATATCTTTAAGGAGTAAGTCAGGACGGGCAACACCTGTTTCCCAATAGTCATTGCCTCCTGTACGGTTAGAGCGCTTACTACTATTATAGACTCTACCTTCTTTAAAGGCTTTGAAATGACGGTACTTATCATTGGTCTCTGCCAGTTCGGCTAAGCTAGAAGCTTGCACCTTAACCCAAATATCAGCATCATGAAAATAGACTAAGGCTTCTTCTATAGTGGAGGGTATACTTCCTTGACTCTCTTCCTCTTCGTAATAATAACTCATCTTGGCATCCCGAAATAGCTCGGCTGCATAACTCTTACCCCCAGGTAAAGACCAGGTACCTCTAAAGTCTTGTCCTGAAAGAACTGTGGGCCGTGGCGTCTTAATGCCTTTGGCTATCTCTCTAGCAGCCAAATAATTTTGTTCTATCTCTTCAAAAATCTGATTGCCTAGTTCCAACTTATCGAAAAAGGCTGCAATAAACTTAACCCACTCTGCACGACCCAGCAATGTCTGCTCCTGCCACTCCAAATTAAAGACAGGGCGCTGACTAAGCTTACGAAACTTCTCTGCTTCCTTTTGGTCTCCACTGTAGGCTGAGGTGAGAATGATATCGGGATTTAGTAAAAGTAGGCGTTCTGTATCCAGATTAAAAGACTCTCCTAAATCTAAAATACGCCCTTCTTTGACTCCTTCCAATACAAAAGGGCTATAAATATACTTTGTACTACACACTCCTTTGATCTTGTCTGACTCACCAAGTAAATCAATAAAACTGAGGTAAGTGGCGGAATTGACCATAAGGGACTGTACGGGTACCTTGATTTTTAGACCATCGGTAGGTGTTTCCACCTCCTCTTTGGATGTTAGATAGTAGATGCTATGCACAGCATAGTCATTCCATGGATCAAAAACTGTAATTTTTGTATAGTCTTGGTGAGACTGATCTATCTCAAAGCCTTGCGCATAGGAGTTACTCGTGCTTAGCTGCTCATTTGCAGGCTTAGACTTCTGACCGCAGCTCGTAAGCACAACTAGGAGTGCAAAAAATAGAAGTGTATTCAATCGATTGTTTATCATATTGCTTTTCCAAATTAATGATAAGACGAATATAGAAAAATAGTCACTCCTTTCAGCCAAAACCGTAAGAATTATTGCCCTACTCTGCCTAATTGGCAGAAAGTATGTCAGTAAATAAGCTTGACCCTTTTGTGGCACAATCTTTGTCTTTTATATAGTGCATTCGCAAGGCAGACTAAGCTA
The DNA here is from genome assembly GCA_030152865.1 of Bacteroides sp. Taxonomy (GTDB): domain Bacteria; phylum Bacteroidota; class Bacteroidia; order Bacteroidales; family Bacteroidaceae; genus Bacteroides_E. Next base: position 5,166 of record JASLIW010000068.1, read on the forward strand.
AAGCGGGTACAGTTAAAACTTTTGTTGAATAAAATAAAAATATAATATAAGTATTATGGGAAAAATAATTGGAATTGACTTAGGTACTACAAACTCTTGCGTTTCTGTATTTGAAGGAAACGAACCTGTAGTAATCACAAATAGTGAAGGAAAAAGAACAACTCCATCTATCGTAGCATTTGTAGAAGATGGAGAGCGTAAAATTGGTGATCCTGCAAAACGTCAGGCTATCACAAACCCTAAAAAGACTATCTCTTCTATTAAGAGATTTATGGGTGAGAACTGGGACCAAGTACAAACAGAGGTTACTCGTGTACCTTATGATGTAGTACAAGGCGACAACAACACACCACGTGTAAAAATTGATGAGCGTCTTTATACACCTCAAGAAATCTCAGCTATGGTACTTCAGAAAATGAAGAAAACGGCTGAAGATTACCTAGGACAAGAGGTAACTGATGCTGTAATTACCGTTCCAGCTTACTTCTCAGACTCTCAGCGTCAAGCTACTAAAGAAGCAGGTCAGATTGCTGGTCTTGAAGTAAAACGTATTGTAAACGAGCCTACTGCTGCTGCGCTAGCTTATGGTCTAGACAAAGCACACAAGGACATGAAGATTGCAGTATTCGACTTAGGTGGTGGTACATTTGATATCTCTATCCTTGAGTTTGGTGGCGGTGTATTCGAAGTATTATCTACCAATGGTGATACACACTTAGGTGGTGATGACTTTGACCAAGTAATTATTGACTGGTTGGTAGATGAGTTCAAAAAGGACGAAGGTGCAGACTTGTCAAAAGA
>JASLIW010000090.1 GCA_030152865.1 Bacteroides sp.
TAGGCTCTCAAGATTCTGACCTGAATACAGGAGGTGAGTCTGTTGCAGGGGAGGTATTAAGATAGTAAATCGTATAATGTTGTTATTAAATAATAAAGTCCAAGTAGGTGTTTTACTTGGACTTTATTGCTGTTAGCTAAATATGATTTGTTATTTGAGTTTATTCTTGAAGTCTGGCCAATTATAATCCGTTATTTCATGTACTGGGATTTGAGGTTTGGGATAATCCATTGATTCTATTTCAGTTTTTAAAGCGCTTACTTGCTCCTCTGTGATTTCAATTGTTTTATGCCCGTAATCATTTACACTTTGTTTGAATGGGCGTAAAAAGCCCCATGCTTCAAAGAATTCGAGCATGTTTTGATTCCCAATTCGACATACTTGGCGAATAAAATCAAGCATGAGTTGACCATGGTTAGTGTTATTTACAAAGCTATAGTCTGTAGTTCTACAGTACTCATAGAAATCTTTATAGAAGTCTTTTTGTCCTAAAATATCAACGAAGTATAGCTTTAATTGCCATAGAGGAACTAATCGTGACATGTCTAGTCCATCTTTGCCTGAGTCATTTTCGCGTTGTGACCATGCAAGATTTGTATTTATGAATTTTTGTTTTCCTATTTCAAAAGGAGATTTTTCGTTTCCATCATATAGTCTTGATGCTCTACCATTTAAAATTTCTTGGTTGTAAAGTGCACATAAGTTATTTGTGACTTCTGCTGTTCCATGCCATTTGAATCCTGGTCTAACTTGATTACTGTGACCAACTTCATGACCTACTACCCAAACTCTTTTCTCTAAGAATTCAAGAGTGCAGAAAATATTAGCATAGCCATTATAATTATAGGCAGTACGGTATGGGGTTGAATAAGCTCCAACACCAGGTTTTGGATTATATATAATGTGCATATATGCTCTATTATTGAATCCTCTATTGTACTTTATAAGGCCTGTAAAATCCATTTGACTGTAAATCAATTTATCAAAAGCTTCAATGATTTCCACTATGTTTTCAGTGTTATGTTCTTTGTAGTGATCTACACTCCAAAGGGTATGGGCATAGTGTCCTATCACATCTATATCACCTGCTCCTCCATATTTATCACCCCAAATAAGCTCTTGCCAAAACTTATTATCATGTTTGTCACGGTCAAAGTAGCCGTTAATCTTACCCCCTACAATATGAATTTTTACTGTTTTGTCAGTTATTATATTTTTAATTTCAACAGGGCAATCCGATTCATTTACAGGTAGTGGGATGTTTTCTTTTATGTGATTATGAATATAAATTAGTCCTTCTTTATTAGGTTCAATAATGTTAAGTCCAGGAAGTAGTGTATGATATTCTGAATTTATTTCTGGTTTAAAATTACAGATTTCGAGAGACAATCCATCAGTATTATTATCCCCTACAAAAACTATCAACTTTTCACTGGTGTTTGCAACATACATTCCTGTAGGGTTGTCACGTATGCTGTGTGGTGTTGTTCTGTTTTGTGAGGCTTGTACATCTGGATGTTGATAAGGGCGATATTTTTGTACTCTAAACTCAGCATCATATGTTCCATTATGAAGTTGGAGAGCGATATCTCTTAAAGTGGAGTTTTCAAGTTTTAAAATATCGTCTTTTGTCACTCCTTTATTTAATTCAGAACAGGTTTTATCGGTAAAAACATGGGCATTATCAAAGTTTGCTTGTTGAAAAAACTCCATTTCTGCACAGCTTACACGATTTTTATAGGCAGATTTCACTCTAAATTGAATTTGTGTAACATTTATCAGTGGTTTTTTGAATACTACAGTTGTTGGAGTTCGAAGTTTTTCTCCAAAATCATATTCTCCAACCTTAAATAAGTTTGGTTCTGTTTTTGTTGCAGCATAGATATCCAATTTTCCAAAGGCTCCCCAGCCATTGTCATTTGAGTTCTGACGAGGATATGAAGTAAGGTAGTCTACAGTATGATTACCCTCAAAATAAAAGGTTATCTTAAAAGGCCAATCATCTCCTGTAAGCTCACCGTATTTAGAGTTGAAATGTGTCATGTAGTCTCCATCAATCATCTTTTCTGCTCTTTCATCTTCACTGTTCGTATATTGTTCTGAGTCTGCTTTTACACTAACAACAAGAACTTTTGTGTCTGCAGTGAAGCCAAAACTATCCTGGATGATTTTTAGTTTTACTTCATTTTGATTACTACTGTATATGGTAATAGTGGTTTCTCTGGGTTTATCTGTGGTATTGGATGTTACACTTACCTTGAGCTCTTTCGCTTCAGATAAAGTTGCAGTGCACCATGAGTTGGCTGCTACAGGAATGTGTAGCTGGAGGTCTTTAGATGGTATTTCTGTTTGTATTTTAGTTGTAGTCTCATTGGCTGAAGATGCAAATTGTATGGTTCCATTTTCTCCAGGTCCAGAAATTAAAATTGAGTTGTCTGTTGTAGGGATGTCTTCCTCATCTGTTTTTGAGTTGGAGCATCCATGAATGGATAGAACTAATACTGCTCCGAAAATCAATAATAGTATTCGGTATAGGTTAATTGTAGGTTTTTGTGTCATAGTCTTAATGATTTAAAGGTAAAGAATACCATAACTAGTTAGTTATGGTATTCTTTTGTGAGTAAAAATTAGTCCCATAGCGGGTTTTGAACTAAGGCTTCACTTTTCTGCATTTCATTATAAGGTATAGGATAGAGTAACATGGCTCGTCTCCAAGCTCTGTTTTCTATAACAGTTCTATTGTAGAATGAACCGATACCTACTTTGTCATAAAATCTAATAGGTATGCCAGCTTTGTCAAACTCAGCAGCTGCTTGAGACATATCAAGTCCAGTCATAATGACTTGTTGGTCTGGACTATTTGAATCATCTGCAGTCATCCATCTTCGAATGTCAAAGTAGCGATTCCCTTCAGCATAGAGTTCAACTCTTCTTTCGTGACGAATAGCTTCACGCTGTAAATCCTGATTGGCTATAATGTTTTTAACTCCAGATGTAGCCAGCTCATTATATCCAGGTATGCCTGCACGCTCACGAACTAAGTCTAAATATTTAATGATATTGGGGTCAGAAGGGTCTATTTCGTTACATACTTCTGCATAGTACAAGTAAAAATCTGCAAGTCTAAATAGAATCCAAGGTCTTCCCCACTGTTTATTATTATCACCCTTATTGATTAATGTTCTATTCTTAAACTTATAAAGCATGTAGCCGGTCCTAGGGTTTTCATCCATTGAACTGTCAGCTCCTCCACCTTTACTAAAGTGTACGGTATACTTATCTCTAGGGTCTATATGCCAACTTCGACCTTCATAGGTAATAGTGTTGTAAAAGCGAGGTTCACGATTGACAAACATAGTATTAATGTGTTTATCAACACGCTTGTCTGTACGTGTTATATTTGGATAATCTTGAAAACCAGTAGCGTTGTAGCCAGAGTTGGGATCTGAAATCAATAAGCCATTGTCCATAAAGAACAGGTCTACACCTTCTTGAAATACTCCTACATTCCCAAATTGTGAATCAGCAATATCTCTAGGCGCTGTTCTAGGCTCCATATCTAGATTTACATGATTGAAGTTATTATCTCCAGTAGCCCAAATTATTTCGTTGTTATAATACTGGAAAAGTTCATATATTGATTCGTTAGGATCTACATCACCATTTTCGTCAGGCTCAGCCTTGTAAAGTTCCAACCCATTTTGCTCTGCAAAATCTAGTAGTTCTTCTAAGTGTGTTTTGGCTATAGTCCATTTGTTTGCATCATACTCGGGAAACAATAATTTACCATCATGGTTCTTTATGCTCAATGCTTCTTGATAACCTCCGTTAAATAGAGGTGATGCTGCGTATACCCATAGACGAGCTCTTAGAGCTTTGGCTGCAATGATTGTAGGACGCAACATTTCCTTGAGTTCAAATCGATCATTGTTGTGTTCATAGTCATTGCCTACTTTACCCGTATTTATAGTTTTAGGTATGTGTTCAGACTCAATTACATCTACAAGTAGATCATCAATATATTGTACTACCTCATCTACAGATGCCCTAGGGTAGTCTAAGTTCTTATCTTCTGGGTTTTGTATTTCGCTGACGATAGGAACTGGTCCATAGAGTTCAAATAGTTGGAAGTAGGTATAGGCTATCAAATATTTAGCCTCAGATTTCATTCTATTCACTTGCTCTTCTGATATTGCTTCCTTATCAGTTCCTGATACACCTAAAGGCTTTACTCTATCAAGGAATATAAGTGCCTGACGAATCATTATGTACCCATTCATCCACTTATTGAAATCAGCAGAGCTTGCATTAAATCCTGAAGTCATGTAGTTACGTCCAGGACCTTTTGCGGTAGTTACCTCCCCAGCAATAATACTCCAGATACCAGTTTTATAATTACTGGCTCCTAATCCCATTTCTGAATATTTAGGAATCATACGGTACATCTCGTTATACCATTTTTTTGTATATGACGGGTTATTAAATACTTCTTCTATGTCTAGATTGTCAGATAACTCATCCGATATATCAATAAAATTGCAAGAAGTATATAGAGCGCTACAGCTAAAAATAGTCAGTACGAGTGCAATTTGTTTTAATATTTTCATGTTCTTCTTCTTTAATTATGATTAAAACGTAACATCTAAGCCAATAGTCCATGTTCCTGTAATTGGATAGACTGCCCCTGAGCTTCCTCCACCTAGTTCAGGATCCCAATATTTGATATGATCCCATAGACCAACGTTAATTCCTTGAACATATAGGCGTAAATTCTGCATACCTAATTTCTTTATTAGTTTTTTATTGAATTGATATCCAAACTCCACGTTCTTAAGTCTTAAGAAACTACCTGACCTATACCACCAAGTACTGTTTTCCAGGTTGTGTGGGAATTTTGAAGTACGCATTCTCGGGTATGTTACATTTTGGTTGTAGGGGTTTGCTGCTGTCCATCTATCTAAAGACTCTCTCCTAGCTGAACTATTATCAACTCCATTTGCAAAAGGAATGAAGTTTTGAACCTTTGAGAGTAGATTGACGTGTGTCTTACCGACTCCTTGGAAGAAAACCCCACCAAAGAATCCTTTATATTCAGCATTTAATCCAAATCCATATACTATTTTAGGTTGACCTGAGTATATACCATGTTTGTAGGTCTTATCGTAAGAGTCTATAACGCCATCTCCATTTAAATCTCTGTATTTGATATCTCCAGGCGCTAAGTTTGCTGCAGCAGCGGGTCTAGGGAGTCCTTCCTTAAGAGAATAAATAACATCTCCATTAGGGGCTACAGATGTATTGAAATCATCAGGAGTATATAAACCATCTGCTATATAAAGGAACGGTGTTCCTATAGGGTTGCCCGTATAGTATTGATAGTCGTAAATCTGAGGTATTTCGTCATATTCTTTTACTTTGTTTTTAGCATAGGTAAATGTGGAACGGGAGGAAAGTTTTAAGTCTCCAATATCGTAATGTAGCACAAGGCTAGCATCCACACCGGTATTAGTTGTTATACCAAAGTTCTGGAATGGGTTCTTTCTAAATCCAGCTGCAGTAGGGATTGTTCTTCTTTGTATTAATATATCTTCACGTCTATTGTAAAACCAGTCAACAGAAATGTCTATTTTATTATTAAATAAGCCTAGGTCTAAGCCTATATTTGTTTTAGACTCTGTTTCCCATGTTAGTCCAGGAGCAGCAAAAATGTTTTCATATACTGTTCCTCCCCCATAAGCATCGCTAGCTCCACCACCAACACCTGGCTTTAATCCAAGGTTATGTCCACCACCTGTAGATAGCGACTCTCTGTATGGAAATCTATTACTAGCTCCAATTTGATCATTACCAGTGATACCATAAGAAACTCTTAGCTTCAGCTTGGAAAGATAATTGTCTAAACTCTTCATAAATCTTTCATTACTGACATACCAAGCAGCTCCAACAGCAGGGAACGCACCCCACTGGTGTCCCTTTTTGAAGTTTTCAGAGCCAGTAGCTCCTATACTTGCTTCAATCATATATCTACTGTCATAACCGTAAGTTGCGCGTGCCACTACATTTTGCTTGCGGTATGGGAGAAGACCTAAGTCACTTGCATTTTGGAACTGTTCTTCTTTTTGGTTGAATAGGAATAGACCAGTTACATCGTGTAAATCGTTAAAAGTACGTTTGTAGTTTAATGATGCTTCAAGATAAATTTTCTTAGAACCATCAATGCTACCCTTAGTGGGATTGCTCAATGAAGAACCGTTTTCTCTTTCTTTCTTTATTAGCTTTCCAAATTCATCTCTGCCTGAAGCATAAAAAGACTGAATCTTCTTGGTTCTTTTTGTTACTGAAGATTGATTAGCATCAAAGCTAAGAGATCCCTTAACAGAAAGCCCCTTTGTAATAAAGTCTAGCTTTTGTTCAATTACTACTGTTGTCTGAAGTTTGGCATCCCATCTTTTTTGGTAACCGGTATGGTTAAGTAAATTGTATGGATTATATCTATCTCCTGCTGATAAAGCATGATCAGAGGCTGTTCCGTCAGAATATTCCATAGGTATGTGGTGGACAGGGAATAGGGTAATGGCGTTAAATATTGTACCTGTGCCTGTACCTGGATTATTTCTAGTCATATACTGACCGCTCAGATCCACAGACATTTTTGTTGTAGGAGTTATTTCGAAGTCAATATTTGAGCGTAGATTGTATCTATCACTACCTATATTAGCATCATATCCTTCTAGAGAATTTGATTTAAATATACCGTCCTCGCTAAAATAGGCTCCTGATACAAAGAACTTTGTTTTGTCACCTCCACCTCGAAAATTGATTGTATAGCGTTGTCTTTTAGTATGCTTGGCTAGTAAGTCGTTCCAATCTACATTAGGATAGAGGTCAGGGTCTACACCTGTTCTATAATAGTCTAATACAGCATCTGAATAGGTATATCTATCAAATATCTCAGGGTTTCCTGCTTCGTTCCACTCAGCTTCATTATAAAGGGATAAATAATCATAAGAGTCGAGTGACTTTGGGAGTCTTGTTGGCGAAACGATACTGTACTGAGCATTAAATGTTACTTGAGTTTTTTGAGATCTACCTCGTTTAGAGGTGATTAAAACTACACCATTTGCACCCTCAGCTCCATAAACAGCTGTTGCAGCCGCATCTTTTAATACTGTAAATGACTCAATTTCATCAACATCAATATCATTCATATTACGTGGTACACCATCTACTAACACTAAAGGACTTGTTCCTCCAGCATACGAACTCTGTCCACGAATCCAAAATTGTGCTGCATCATTACCTGGTTCACCAGATCTCT
>JASLIW010000122.1 GCA_030152865.1 Bacteroides sp.
TCACTCGGTTCTGCCAATAATTATCCCTAAACTGAGTAGGCGTGCAACCTTTGTTCTTTTGAAACACACGGTTGAAATTGGATATGTTGTTGAAGCCAGAGCTAAAACAAATTTGTGAAACCGTCTCGGTCGTATTTATGAGCAGGTGGATGGCTTGAGCAATGCGTATCTCGTGCAGAATTTCAATAAAGGTCTTGCCCGTCATCTCCTTAATGTAACGACTAAATGCAGTGGTACTCATACCTATATGTTCGGCTACCTCAGTGAGTTGAATATCCTTCTTATAGTTCTCCTTCAAAAAACCAAAGAATAGATCAATCCGTTTATCTCGTCCTGGAGCCTTGGACTCTACCGAGCTAGAGAGCAGCTGGTACTGCGATTCTTGCTCAGCAAGGCTAGCAAGTATTTTAATGAGCTCAAGCACAGAAGACAAACCTTCGGGCTTGTTGGCTATTTTTTCTATGCGAGGCAGCACTTTTTGAATCAGACTAGGATGAAAACTCACCCCCTGCTCTGCATGCTTAAAAAGCTGAGCTATTTTGGTAAACTGACTCTTGTGCAAGAGGCTATCACTCAGCAAATCGGGCTGAAACTGTATGGTAATCTCCTTGATGGATTCTGTCTTCCGTACCCTCATGTTTTTTCCATCTAGCCAGGCATGTTCAAGTCGAGTATTTGTAAGCAGTACGAGCTCTTGCTCATCAATCTCCTGCATGTGATTTCCAACGACACGCAAGGCACCCTTGGCATTTTCAATGTAGTTGAGCTCAAACACCTCATGAATATGGATGGGATAGGTAAAACTCTTCTTCATCCGTGAAAAGACAAGTAAGCAGTCTTTGTCCGTGAGCGGACTAATCTCCTGAAACACAGAATGATTCATGGCGTAACTATTTTTGTTAAGGTTTTTAGGTCTATATTTCATACTAAGATAAGTATATCTGAGTTAATATTAGTACAGCATTTCACAAAAAAAAGAGAGCCCAGCAAAATACTGAGCTCTCCACCTAATCTGAATCTTATAAAATTGGGCTTATTTTGCCAGATAGGCAGTCAACATCCAAACTAGTTTTTCTTGTTCTACCAAGTAGTCGCTAAGCTGAGCGATAGTTACTTCGTCATCGTACTCACCAGCCAAGGCTATAATCTTGCGCTCTTCGGCTATCAGGTGAGTAAGAGTATCTAGGATAGAGTGGATCGCTTCTTGTGAGTCGCTCACAGCCCCAACCTCTTTAATACGTGCTACTTTTAGGTACTCACTAAATTTGTTTTCAGGTACACCACCGAGCATCAAAATACGCTCTGCTACCTCATCTACCTTGTCAGCTATGTCGGTATACATTTCTTCAAAATGTTTGTGTAGTTCAAAGAAACCTCTACCTTTGATGTTCCAGTGGAAGCTGCGTAGGTTAGAGTAATATACTTGTAGATCAGCAAGAAGATTTTGTAAAGCATCTACTGTTTGTTTTGCACCTGATTCGTTCAATTGGATAAAATCTAAAGTTTTCATATTCATTTATTTTTAAAGTTTAAATACTAGTTTTTCTCTTTTGTCTATGGCAAAGATAAGGGCAAAACCCTTGGCTGTCAAACTGAAAAAATCTATCTTAGCATAGATATAATCTATAACTCGCAAAAACAAGATAGATGACACTACAACAATTTGAATACATACTTGCGGTAAACGAGTTTCGACATTTTGGCAAAGCAGCCGAACATTGCCACGTTACCCAGCCCACCCTCAGTGCCATGATCCAGAAGCTCGAAGAAGAGCTCGGCGTAAAGCTCTTCGACCGTAGCGTGCAGCCAGTCTGCCCCACACTGATCGGACAAAAAATAATAGCACAAGCCCAAACCATTTTGCAGCTTAGCCACCAGATCACCGAATTTGTGGCGGAAGAGCAGGACTCTGTTAGTGGTAGCCTACGTCTAGGCATTCTACCCACCATTGCCCCCTACTTGCTGCCCCGCTTCTACCCACAGTTTTGCCAGAGCTATCCCAGCTTAGACATCCAAGTACTAGAGATGAAAATTGATCAGATTGAGAAAGCTCTGTTGCAAGGTGAGCTAGATGCAGCCCTCATTGCTACTGCCCCCGAAAGCAAGAAGCTGCGGGTAGATACACTCTTCTATGAAGAATTCTTTGGCTATATCGCTACCAGCGAAGCCCTCTTTAAGCAAGACATGATACGGAGCTCTGACATCAGCGGACAGAATCTATGGCTGCTTGATGAGGGGCACTGCTTTCGCGATCAGCTCGTCAAGTTTTGTAACCTTAAGGGTGTACAAGCCAGCCGTCAAGCCTATCGCTTGGGCAGCATGGAGACCTTTATGCGCATGGTAGAGAGTGGTCAGGGCATCACACTGATCCCTGAACTCGCCCTAGATCAGCTCAACAGCTGCCAGCAAGAACTAGTCCGCCCCTTTGCCATACCTCGCCCTGCCCGACAAATACGCTTGCTTACTCACCTTGACTTTATTCGTCAGTCCTTACTTTCCAAGCTCAAAGAGGCTATCTTAGCGGCTATACCGGAGTCTATGCACACGCTGAAGCAGACCCAGTATTTGGTATGAACTGAGTTTGGCAAGGCTGCAGCTACGAGCTCAAAAATAAACGAGCGGTTTGCAAAGCCCTAAAGTAAAGGAGGGAGTAAGCCTAAATCGGTTCACTCCCTCCTTTACTACGTACAAGCAAGTATGCACAATACCTGCCTAATCTAAACTATTCACCATCACATGAAATTAAAAAGAATCCATACTTTCGGATTAGCTCTACTTACCAAGTAAAACTGCTTGGGATCTTGGGCAGGAATAATAGAAGTACCCAAACCATCCTCATTAAAGAGTCGCAAGAGCTCAGTAGTCTGACTCATCCCCATAATCTCTCTGGCCTCTTCGCGTGTGGCTTCTTTGCCACTCCAACCATAGGTTCTCAGATAGACAAAAGAAAGTATATCCTCTCCAGCTTTCAGCTGATCTCCATCACCAAACATATTATACCACATGGTACTGCCTAGAGGTCCTCGGGCAGTTATTGTGAGTGCAGGCCTACCCTTAGATAGCGCCCAGTAGAACTGTATACCTGTAATATGTGATTTAAGCTCTTTCATCTGATCCAGTAGCTCAGTAATCATGGAGCTCGCCGTCTTCATGTAAGCGTTGCTCCCGTAGCAAGTATCGTAGGCACCTTGGTAAGTGGTAGGTATATTTGACAGCACAAAAGAAAGATTCTCATCTACCTTTAAGGTCTGCTCATCTACAAACTCACAAGAAGAGATGCTATGTGCGTTTACCACTAGCTCCTCCTTAAACCTTATTGTTTTACCTGCTACCTTGACTTGGATGTTATCCTTGCGCACAAACTCTCCCTGCTCATTAGTATAGTAATAACAAATGGTACGCGAACCTGAGTTAAAAAATAGTGTAGCGATGGAATTGCCACTGCCATCTTGGAGCACTCGGAACAAGCTGGCCTCTGGAGAGAAAAGCTGATCGTAAATTGCCACAGCCTCTTCCAACTCAGCGATAGCTGTTTCGGGAACACGCTTTAAGCTAAGCTCCGCCTTGTGCTTACGCCCAATCAGATGTACTTCTTGGTCCTTATCGTAGCCGTTTAAGACAAACTCAAAGTCGCCTTCGTAACCTTTGCCCTTGTCGCCACCTACACCAGGATCGGCCAAGACATGAATCAATGAATAGGTATCAAAACTCAAGAGAATAGACTCTTCGGCGGTCATCTTCCAGGAGCTCTCTTGGGGCTCAATGGAAAAATCAGACCTCATTTCTACCCGATTATTCTCCTTAAATCGAATCAAGAATGCAAACTCTTCACCACTCTTGGTTTGGTAGTTGAGCTCCCACAAGGGCGAACCCGTCAGCAATATAGCTTGGTATTCAGCCAGAGAGCTTTCTATCCTATCGTTGGCAGATTCACTGAGTATCGCATCTTCTTTATGAGTACAAGCTCCAAGCAGCAGCACAGCCACCGCCAAAAAGGCACTCAATCTATTGTATTTCTTTTTCATAATTCCTCCTTTTAGCTATTTACTACATCGTCTATGGCAATGGCCATTTTCTCTTGGAATTTGTACATATCGATGTTCCACTCCTTTTGGAAGTAAGACACCACAAAAGCCACCTTAGCCTCAAGAGCTGCCTTTCCATAAGCATTGGCTTGATTGATTATGGCTTCAAACTCATCCCGTGTAGTGGTAAGCATCGTAGCTACGATTTCCACAAAGTCCTCATCGGGCGTAAGTCTGGAGTAAGGAGAGATAAATCCCTGATCCAAGGCTAAGTCTTGTTCATTGGTCCAGTCTGAGCGATAACCTTCGGGTGTAATGTTGCCAAAAGTAGTCAAATCATACATACGCGTTTGATGCGTAATGTGAGCAAACTCGTGATGGATCACATGAAAGAAGCGCTTCAACTTAGGCTTATTGGCATGATCAAAATCATTGATTTCGTACAAGACAATCTTTCGACCACCCTCTGCCGAACCCTGGGTAATAGTACCCCCTTGGTTGTAGCTGGCACTTCCTACCAGTAGCAGCTGCTTAGGAGTGAGTCGATTAAAGTAATCCAAACCTGCCACATCGATATAAACATCAATCCAAACCTTCTTCAACACATCAAGAAAAGGTATCACCACCTCTTCTTTGGGTGGAACAAGGTTCTTACCCAAATCTGTTTCCGAATCCACCCATTTGTAGATCACCTCAATATTGTGAGGCTTAGTGACCTGCTCAAGTATCCAGGCATCAATCGCATTGGTGGGCTCATCGGGTATCTTGGTGATAGGATCTCCCAAAGAGCTCTCACTACAAGCAGTGACACCTAATAAGCAAATTGTCAAAAGTAAACTATATATTTTCTTCATATTCATCAGATTTTAAAAGTTTAACGTGGGTTAGGCTCTAGCCCATACGAAAGAGCACTTTCGGGCAGCTGCACCGCTCTTCGTAGGTCATCGGGGGTGAGGGTATCCTCCACCGCTGCTGTTTCAAAATTCACACGCTCGATTTGGATGTGAAAACGCTTCACATCAAACCAACGCATACCCTCGGCCATAAACTCTCTACGGCGTAGCTCGGTAATACCATTGATATAGGCCCGTTGTTTCTCATTGAGTGGGTAGAAAGGAGTCAGAACAGGCTCATTGTCCTTGTAGTAATTCACAAACTCATCGTCTGTCACCACATGACCATCGGTATCATACTTCTTGATGCGGTGCTTAAAGAAGAGATTGATATCGGCCAAAGCATTGCTGTAATCCTCTTTCATCGCGTAGGCTTCTGCTCGATTTAAGAGCGTTTCTTCGATGGTAAATAAGGGAAACATCATATAGATATAACCTGTAGTGGCATTGATGCTTGAGTACTTAAAGTGCTCCATAAACTTAGGTATATTCTTGGCTACAGCATTCCCGAAGATGCGATAAGCCCAATTTCCACCTGCTACAGGCGTATCCCTCGAAAACCACTTGCTCGATGCCTCCTCTGTAAGGCCATAGCGGTAGAACGCATTGTTGCGAGGATAACCACTCATCAAGCTCGCCAGTAAGAGATTGGAAGTCTCTTCGGCTTTGGTGTACTGAGCTTTTAGCGTATTGTAATCATAGCCTTGGTATTCGCTGGCCCACTTGCGAATCTTTCCTTCAAAATCGCCAATCAAGACCTTGTTAGCATACTTGATCACCTCATCCCACTGAGCGGTATAGAGATAGAAGCGACTCGCATACGTATAGGCTGCATCGCTGTTGAAGTGATAGGCACGCACGGAATAGGAGTTGTTGTCGATCAGCTCAATTCCTGCCAACAAATCTTTTTCAATCAGCTCATAAGTCTTGGCCAGAGTTTCTCGCTCATAATCGACAAACACCTCTTTCTCGGCCTCTATGATGTAAGGCACCCCCAAGAGTGATTCATTCTTAGCAGGATCGTAATGTTCAGCAAAGATATTGGCCAACATAAAGTGATTGTAGGAGCGGGTAATGTAGGCCTCACCTAGGCTAGGTTCAAACTCTTTCTGATAGCCCATATCTTCCATGGCCTCTAAGGCATGATTGGCTGCTCCGATAGCTGAGTAGCTATTTACCCAGAAATAATTGTGCGTATCTTGAGAAATAGCCGTATGATCTCTCCAGAAATAAGACTGCCTATTTCGCTGCAAATCCCTTTGGGAAGAGGCATCGCTCTTGTCTCCCACATTGTCACTCATGGCCTCACAAAATGCAATGTAAGAACCCTGTGGATAGGCAGATACCAATAGTTCCTTTACCGCATCGGGAGATTCAATGACCGTTCTATCATCGGGCATCTTGTCCAAAAAGCTGCTACACGAACTAAAAGCTGCAAGCAAGCAGACTGCTGATATAATATGTGTTTTTTTCTTCATAATGATTCTCTTTATAGTCCAACTCTTAGTGTAAATGTAAACTGTCTGGGCATAGGCATCGCTACACCCCCTGAGCGGAAGAATTCAGGATCTTGTCCATTCAGCTTCTTATCGCTATAAAGCAGTGCCAAGTTGGAAGCAACAAAACGGAACTCTGCATTATTTAAGGATAAGGGGCTTATCCACTTCTTAGGCAGCGTATAGCTTAGAGTAATGTCTTTTAAGCGAATAAAATCTCCTCTCGCCACACGCTGGTCAGAATAGTTGTACGCATTGTACACAGAAGTCAAAGAGCTGAAATCTCTGTACTGCCTGCGCGATGGAATGGCGGGCACATTCGTCTTGTGCTCATCTCCTCTTATCATCCAGCGGTCGGCTAGCTCAGCAGGCATAGCTCCAGTATCGGAGTATCTTGCTTTGAAAGAGGGATACAAACGTATCTTATTACCAAACTGATAGGTAAAATAGACACCCAATGTCAGGTTCTTATACTTAAACGAATTTTCCATCCCCCCTACTATACTTGGATCTACCGAACCTTCGTATTTGAGGAAAGAGACATCTTGTGACTCTTGGAAATTGATATTATCCTCAATTAGCTCGCCATTCTTCCAATAGAAAGTAGGTAAGCCTTCTTCAGACAAACCAGCAAAAGGTATGGAGTAAAGCCCAGCAGCAGCATGGCCTTCTAGGGGACCACCCTCCTCACGTACCAATCTCATGATATTGGGCTTGGATTTAAGCTTCTTAATCTTATTGGTGTTGTAAGAGAAGGTCACATTGGTTGTCCAGCTAAAGTCAGGAATAACAATATTGCGGGTGTTTAGGGTAAACTCAACCCCCTTGGAGTTCATATCGGCGTGGTTGGCCCATTTGGTAGTTTCACCCCCAATACCAGAAGTTCTTACTCGGTCTATCAGATCAAAACCCCTACGCTTGTAAGCATCGAAGCTCAAGCTGATGCGATTGGCTAAGAAACCTATATCAAACCCAAAGTTGAATTCGTATTGCTTCTCCCAAGTCAAATCACTGTTCTCAAGGCTAGCCACATAGATCTGTGACTCTTTCTCATCTTGATAAGGACGGAAAGTAACATCGTTCATAAATATAGCTCTTGCATTACTTGCTGGCCCCATGGTTGCAGTCAGACCATAAGTAGCTCTAAGCTTAAGCATAGAAACAACTTGCTGATCCTGCATAAACTTTTCATTGTGCACATTCCAAGCACCACTCACGTTCCAAGTAGGAAGCCAGCGTGCACTGCTTGATTTACCCATACGGTTGGAACCATCGTAACGAGCCGTTGCATTGACCGTATAACGATCATCAAAAGAGTAGCCTGCATTGAGGAAGAAAGCCACAAAGCGATCGTAGTTACTACCCATACCGTAATAGTTGAAGCCCCCCTCCAAGATTTGTCGCAAGATGCGGTAATCTACAAAAGGTATGCCCCCTCTATCCCACTGGTAGCCATACCCATTGTTATGAGCAGCCGTACGGTCGGTCGATTTTATCTCCTGACCCAACATCGCGGTAAGGCCATGTTTTTCGTTGAAATAGTTGTTATAGCTTACTGTATTACGCAGGTAGTAGGTCATCATCTTGTTGTCCTCTCTGCTATACAATCCTCCCTTAGGCATCACCACGATAGGCTCATCGGCAGGACGATCGGGATTCTTCCACAAAAACTTATTGTACTTTCTGATGGTCGAATCATCGGCTGCACGATAGGCCTCGGCTAGGTTGGAGGTCTCGAATACCTTATGTTCGTTGGTCGATTTCACATAGCGCAGCGAAGCAATACTTCGGAGCTCCAAACCTTTGATGGGCCGAATAGATAGCTCTGCTTGAAACTTGGTATCGAGCATATCAATGTCTAAACGATTGTTGTCGGCCTCATGCAAAATATTGAAGGGGGCATAGTTCATTTTATAAAACTCATAGCTCCCATCTTCGCTATAGGGCTGCATCGTTCTACTCGAATTGAGCGCATAGCTAAAGGGGTTGATGTCAAAATCACGACTAAACTCCCCATTCACCACATCCGTCCGACGATCCATGGTGCCAGGCACCCTTTGTTTTCTAAGGGAGCTCGATGTCAATAGACCCAATGACACTTTACTCGAAATATCAATCGTAGAGTTGAAATTGGCTGTAAAGCGTTTTACCTTGTCTGAGATCGACCAACCTGGATCTTCAAAGTAGCTTAACGAGCCATAATACCTAGACTTCTCATTACCTCCCGAGATACTTAGTGCATGGTTCTGCTGAATGGAGTTTTTAAAGAGTCTATCAAACCAATTGGTATTGGCCATTTCTGCTCTCCTTAAGTATTCGGCACGAGCTTGAGGGGTGTTGGGCAAGCCAAACTCGCCATTCGTCGAATCCCACTGATTGATGAGGTCGTACATTTTGAGATACACCCCACCCGAGGCATTTCTCGAGATATCAGCATGGTTGAGCCAGCCCTTAGTCTCTAAATCTTGAAACACCATCATCTGATCCTGTGAGTTCATGATGTTGTACTCCCTGTAATTGGGCTTGGTACGAATAGTAAACTCACCCGAATAGCTCACATGAGAACTACCTCTACGCCCCTTCTTGGTGGTGATAACGATCACCCCATTCATGGCACGTGCGCCATAAAGTGCGGTGGCCGAAGCATCTTTAAGAATCTGGAAGGATTCTATGTCATCGGCATTGAGCCCAGCTACAGCCGAGCTGATAAGTGTTGTTGCATTACCCGAAGACAGATCATCGGCAGAAACCTCCACCACATCTTCGAGCACCACGCCATCTACCACCCACAAGGGTTTGGAATCGCCATAGATGGAAGAGGCTCCACGTACACGAATCTTAGGCGCTGCACCAAAAGTACCCGATACGTTTTGTACCTGCACTCCAGCAGCCTTACCCTGCAACATACGGCTCACATCTGCCATACCTTCAATCAGGCTATCCTCTGCTCTGATTAGATCGCCCGAACCGGTAAACAGCCTACGATCAATAGTTTGGTAGCCAGTCACTACCACTTCATCGAGTCGTTCTGACTCTTCACTCAACACAATGCGGCTCAAATTATCTCCAGCCTTTACCTCCTTTGGAGTAAAGCCAATAAAAGAGATCAGCAGCACGGAGTTCTTACTCGATACAGTCAGGCTAAAATTCCCATCCATATCTGTAGTGGTCCCTGTCTTCTCTCCTTTAGGACGCACTGTAGCTCCGGGAAGAGGATCGCCAAAATCATCCACTACTTTTCCTCGTATGGTAATCGTTTGCTGATTACGCTCCTCGATCTCATAAGAAGTGGAACTCGCTGCATACGTAGCTTGTTGAGGGACAAAAAATAAAGTACCCGAACAAGCAAGCAAAGCAACCAGCCCCTTTCTTGAGAGCAAAGATTTAACTTTGTTTTTACATTTTTGCTTCATAGACTTTCAGTATTAGATTTGGTTAACATGTCAATATTAGAGATTTAAATGTTATTAAAAAAGGATTTGATGTTTTTTCTTTCATAAATCCTTCAATACGAAAGCTATATAGCTCTATTCACCCCTTTTGACACCTTTACTAAAAGCTGCAAATAAGTTCAGCAACTGCTAATTATTTTAACACTCCCCCATAAAGCCTGCCAGCTCTCAAGACCGAATTGTAAGCACGAGCAGCAGAGCAAAGCACACTTCAAGCATAAGTATGTTTAATAACATATTAATCAGAGCCTTAAGCCTTCTTTATATCCCAATATTAATCCTATCTTAAGTGAACAATACCAGCCTTTGACTGGTTATATATACAGACCCGCATCCAAATAAGCCACTAATATACAGGAGGATACCAGCCTCTCCCCAAAACTGGAAATCGTCACAACTCTAGCATAGGCAGATTGCCCCTTGTCTATTCTTCAAAGAGTTCTAGTGTTTAACCTCTTAAATTGTAACAAGTATGGATAATGTACAAGTAATTAATCAAGCTGTTGATCTTTTCTTTCGCCGCAACACAGCCCTAGATGTGGCTACCCCTAAAGACCTTTTGCCGATTCTGGTAGAGCTAGACTTCTTTACTAAGGAGCAAATCGCAGGCTGGCCCTTGCGTCAGTTGTTGGATCAACTAGATAAGGAGGGAGCTATTAAGCAAATCCCCACCATCAAGCCCGTACGTAAGAAAAATGAAACGTATTGGTTCTTTGTCAGAGAAAAAAAGAGTGATTTAAAACTAGCTACGCACGAGTAAGCTGTCTGACTAGCACTGTAAAGGCCACAACAGCCACAGCAAATTCACAAGGTATCTGCACAAGCCTATTGCCCAGATACCTTTTTGTTTTTTTTGGACTACTGATTTAGCCGCTTTAACACGAGTTGTAGCTAACGAATAAGGAGTAAGTAAAATGTTTACCTTTGAATTAAAATTTGAAGCAGAGCAGCTGTTTACTACCCTACACCGTAGGGAGAATTATCAGATGGTCGGTTTTTCCAACTCCAGCTTTCCACTGAGGAGCTACTTGATACTTCAGCGAGCTTGGATGGAAGACTCAGCCTCGGCTAGCCCAATTTGGATTGAGTGGAATGGCAATCTCTCTCAAAACCCCATTCAACGTGCTACCCTCTCCTTTCGAGAATTTACCCTCAGCTTTAATGCTATGCGTATTCGGGTAGATCTCTCTGGCATAAGCTTAGAATTAAAAGTCCTCAGTGCCTTGGAACAGATTTTGGGCGATCGCTTAGAAATCCTTCCACTCAGCCCAGTAGGAGTACTCTTAAAAGCATAGGGTCAAAACTTTTTTTGGTCCTGCACCAAGCCTCTTCTATCCCTGACCTTTGGCCCTTGCATCCCTGAACGAATAAAAACACAAAAGACGACTTCTTGAGAAGCCGTCTTTTTTTGATTCATCGAGGGTAATTGCTTAGAAATTAAAGCGAGGATAAACAAACTTATCCAGGCCAGAGGTAAATTGCAAGCGTATGGGCATCAAGACCGAGCGGTAGCGCTCGCCAAAGCTCTCGTTTTTGGCACGAAACTCATGCACTTTGAGCACTTTGTAAGTCTCTGCATCTAGGGCATAAAGGCGTTCTACCTCGGTATTGGCCACCACAACCGTCCAGTCCAAGAGATTACCAAAGATGGTGAGTGCCTCTTGCTTGGGGTCGAACTTACCCATGCCGAGTGGGTGCACCTCATAATTGGCTGTGAGTACATGTAGCTGCTGCTCACTATCTAGCAAGAAGCCCAAAATCTTTTTGGAACTAAACTCCGTAACCCACACTGCTTCCAATTGCATACCTGCTGGGAGTGCTATGGGGCGAACAAAAGGTCTGCCAGCCATCATTTTGAGGTGGTAGAGCTGCTGCTTGGCATCGGTCAGCAAGAAGCCATTGTCGTACTCCTTACGTGTAGTAGGGTTGCTGTGTATGAGCTGAGCAGGAAAGACAAAGCCTTTCTTCTGCATTGTCGTGCTAAAGAGTTCACTCTTCGCCCGATCTAGGCGATTGCTATCCATATCTATAAACTCGATCCCCTGCTCGTTGATGCGAAACACATCCGTGGGCATATCCAGCTCCAATCGGCCCGAAAAGGACTCTAACAAGAAGTACAAGCCTGGATCGGGCTTATTGATTTCGGAAGGTATGGAGCGGAAGATAAAATTATTCAGTTGAGCCTCACGTGGGCTAACTGCCCTACCTGCTACTTGGGCTGGAAAGCGCTGATCGGCTAGGAGCTGACGGACATAAAAGAAGGGCAAAATCTCATCAAACTCCTTGTCGGTATAGCTGTTGCCAGCTAGGTCTGTACGTACCAGACCTTTGCCCTCCTCAAATCCACTCAGTGCAAAATCGTCAATCACGCTACTGTAGAGTGCAAAGGGGGTACGCTCCAACTTCATACTGAGAAAATCGTAGAGCCAAGGCAGCTGCCAGCACAGCAGCAGTGCGATGAGTAGTGCATAGATTAGTTTACTTACTTTATTCATATCGATACTGTTTTAGTCTTGTTTGCCCTCCTTGAAGCGTAGAATAGACTGCCAAGAGAGCGGAAATAATAGCAAAATACCTAGCATGAGGTAGGCTATGAAGCCTTGGTAGGCTGCAGCTGTGCCCGAAAGGAAGAAGATGCGTAGCAAGAAGACGGACAGAACCGTGTTTAGCACCCGTCGCTTCCAGGTGGGCTCTAGGCAGATCCAGGCAAAAAGCAAGTAGGCTGCTAGTCCTGCCATAAACCAGGGCAACGCGGTGAGTAACACTGCCTGTACCAGCTCTGCGGCAAAGTGGCTGCTGAAAAAGAAATAGATCAGCGCCAGATTCAACCCAAAACAAGCCAGCAGTAGTACAAACCCACTCAGCAACATAGCCATCGTCATTTTGAGCTGACTAAAGGGCAGGTGTAGCGTCAGCTTGAGGCATTTGTTGTGCATCTCAGGGGCAAACTGCACCACCGCCCAGAGCACACCAATCAGCAAGGGGACATACTCCAACAGCTCCACAAAAACAACGCCTCGTTGCAGCATCACCTCCCAGAAGTGCTGTGCTCCCTTAAGGTCTATCATGCGGTCCAAGCGTAGGATGCAAAAGAGGGTAAATCCCAGCGAAACGGCCAGGCTAAGGAGGAAAAACCAACGGGTTTTCACCCATTCTTTGTAAAATATAGCTTTCAACATAATTTATTCGTATTTACCAGTTAAACCTATAAAAGCATCTTCTAGGCTCAGGGTTTCGGCTTGCAAGTGCTGGGCTGGCACACCCAAGCCTGCTAGCTTCTGAGCCACCTCATCGGGTGCTAAGAAGGAGTAGGTTTCTACCCGCTGACGCAGCTGTGAGGGGTGGTAGAAATCGGCATCTTCGAGCTGCAAGCTCTGCTCAGCAGGGAGCTCAAAGGTATATCTTCTGAACTTGTCGAGGATATAGGCAATGGGCTTTTGCAGCAAGATGCGTCCGTAGTCCATAATGATGCAATCGTCTATGAGTCGCTCCATGTCTTGAATGATGTGGGAGGTCAGGAAGATGGTTTTGTCTTCGGCATCGGCATAGTCCTTGAGGTAGTCCACAAAGAGGCGACGGTAGCCTGGGTCGAGCCCCAGCGAGAAGTCGTCTAAGATGAGTAGCTCTGGATCTTGTGCCAAGATTAGGCCCAAAGCCACCTGCGAACGCTGCCCACAAGACATGCGTGATATGCGTTGTTTGGGTGCTACTTGGAGCTTCTGCATCAGCCCGTAGTAAGCATCCCGATTCCACGAGGGGTAGAACGAGCTGTAGAAGCGCTCTATCTCGTCGATAGTCATAAACTGGTACTGTACGTGCCCCTCGATGAGCAGACCGATACGTTGGCGCTGTGCGGGGTCTATGGTCTGGATGTTTTCACCAAAGATCAGGCACTCGCCTGCTCGGGGTTTGAGGTAACCACTCAAAATATTGATGGTGGTGGTTTTGCCTGTACCATTCTTTCCTAAGAGCCCAAGGATACGTCCCTTAGGCACTTCGAAGGAAAGATTTTCGTAGATCAGCCTTTTCCCATAGTAGTGGGTAAGGTTTCTACAT
>JASLIW010000129.1 GCA_030152865.1 Bacteroides sp.
AATTTTTTCAAAGATCGCTTATCTTCTATATTTGCTCTGTGTTTCAAAAGCGAGTGCAAAGATAAGGGCTTCAATTGTAAACTCCAAATGTTTTTGAAAAATATTTGAAATGTTTTTAAAGCGTTTCTCTTAAATTAGCACCTCTTAGATTCTAGTCTGCAAAGATAAGTATTATTATCTCTACTTTCCAAATCTTTTGTGAGAAGTTTTTTGGTTTGCTGTTTGGATGTAATCCTTTACAGCTCCTACTTTCCTCCTCATGGAAACACGGATTCAATATGTCAGTTTGTCTAGGCTTTGTTACTCTTACAAAGCGGGTGCAAAAGTAAAGGATTTATCTATACGCTCCAAGCTATTGATGCTTTTATTTATGAGTTTTAGTGCAGTTTTATTACACCTGCCTTACTATCACACTTTTAGCTATAAATATTTTTTATAAGCTTTTTATAGATCCAGAATATTACTTGTTTTCTTCTCCTTATTATATAGGAAGTTTTGAGGACTAAGCGCGTAGCTGGGCTGAATTTGCTCGGGTCCTGATCCAACATAGCTCTTTCAGGGACAGAGTATGCCTCGTGCAGGGAACAAATATTTTTTGGCAGGGTGGAAATAATTAGATAAAAAGAGAGCTAAGATTTCATCTTAGCTCTCTTTTTATACTGAGGAAAATCTATTTTCTAAAACTGAAAATAGATAAATGGTTGTATATCGCTACTTTTTATTTGGATTACAATAAAAATTAAACCTACTAACAAAGCTGCTTTTACAATAAATGGGGCTATCGTTATGGAGTTTTTAAAAGCATTTTCTGTTGATCGTGGCGTAAAGTGTAGGAGGTAGCCTATAATAATTAATAGAAAAACCTGCCAATAGGCCTCTATTAGCTGCAAGAAAACTTGAGGTCTAAAGTCAGTAAAGATTTGACTTAACATATTTATGGAGTTTTCGATACTGCTGTTTCTAAAAAACACCCATGTTAAACACACAAAATGAAAGGTAAGTATGATTCCCCCAATTCGGAATATCCCTTTAGGCTCTTCCGACTTAGATTTACCTCGAATAGTCAGGATAAGCTTGTGAAACACTAGGGCTAAACCATGCATTCCACCCCAAATTATAAAGTTCAAAGATGCCCCATGCCATAACCCTCCTAACAGCATCGTTATTAACAGATTGAGCATCTGCCTGGGTTTTCCTTTTCTATTTCCTCCGAGAGAGATGTAAAGATAGTCTCTTAGCCAACTAGATAGGGATATATGCCAGCGCCTCCAAAACTCAGTTATGCTTGCTGACTTATAGGGTGAATCAAAGTTTACGGGAAACTTAAACCCCAACAATAGAGCTATACCTATAGCCATGTCACTGTAACCTGAGAAATCACAATATATCTGTAAAGCATAGCCGTAAACACCCAGGAGATTTTCAAGACCTGAATAGAGCATTGGGTTGTCAAAGATTCGCTCCACAAAGTTAACACTGATATAATCAGAGATAACTGCTTTTTTGAACAAACCGCATAAAATAAAAAATACGCCTACTCCAAACATCTTTTGAGAGACAAAGAGTGGCTTTCGTATTTGTGGAATAAAGTCGCGCGCACGAACAATAGGTCCTGCTACTAGCTGAGGGAAAAAAGATACATAAAAAGCATAGTCAAGTAGGTTGCTTAAAGGTTTTAGCTTACCTCTATAAACATCAATGGTATAGCTCAATGATTGAAAAGTAAAGAAGGAGATTCCTACGGGTAGGAATATGTCTAGAGGAGAAAACTCCATACCAAGCAATCGGCTAAACATTTCGCCAAAGAAGTTGGTGTATTTAAAGTAGGCCAATAAGCCTAGGTTGATGAACAAACTCAAACTTACAAAGCATTTTTTAATCACTTTAGACTTACTTCTGGCTGTTAGCTGAGCTATAAAAAAATCAGAACAAGTAACTATTGCCAAAAGAAAGAAATAGACTCCACTACTTTTATAGTAAAAGTAATACGAGAATAAAGTTACAAACAATAAGCGCCCCGTATTTAGGTTTTTGAGCAGGTAGTAGATCAAGATGAAAAACAAAAACAACCATAGGAATACACCACTACTGAAGATCATTGGAGCAGTAGGGTCGTAAGTCAATACTTGGAGTATTTTGTCTTTGTCTAGGGCTAAATCAAAGGGAAATATATTCATTATATGCATTTATTAGGGCTTCACAAAAAATGTCTGCTTGGAGCTCATAGCCTTCTGGCAGGTAGTGTATATGATCAGGACGGAACATGGATGCTTTACTCCAGTTATCGCAGGCATATCTTCTACCACCCACTACTGAGTACAAATCCCAAAATGCCAGGTGGTTTTCTCTAGCATACTTTTTGATTAGCTGTGCTACTTGCTCTGTACGTGGATTTACCTTATATGTGCGACGACTCCTTCGGCCTCGACCTTCGTACGACCCCGGAGGAGCTGTTAATAAAAGGGGCACATCAGGCAGGGCTGTTCGTATGCTACTTATCAACTCATCAAGTTGAGCATAGTGTATGCGTGCATTGTACCTTAGATTATGACTTTCATTTGTTCCGAAAGATAGAATAATTAAGTCAGCCTGACTTTCTTTGATTATTTGCAGGTAGTTGGATCTCAGAAAAGTCTTCGCTGTAGCGCCATTAATCCCAAAATCTTGGTATGCTAGCTTGGGAAAAGCCTGAGCTAACTTATCTCCAATTTTACGAGTAAAAAAATGTCCTTTGATGTGACTATCTCCTAGGTGTAAAACCCGTATACTATCAAGACAAATTCGAGCTTGAGCAAGTTTGAGTTTATCAAAGAAAGGGTATAAAACTAAATTATTATCTAAAATAGTGTTGTCTCCTATACCTTCAAATGACTCAGGAATTGCTGCTGCAAACTTTTCGACACTCAATCCTAAGCTCACTTCATGCATAGGGTTTATCCTTTCAGAGGCAAACTGCAAGGAGGCCTGTAAGGGTATAACATCTTGTGCCTTACTCTGTTGTGCGAATAAAAGCATGCTTATAAGGACTGTTAGGTATAAGCATTTAGTACACAGCATAATCTGAGCTATTATCGTAGTTTTTTTTACCATCTAATATTGAGTCAAATAGTTTTTTAGCAAGAAAGCGTCCACCTCTAAAGTTGATGTGGGTATAATCATAGTTTGCTTTGGATGGTGAGTCATGTACAAGCTTATACATGCTCCGCTCTCCACCCATTGCTTCAAACATATTCCAAAAAGCTATTTTATTGTCTTTGGCTATCTGCCGTTGCATCTGTAGGAAGTATTTTATTTCAGGCATAGTCTCATAGCTTCCTGTTCGTGTCTTATAGTCTCTATCTCCTACACTCAAGATAAGAAAACTTGTGTGTGGAAAACATTCTTTTAAGTACGCAATCACTTTATTCATTTGGGCACGATAGTAATTGTAATCATAAACTCCTTTTGCTACTACATTGAGCCCATATTGTATGATAATTAAGTCATAAGGACGCAAGGCATTAAACTCTCTAAGGTTCTTTTGAGGTATGGATATTAATGAATAACCAGAACTTCCTCGCAATGAATAGTTGTCCACTACTACTCCGGACTCTCCATCCATAGCTGCTCCATAAAACAGCGCCGAGCTATTTGCTGGGGTACTCCACCTGATACGTCCAATCTTGCCTTTCACCTTAACGGCTTGCAACTCTGCACTGCCCTCTATTTGGAAACTTTTGTTTTGCTGACTATTTAATTTAGCACGAAGGCTAAGAGGACCTTTGGAATGAAAGTAAATTGTTGCTACCTCGCAAGTGTCTAGGTGAGTAGCATAGCGTTTCTGGCCTCTTAGCTCCACAAAGGCATTTGCACTAGTGGGGATGAAATAATGTCCAGATATTCCTTGATTGGCGTATTTAAAACCGTTTTTCTTAGTGACCGAGTGGCTTTCCCATCCCCCAAAGACATGTACTACAGATGGTCTAAAACCATTCGTTTCTGAGGTTATAGGAACAAAACCTACACCACAGCCACCAAATTCTGACTGTAAGTAGGAACGTAAATCTGCAGTAAAGATATCTCCTTCAATAAAAGAATCACCAAATACGGCAACTCTGGCATAGGCACCTTCTTCTACTCGATTAAGGGCATCGTAGAAGAATGACATTCCTCCAGCTTCTCCTTTACTATAATCTGCAATAGATGTCAAGCCCTCTTCATCAGTATCAAGTTCAACCCAACCATTGGGCTGGAAAACCTCCTGCTTAGTGCTAGATTCCTCAACTATTCTCGCCTCATTAATCACTTGATCACTCTCTTCTTGGCTTGCTTCAAGCTTTAGGGTGTCTTTTGGGATAGAAGGGGTACTGTCTTTCAATTCTTCTAAGCTATTGAGCTCTATCATTGGCAAGCTATCGAGTTCTACAGCTTGCTCATGTTTTACATCAGCTAAGATATCAACTGTTCGTAGAGTTTCCTCATCAATAGTAATAATAGGTAGCTTATTCATAAGCAACAGAGACCCTATTACTACAATCGTCAAAAGAACAGTATGTCTTAAATAATTTTTCATATTGATATTTAGTGATTTGCGCACAAAGATAAGAAAAAGCTATATACAAGACAGGAGAGATTACTCTATTTTTAGTAATCTCTCCTGTCATTATAATTATAGCTTATCTGAGTGACAATTCTTAAATGGAGCTTTCGATATTCCACACAAAGGCCCTTAATCCAAGCTGTTCACGGGATTCATCCATGCGCTTTAAAACCTCCAGTAAAGGTTTTACCTTTTGATCTTCTACTACTGCAACTATAGCAGAGCACATGGCAGGCCAAGCATGACTTCCGAAGTGTGGGTCGCCTGTCTTGGAACCTCTTCCTTGAACTCGATCCCAGAATGTAAACCCCCTACAACCTAAACGATCTAGGGCTGCAACTACACGCTCGTAATGAGCTTGGTCAAATGTTATTAAAACAGATTTCATATTCTCTCTTTTTTATTCGTTTATTCTATCTCATGAGTTTATTCAGTGGTCACACCTTCAAAAAACTCTCTCATTTCACTTTTTTTGTGAGATTGCTTGCGCTGGTGTTTGATTCCTGTTCCTGCAAATACACAGTAAAGCGTAGGAATCAAGATCAATGTTAATACAGTAGAAATAGCTAAACCACCAATAACGGCAATAGCCATTGGACGCCACATTTCTGAACCTTGACCTGTACTAACTGCCATTGGCACCATACCTAAAATGGTTGTGGCTGTCGTCATTAACACCGGGCGAAGACGGCTCTTTCCTGCTGTGATAACGGAGTTGATCACAGTCATTCCTCGTTCACGACAAAGAATGATATAGTCAATTAACACAATACCGTTCTTCACTACAATACCAATCAACATAATTGCTCCTAAGAAGCTCATTACGCTTAAGGTATTTTGTGTTATAAACAGGGCCATCAACACTCCACTAAAGGCAAACGGCAAGGAGAACATAATGATAAATGGATAGGTCAAAGACTCAAATTGAGCTGCCATCACAATAAATACCAAAATAATGATCAATAAGGCAAGTACACTTAAATCTTGGAAAGATTCTTGCTGATCTTCAAAAGAACCGGCAACCTGTATACTAATACCTTGCGGTATGTCCATTTGTTTAATAACTTCATTCCCACGCTTGACAACTTCGCCTAGAGCAGCGCCTGAAATAACTGCAGAGACAGTAACGATACGCTCTCTATTCTTTCGCTCAATGGTGGGTGGAGCAAATTTTTCTACTACTTTACCCACGTCTTTAACACGTACTGGCTCACCTTGATTGTTATAAATAAGGATTTCTTCAATAGCAGAAAGACTGGTTCGGAACTCTGGTGCATACCTTACTTTGATGTCGTACTCCTCACCGTCTTCACGGTATTTGGATGCTGTTGATCCATTGATACGATTTCTTAGGTAATTACCTGCTGTTGACAGATTCAATCCATGCAAAGCTAACTTTTCACGGTCGAACTCTACTTGATATTCGGGCTGGTAATCCTCTCTACTGATGTTTACTTCGGATACACCTTTTACTTCAAGTAATCTATGCTTCATATCAGCAGCTACACTATCGGTAACAGCCATGCTATATCCATAAATCTCAAAATCTGCGGTTGCCTGTCCTGCGATACCTGTATTACTACCTCCTAAGATTACTTGTGTTTTGCTAAATTCAGGGTATTCTTTGAGGTCTTCACGCATCATATCACAAACCTCTTCAAGTGTGCGAACACGCTCTCCTGGGTTTTTGAGACGAATGTTGAAGGATACAATGTGTGATCCATTCTTCTGCATAGATGCAAATGTATTATCAGAGTCAGCCTGACCTACAGTGTAGTTACATACAAGCATTTCTTCCTTATACTTTTCCATCCACTGCTCTGTTAATCGCTGAGTTACGGATTGAGCCACTTCTTTACGTGTACCGATCGGTAGCTCTAGCTCAACTGCTATACGAGCATTATCCTGTGCTGGGAAGAATTCTGTACTAATTCCTTTTATACAGAAGAGACTTACAAAAAAGAAGGCTACACAAAGTAGAATAATAGCTGTACGATGTCTTACAGACCAATTCAACATATTAGCATAAAACACATCTAATTTATCCAGTCCCTTTTCGATAGGGGTGTAAAGAAGCGTAAATAGTTTAGATGAAGAGGTTTGCTGTTTAAGTAGCAAAGAACACATCATTGGTGTCAAAGCTAATGCGGCAATTGTTGACACAATCATAATCGCACACATCATCCATCCTAACTGCTTAAACATAACCCCTGTCATACCACTAACCATCGTCAATGGGAAGAAAACTGCTAACATTGTTAGTGTAGATGCAATAACTGAAATAGCAACTTCGTTGGTTCCATGTACAGCGGCTTGCTTAGGCTCTGATCCTCTTTCTATATGGGTGGTCACGTTTTCCAACACCACAATGGCGTCATCCACAACCATACCTATCGCAATGGACAAGGAGGACAGCGATATAATATTTAAAGTATTGCCCGATATGGCTAGGTAGATAAAGGAGGCTATCAGCGATAGCGGTATCGTCACACAAATGATAAGTGTTGCTCTCCACCTACCTAGGAATATAAATACAACGATCACAACAAAGAGTAGTGCATAAAACACTGTTTCTGCTAAACTGTTGATGGTGTTTAATATATTCTCAGAGGTATCGACAATGATTCCTAACCTAACGTCTCCCGGGAGGTTATTCTGTAGTTCAGGCAACTTATCTAGTACTGCCTTAGATATATTCACAGAGTTGGCACCTGATTGTTTTTGAACGACAATCATACCTCCTTGAACACCGTTATTATAACTTTCTTGTGCTCGTTCCTGGGTTGTATCGACTATTCGCGCTACATCACTCAAGAAGATATTAGCCCCATTATAGCTACCAACTACAATATGATTTAAGGCACTAGTGTCGTCAAATTCTCCTTCTACACGTAAAGAGTAAGTTTCATTACCGATATCAAAGTTACCTCCGGGTATATTTCTATTTTCGGCACCAATTGTATTACTTATTGACTCTACAGTTAGGTGATAGGCTTCTAGCTTTGCAGGGTCACAGTAAACCTGGATTTCACGTTTGGGTGCTCCAATAATGGAAACTGTACCCACACCTGAGATACGGGCTAAAGGATTGACTACATTATCGTCTAGTATTTTGTATAAGGCTGCCTGACTTTCTTTCGCTTGTACAGATAAAATAACAATAGGAATCATATCTGTACTAAACTTGAAAATCGTTGGATTTTCTGCTTCATCTGGGAGGTAAGAGGTGATCAAGTCTAACTTATCACGGACATCATTGGTAAGTACATCTATATCTTCGCCAAATTCAAATTCAAGCGTAATGATAGACATGTTCTCCTGCGACTTAGAAGTGATGTGCTTCAAATTACTCACAGAGTTTAAGGTATTCTCTAGAGGTCGGGTCACGTTATTTTCAATATCCGAAGCACTAGCTCCTGGATAAGAGGTCATTACCATTATGGTATTTGTATCTATATCTGGATACAAATCTATAGGTAGTTTTGACAAAGAAAAGAGACCAAATATCACCACTGCTAAGAACATCAGTGATGTCATAATTGGTTTCTTTACTGCTCCTTCATATAAACTCATAGCTTAATATTTAATCTTAATCACTTTATTATTTTGCAAGCTGCACTTCCATTCCATTGAGTAGACGAGACTGACCAGCAATGACAACTTGTGCGTTGTTTTCTACTCCCGAAATCAATTCATACTCTTGGCCCATACGGCGACCTAGCTTGACCATATTGTAAGAAACCTTACCATCCTTATAAACATAAACATAGCGATCTCCTGCTCCTGGTTGTTTTACAACTGCTAGGTCAGGTACAACTACACGTGTTTCTGTTCCATAGTTGAGTGTTGCTCGGGCAAACATTCCTGGTCTAATGCGCTGAGAACTGTTAGGTATTTTTATTTCAACGGTAAATGTACGTGTTACAGGGTCTATGGTTGGATAGATCAAACTGACTACACCTTCAAAGACTTCATCAGGATAAACATCCAACTTTACCTTTACGGGAGCTCCTTTCTTGACGGAGGCATAGTAAGACTCTGATACATTAATAAAGAGTTTTACTGGCATTATTTGCTCTACTGTGAGCACAGGCTCTGCAGCTGTATATAGATCGCCATCATCATAGTTTCTAGCAGAAACCACTCCATTAATTGGGCTTAGTAGAGAGGTGTTTTCAAGTAGGTTGTTGTAAGATGTCTGACTTACCTCTAAACTCGTTTTAGCTGCGTCCCATTCCGATTTGGATATTCCACCAACTTTATAGAGTTCATCTACACGATTAAATTCTAGTTGTTGATTTTGAAGCTGTAACTGAAGTTGCTTGAGGTTGGCTATATCCATTTGAACAAGCTTTTGACCTTTGAAAACCTGCTGTCCGACTTCTACATAAATTTTACTAATACGAACTGGAGATTGCGGTGCTATGTTGTTTTTTGCCTCGGCTTCTATGGTTCCGGTATATTCTACAATCTGATCGACTGGACGTGCAGACACTTGAGCTACCTTTACAATTGGGAGTTCTTTGCCTTCACTCTCTTTACTCTCTTTGTTTCCTCCTCCACATGCACTTAAAAGCAGTAATGCACCAAGTGCTAACGGTTGAAAATATGTTTTCATTATATCTATTATTATTATTATTTACTTAGTTAGTTGAATAGCGTAGCTTCTTCTAGTCCGAGAACTTTATTGTAGTCGGCTCGAGCTACTAGATAGTCATAGATGGATTGGGTATAAGCTAACTCAGCTTGGGTGAGAGCTACCTCAGAGTCGTTAAGTTCTAAAATGGTACCTTTGCCCACTTCATACATTTTCTTGGCGATCTCTCGACCTTTCAAGGCTTGACGGACACTTTCTATATTACTATCTATCTGTTCTGCACTAGCTTGCATGTTATCAAGGAAGCTAGAAGCCTGCATATTTAGCTGGCGTTGAAGATGCATTCTTGAGTGCTCTAATTTAGCCAGTTCTATTTTGGACTGTTTGACCTTAGCCATTGTACTTGCCTTAAACAAGGGTATAGAAAGCGTCACTCCTAACGAAGAAGAAGGATACCATCGGTAATGCCCTATTCTAAAATCATTGTTCATGGACAGGTATGTATAGTTAAATGATGCTGAGAGTGTGGGCAGGTAGTTGGTCTTCTGTAATTTAATGTTCTGCTTCAACATTTTTTCGGTGATATCGATTTGACGCAAGTCTGTATTTAGATTCAAATCAAAGCTCTCCTGATTGAATCGGTATAGAGCTGAGTCAGAAACCAAGAGGTCTTGATAATCTGTCAAACTACCTATTACTTCGAGTGGGTATTCATTAGAGATGCCCATCAATAGTTTTACTTGCATTTTTGCAAGACGAATTCCATTTTCGGCCGATACAACTGAGGGTTTTAAATTCCTCATTTGTACTTCAGCTCTAATTTT
Organism: Bacteroides sp.; assembly: GCA_030152865.1. Classification (GTDB taxonomy): domain Bacteria; phylum Bacteroidota; class Bacteroidia; order Bacteroidales; family Bacteroidaceae; genus Bacteroides_E. The sequence continues at coordinate 10,001 of JASLIW010000129.1, forward strand.
ATCATATTCACTAACTAATCCTTGCTGATACTTAGCTTCTACAATTTCGTAGTTGGCTTGAGCCTGCTTATAACTCTTAAGTAGAGTCTGGTAACTATCCTGAGTTAGCAAAACTTGCATATAGGCTTTTGTTACCTCACTTACTAAGTCAATCTTTGAAGATCTAGCTTTTTCTAGGGCTAGGTTAACGTCCTCTTTTGTCATATTCATACTTCGGTACAAAGCAGGTGCAAATAGAGGAAGGCTAACGTTTAGTCCACCATTATAGGTGTTGTCCATTCCAACTTTAAATGTGGCCGTTTCATCACCCATTTTCATTGCCATAGTCTGCTTTTTAATGGCTCTAGAATAACTTCCGTTCAAACTTATCTCGGGTATAAGCCCTCCAACTACTTCCTTGCGTGACTGTTTTTTCAACTCGACTTCTTGCCCTGCAATTATTACAGTAGGGTTCTCTTGTAAGGCTATATCAATAGCATCTTTTAGACTAACGCGAAATACGCTATCTTGTGCCACAGGCTGCGCTTGGGCTAAGTTTATACTGCTAACGCAACACAAGCTGAGCAGTATTGCATTCATTAACTTTTTCATTTATACTATTTTTTATTGTTTTGAGTTTAGTGTAAGCTCTTCTTCTCTGTATTCTCTAATGAATTGTTCGAGCTTTTCCAAGCCTTTACTCGTTGAGATGCCACGTAGATAAGTAAACATAATAGATTCAAAGACCTCAACAAAGGGATACTTTAAATTGATATCTGAGTGCAGAAGATAATTAAACTGCTCACGCACTAAGATATTCACAATTTCAAAATTCACATCATCACGAAATAATCCTTGGTTGACTCCTTTTTGAAAGAAGTGCAAAGTTTCATTTGAATCTCGTTCCTGCCCTCTCAAAAATACTTTGTAAACCTTCGGGTATTTTTGGATGTCTTCAAAGAAGCGTTTATCTGTATTATGATATTGACGGATAGTGTATTTGTAGCTATGCAAGATTATCTCTAGGACATTAGAGGTTTGCTTCAACACTTCTTGAATAAATCTATGTAGCCTCTCCTGTTGGCTCAATACACACTCATAAAGTAATGCTTCTTTATCGGCAAACAGCTGATAAAGCGTACGTTTTGATATACCAGCTTGTGAGGCTATTTCATCCATGGTAACATTTTTAATACCATAGCTAGAAAAGGCTTGTGAAGCAATTTCTATAAGTTGCACCTTTACGGGGTTCGCCTCTGGTGGACTGTTATCAATCTTAGGACTAATCTGTTTCATATTTGATAGTTGAAAACGGTACAAATATAAGAACATAAAACTATTTACACTAGAATAGTTTTCAAAGATTTGCAAAACAAGAGTAAAATCTATAAATCACATTTCATCGCAGTTACAATGAAAGACAAAAAAAAGGGAAGATTATTCATCTTCCCTTTCAAGTATGGTCTATAACAGATTTTATTCTGCTGACTCTTCTGACTTAGCTTCAGTGCTCTGCACTTGTTCTGTTTTTGCTTTGGATCCACCGCCTCTTCTTGAACGACGAGTGCGTTTTTTAGATCCTTCATCCTTACCATAAGTTTCATTGTAGTCAACTAGCTCAATAAAGCACATTGATGCATTATCTCCTAGACGATTACCTAACTTGATGATACGAGTATAACCACCTGGGCGGTCAGCTACTTTTACAGAAATGTTTTGGAACAACTCGTTGATAGCTTTCTTATCTTGTAAATGACTAAAAACAACTCTGCGAGAGTTTGTTGTATCATTTTTAGATTTAGTTATTAAAGGCTCAACAAATTGTTTAAGTGCTTTCGCCTTTGCAAGAGTCGTAGTGATTCTTTTGTGCTCAATCAAAGAGCAAGCCATATTAGCTAACATAGCATGTCTATGAGAGGCAGTACGACCTAGATGGTTAAAGTTTTTTCTATGTCTCATTTTTATTCTTTGTCTAATTTATATTTAGAAATATCAGTTCCAAACGATAGATTCAGACTCGCGAGCAAATCATCAAGCTCAGCAAGCGATTTCTTACCGAAGTTACGGAACTTAAGAAGATCAGTTTTTTGATATTGAACTAGATCTCCTAAAGTGTGTACTTCCGCTGCTTTTAAGCAGTTAAGTGCACGAACAGACAAATCTATATCTGTAAGCTTGGTCTTAAGTAATTGACGCATATGCAATACTTCTTCATCAAATTCTTCATTTGAGTCGCCATCAGATGTATCAAGTGTGATTTTTTCATCTGAGAATAACATGAAGTGATGAATAAGTATTTTTGCTGCTTCCTTAAGAGCGTCTTTAGGATGTATCGAGCCGTCTGTACTGATTTCAAGTATTAACTTTTCGTAGTCTGTCTTTTGCTCTACACGATAGTTCTCTACAAAATACTTTACATTACGTATTGGTGTAAATATAGAGTCAATTGGTAACTCATTAACATCGGTACAATATTCACGGTTTTCTTCTGATGGAACATAACCGCGTCCCTTATTAATGGTCAACTCAATTTGCATCGTTGCCTTAGAATCTAAATGACAAATAACTAAGTCAGGGTTTAACACTTCAAATCCAGTTAAATATTTCCCTATATCACCTGCTTTAAATTCTTTAGAATTTTCAACTGTGATGCTCACTTTTTCGTTTTCGAATTCTTCTACAACTTGTTTGAATCTAACCTGTTTAAGATTCAAGATGATATTGGTTACGTCTTCGCGCACGCCTGGAACACTAGAAAATTCGTGGTCAACACCATCAATTTTAATAGTGGTAATCGCAAATCCTTCTAATGACGAAAGAAGAATACGACGGAGAGCATTACCAACGGTGATACCGAAACCGGGTTCTAACGGACGAAATTCGAACTTTCCGAAGAAATCATCCGCTTCCAACATTAATACTTTATCAGGTTTTTGAAATGCTAATATCGCCATGAAATTATTTATTATTTAGAGTACAATTCTACGATCAACTGTTCTTTGATGTTTTCTGGTATATCTGCTCTTTCAGGAATATGGAGGAACTTACCAGTCTTAGAAGCTTCATCCCACTCCAGCCAAGGATATTGACTGTGGTTATATCCAGCTAAAGCTGAATTAATAACTTCAAGTGATTTTGACTTTTCACGAACACCTACTAGTTGACCTGCTTTAACAGTAAATGAAGGTATATCTACTACCTTGCCATCTACAGTTATGTGTCTATGATTTACTAGCTGACGAGCTGCTGCACGAGTAGGAGCTATACCTAAACGGAAAACAACATTATCTAATCTAGATTCTAGTAGTTGAAGTAGAATTTCACCAGTAATACCTTTTGCTTTTTCAGCTTTTGTAAAGAGATTACGGAATTGTTTTTCTAATACACCATAAGTGTATTTAGCTTTTTGCTTTTCCTTTAGCTGAATTCCATATTCAGAAGTTCTTCTTCTTCTTGAGTTACCATGTTGTCCAGGAGGGTAGTTCTTTTTAGATAAGACTTTATCTGCTCCAAAGATACCTTCACCGAACTTACGAGCAATTTTTGATTTTGGTCCAGTATATCTAGCCATTTTCTTTAATTATTTAATTGTTATACATGAACTTAAGTTTGTTGCAGCCGCGATTACAGAGAAGAAAATGCAATCCAAAACAAAATCAAGTCTCATTGTAAGGTTTAACTGATTTAGACTCTACGTCTTTTTGGAGGACGACAACCGTTGTGTGGCAATGGAGTTACATCAACTATTTCTGTAACATCAATACCTGCACCATGTACCGTTCTGATAGCTGACTCACGTCCGTTACCAGGTCCCTTTACATATGCTTTTACTTTTCTCAAGCCTAAGTCATATGCGATTTTAGCACAATCTTGTGCAGCCATCTGAGCTGCATAAGGTGTGTTCTTTTTAGAACCTCTAAATCCCATTTTACCAGCAGATGACCATGAGATAATTTGACCATTGCTATTTGCTAGAGAAACAATAATATTGTTGAATGATGAGTGAACATGTAATTGTCCTACTGCATCTACCTTTACGTTTCTCTTTTTAGCTGCGACTGTTTTTTTTGCCATATCAACAATTATTATTTAGTAGCTATTTTCTTATTTGCAACTGTTTTCTTTCTACCCTTACGAGTACGTGCATTATTCTTTGTAGTTTGACCTCTTACTGGTAAACCAATACGATGACGAACACCTCTGTAACAACCAATATCCATTAAACGTTTGATATTAAGCTGTACTTCAGAGCGTAAATCACCTTCAACTTTGAATTCCGCACCAATAATCTCACGGATTTTTGATGCTTGATCATCAGTCCATTCGTTAACTTTAAGATTTAAGTCAACTCCTGCTTTCTCTAAAATTTTTCTTGCGCTGCTACGACCAATTCCAAAAATATAGGTCAACGCAACTTCACCCCTTTTGTTCTGAGGTAAATCGACACCAACTATTCTTATTGCCATATATTACTTTATTTCTTTTGCAAAAATAATAAATTATCCTTGACGTTGTTTATACTTAGGATTTTTCTTGTTAATAATATATAAACGTCCTTTACGTCTAACGATTTTACAGTCTGGCGTACGTTTTTTTAATGATGCTTTAACTTTCATATCTAAATTTTATTTATATCTAAATTCAATTCGACCTTTGGTAAGATCATATGGGGACATCTCAACCTTTACTCTATCACCAGGAAGAATCTTAATGTAGTGCATTCTCATCTTTCCTGATATATGAGCTGTTATTTCATGCCCGTTTTCTAATTCTACACGAAACATTGCATTTGACAATGCCTCTATTACTACTCCGTCTTGTTCAATTGCTGCTTGCTTAGCCATAATATTATTAATATCCTTTATTTCTTAAAACTTCTTCAACAAATTCAAAAGAGGATAAGATATCAGCGCCATCTTTACCTACTGCAACAGTATGTTCAAAGTGTGCTGCATATTTACGGTCCAAAGTTCTCACTGTCCATCCGTCATCCTCAATTCCTACTTCACGTGCTCCAAGTGTTATCATCGGTTCAATTGCAATACACATGCCTTTTTTAAGCTGCTTGCCCTTACCACGATTACCATAGTTTGGTACCATTGGTTCTTCATGCATTTCTCGACCAATTCCATGGCCAACAAACTCACGTACAACACCAAAACCTGCTTCTTCAGCATGAGATTGTACGGCAAATCCAATGTCTCCAATACGGCGTCCGTGAACCGCTTGCTCTATACCTTTGTAAAGTGATTCTTTCGTTGCATTTAAAAGATTCTTGACTTGCGGATCAACCTCTCCTACACAAAAAGTATAAGCGGAGTCGCCACAAAAACCATTTATAAATGTACCACAGTCTACAGATACAACATCTCCTTCTTTCAAAGGGATATCATTTGGTATACCATGGACTACTACATCATTTACGGAAGTACAAAGCGATCCAGGAAAAGGTTGACCTAAATGATTAGGAAAACCCTTAAAGGTTGGCTCTGCGCCATGATCTCTGATAAACTCTTCTGCAACTTTATCTAATTGTTTAGTTGTTACACCTGGCTCTATTAACTTGGCTACTTCTGCGAGAGTTTTACCAACTAATAGATTGCTAATGCGCATCAACTCAATCTCTTCTTCTGTCTTAAGAAATATCATTTCTATCAATTATACTAATATGCAGAAACTCCTGAGCGTCCTCTCACTCGACCTGACTCTAAAAGTCCGTCATAGTGTCGCATTAACAAATGACTCTCTATCTGCTGCAATGTATCCAATACTACTCCTACCAAAATCAATAGAGATGTACCTCCATAAAATTGAGCAAACCCGGCTTGAATACCAAAAAGGTTTCCTGCAAATGCTGGTAATATTGCAATTAAAGCAAGGAAGAAAGAGCCAGGTAACGTAATACGAGACATTATGGTATCGATGAAGTCAGCGGTGTTCTTTCCTGGCTTAACTCCAGGTATAAAACCGTTATTACGCTTCATATCATCGGCCATTTGTGTCGGATTAATAGTTACTGCAGTGTAGAAGTAGGTGAAAACTATAATTAGAAAAGCAAAAATAGCATTATACCAAAAACCTGTATAATCAAATAATGACTGCATAAACTCACTTATTCCATGAGAGTTAGTAAATAGAGATGATACAGAAATAGGTATAAACATGAGGGCTTGTGCAAAAATGATAGGCATTACACCTGCAGCATTAACCTTTAGAGGTATATACTCACGTGCACCACCTACTTGATTTTTACCAACAACACGCTTTGCATATTGTACAGGTACCTTACGTACACCCTGAACCAGTAAAATAGCACCTGCTATTACTAGCAACCAAACAATCATTTCAATAAGGAACATAACTAATCCACCTCCACTAATGTCGTTGAATCTAGACGTTACCTCCAATAGAAATGACTCTGGCAATCTGGCTATAATACCTACCAAAATAATCATTGAAATACCATTACCAATCCCTTTATCAGTGATGCGTTCTCCAAGCCATAATATAAACATACTTCCTGCAGCTAATATAATAGTTGAAGTAACCATGAATACTGTCTGTGGAAGATAGTTGGATATAGCACCACCTGCTTGTGCATTAAGGTTCAGTAAATAAGCAGGAGCTTGAACCATCAAAATACATATCGTTAAATACCGTGTATATTGGTTCATTTTTGTTCTACCACTTTCACCGTCTCTCTGTAACTTTTGAAAGTATGGAACCGCAATTCCCAGTAACTGTATCACAATGGAAGCCGAAATGTAGGGCATAATTCCCAATGCAAATATCGAAGCATTAGAAAAAGCACCTCCAGAGAACATGTTAAGTAAGGCCAATAAGCCTTCACTTGTCTGTTGCTGTAGCGCAGACAGCTCAGCTGGATTAATACCAGGTAATACTACAAAAGAACCGAAACGGTAAATTGCAACGAATAATATGGTGATGAGGATCCGGTTTCTCAGATCCTCAATTCCCCATATATTTTTTAATGTTTCAATAGCTTTTTTCATTAAATCAGAGTTTTATTGCTTTACCTCCAGCAGCTTCAATAGCAGCTATTGCTGACTTAGAAAAAGCATGAGCTTCAACTTCTACTTTAACTGAAAGTGACCCTTCAGCTAGAACTTTTACAGGTTCACCGGTAGTAATTAAGCCTGATTTCATAAATTCTTCTACACCAATCTTTTCGATTTTGCTTGCTTCTGCAATTCGTTGAATTACATTCAAGTTGATTGGCTTATACTCAACTCTGTTTGCGTTTTTGAAACCAAACTTGGGTAGACGACGTTGCAATGGCATTTGCCCACCTTCAAAACCGGCTTTCTTCTTGTAGCCAGATCTTGACTTTGCTCCTTTGTGTCCACGAGTAGACGTACGTCCTAGACCAGAACCGATACCGCGACCGATTCTTCTTCTAGAGTGTGTAGATCCACAAGCTGGTTTTAAATTACTTAAGTTCATATATAATTTCGATTTATTCAATTAATATCACTCTACAATAGTTACCAAATGTTGAACTTTTTTCACCATACCTAAAATAGATGGAGTATCCTCATGCTCAACTACTTGGTTCATTTTTCGTAGTCCAAGTGCGTCTAAAGTTCTTTTGTGATCTTCAGGAGCACCAATTCTACTTTTCACTTGTTTGATTTTAATAGATGCCATATCTAATTTCTCCTATCCTTTAAAAACTCGTTCAACACTAATACCTCTATTTTGAGCTACCATTCTTGCATCACGAAGTTCCTCTAAAGCTTTAACTGTTGCCTTTACCAAGTTGTGAGGATTTGAAGAACCTTTAGACTTAGCTAGAACGTCAGTAATACCAACACTTTCAAGTACTGCACGCATAGCCCCACCGGCTACAACTCCTGTACCGTGAGAGGCTGGCTTTATAAAAACTTCAGCACCAGCAAAACGTGCTGATTGCTCGTGTGGTATAGTACCATTATGAACCGGAACTGTTATTAGGTTTTTCTTTGCTGATTCTACAGCTTTTGCTATAGCCGCTGGTACTTCACCAGCTTTTCCTAAGCCCCAGCCAACTAGACCATCTTCGTTACCAACAACCACAATCGCTGAGAAGCTAAAAGTTCTACCACCTTTAGTTACTTTAGCAACACGATTTATTGCAACAAGTCTATCCTTAAGTTCTATATCGTTAGTGTTTTTAACTCTATTTATTGCCATAATGATTAAAATTTAAGACCTCCTTTACGAGCAGCTTCAGCCAACTCCTTAACTCTACCATGATATAAATAACCATTACGGTCAAAAACAACATCGGTAATACCTGCAGCTTTTGCTTTCTCAGCAATAACTTCTCCAACTTTGCTTGCTTGCTCCTTGTTAGAAGGAGTATTCAAGCCTAATGAAGATGCCGCAACCAACGTTTTACCAGATAGATCATCAATAATCTGCACGTAAATTTGCTTATTACTTCTGAATACACTCATTCTTGGGCATGAAGAAGATCCTGTAATCTTATTACGTACCCTATATTTAATTTTAGTTCGTCTTTCTAATTTTGTTGTCATAACTAATATATATTAACCGTTACTATTTAGCGGCAGCAGCAGCTGCTTTACCAGATTTTCTACGAATTTCTTCGCCAACAAATTTAACACCTTTACCTTTATAGGGCTCTGGTTTACGGAAAGAGCGAATCTTTGCACAAACTTGTCCAAGCAAATGCTTGTCGCAAGACTCTAGCATAATAAGTGGATTCTTATTTCTCTCAGACTTAGTCTCAAATTTAATCAAAGAAGGTAACTGCATCAAAATTGAGTGAGTAAATCCTAGGTTTAACTCTAAGATATTTCCTGGTTGTGTTCCAGCACGGAATCCAACACCTACTAACTCTAATTCTTTCTTAAAACCTTCGGACACACCAACCACCATATTGTTGATTAGCGCTCTGTATAGACCATGATAAGCACGATCTTGCTTAGCATCACTTGTACGACTCAAAACAACTTCATTTCCCTCAACCTTTACTTCAATTGAAGGAGCAATCTTTTGAGACATTTCTCCCTTAGGTCCTTTTACGGTAACATGACTGTTTTCTGTAGTTACTGTAACGCCAGCGGGTATACTAATGGGTAATTTTCCTATTCTTGACATTTTATTCCTCCTATTAATATACGTAACATAAAACTTCACCACCAACTTTTAAGTCAGTAGCTTCTTTATCTGTCATTACACCTTTGGAAGTAGATATAATTGCTATACCTAAACCATTAATAACACGTGGCATATCTTTATATCCAGTATACTTACGTAAACCTGGAGTAGAAACTCTTTGTAACTTTTTGATTGCGTTGACTTTATTCACTTTGTCATATTTTAATGCAATCTTTATAGTCCCTTGAGGGCCATCTTCTACAAACTTATAATTTAGAATGTAGCCTTTATCAAAAAGGATTTTTGTAATGTCTTTTTTGACATTTGAAGCTGGGATGTTTACAACTCTATGCTTAGCAGTAATTGCATTTCTCAACCTCGTTAGATAATCTGCTATTGGATCTGTCATATTAAAAAAGTTAAATTAATCAGGCCTTTCCTGACAATATTTAAAAAATTACCAACTAGCCTTTTTTACGCCTGGGATAAGACCATGAGATGCCATTTCACGAAATTGAATTCTTGAAATACCAAATTGGCGCATATATCCTCTAGGGCGACCAGTCATACTGCAACGATTATGAAGTCTTACAGGTGAAGCATTCTTTGGAAGCTTTTGTAAACCTTCATAATCACCAGCAGCTTTGAGAGCTGCTCGTTTTTCAGCGTATTTGGCTACTAGTTTAGCACGCTTTACTTCACGTGCTTTCATTGATTCTTTTGCCATATATCTTTATTATTTAGCTTGTTTAAAAGGTAAACCAAATTCTTTCAGTAATGCATATCCTTCTTCATCTGACTTTGCAGATGTTACAAAGGTAATATTCATTCCGAGAATTTTAGTAATGCCATCAATATTAATTTCAGGGAAAATAATTTGCTCCTGAACACCTAAGGTGTAATTACCACGACCATCAAACTTACTGTTGATTCCTTTAAAGTCACGAATACGTGGTAAAGCTACACGAACAAGTTTTTCTAGGAACTCGTACATCTTTTCACGACGTAAAGTAACCATAACACCTATAGGCATTTGCTTACGCAACTTAAAGTTGGAAATATCTTTGCGAGAAATTGTCGCTACAGCTTTTTGTCCTGTAATTGCAGATATTTCATTGATAGCCACATCTATGATTTTCTTATCTGCTACTGCTTGACCTAAACCTTGATTGATTACAATCTTTTGAAGTTTAGGAACCTGCATAACAGATGTATACTGAAACTGTGACATAAGTGCAGGCGCAATGCGCTCTGCATATTCTTTTTTAAGGCTTGCAGTAGTACTCATTATTTAATCTCCTCTCCTGATTTTTTTGAATAACGTACAAGTGGTCCATTAGAACCGTCGTTTTTACGACCAATTCTAGTTGGCTTGCCAGACTTTGGATCAACTACGTTCAAGTTAGAAATATGAATAGAAACTTCTTGTTGAACAATACCACCTTGTGGGTTTGCTGCGCTAGGCTTTGTACTCTTTTTTACAACATTTACGCCTTCAACAATGGCTCTATTCTTATCGGCAAAGATTTGTAAAACCTTACCAGTTTTACCTTTATCTTTACCTGTATTAACGAATACTGTATCGCCCTTTTTTATATGTAATTTACTCATTACTTAAGTCTTTTACAAAATTAAAGTACTTCTGGTGCTAAAGATACTACTCTCATGTTTTTTGAGCGAAGCTCTCTTGCAACAGGCCCGAAGATACGACTACCTCTAATATCGCCTGCATTATTCAATAATACGCAAGCATTGTCATCAAAACGTATATAAGAACCATCAGCACGACGGATTTCTTTCTTAGTACGTACGATCAAGGCCTTAGAAACTGCACCTTTTTTAATTTCACTTGAAGGGATCACGCTCTTCACAGAAACGACAATTACATCCCCTACTGAAGCATAGCGACGACGTGTTCCACCTAATACGCGAAGACACATAACTTCTCTAGCTCCACTATTATCACATACTACAAGTCTGGATTCTGATTGTATCATAATTACTTAGCTTTTTCGACTATTTCTACCAATCTCCATCTTTTTGTTTTGCTCAATGGGCGAGTTTCCATAATACTTACAGTATCACCGATACCTGCTTGATTTTTTTCATCATGAGCATAGTACTTCTTCGTTTTACTAACGAACTTACCGTACATAGGGTGTTTTTCCTTGAACTTAGCGGCAACAGTAATAGTCTTGTCCATGCGGTCGCTTAATACCACCCCTATTCTAGTTTTTCTTAAATTTCTTTCTTCCATGAAACTTCTATTTATTGTTAAGTTCTCTCTGGCGTAACTCATATTGCATACGCGCAATTGCCCTGCGTAATACTTTAATCTGTGCAGGGTTTTCTAAAGGAGAGATAGCATGATTTAAGTGCATTTGCATCAAACTAGCTTTCTCTGCGTCAATTCTCTCAGCTAGATCAGCTGTTGACATTTCTCTGATTTCTGCTATTTTCATACGTTAGGCATTTTTATTCATTACAAAGTCACGTCTTACAATAAACTTCGTTCTAACTGGAAGCTTCTGAGCAGCTAAACGTAAAGCTTCTCTGGCAATGTCATAGGATACTCCTTCTACTTCAATAAGTATTCTACCTGGAGTGACTGGAGCAACAAAACCCTCTGGAGAACCTTTACCTTTACCCATACGAACCTCTGCAGGTTTTTTGGTAATTGGTTTGTCAGGGAAGATGCGAATCCAAATTTGTCCTTGACGTTGCATATATCTTGTAACAGCAATACGAGCAGCTTCTATTTGACTTTGGGTAATCCATTTAGTGTCTAAACACTTGATACCGAAAGAACCAAATGCAAGCTGGTGACCTCTTTGGGCATTGCCCTTCATACGGCCTTTTTGCTGTCTTCTGAATTTAGTTTTTCTTGGTTGTAACATAATTTCCTAAAATTCAAATTCAATTTGGGTTATTTTCTCTTTCTACGGAAGTTCTTACCGCCACTTCTACGGCCACTTTGTTTTTCTTGAGTAAAGTTTGGTGCTAAATCAACATTCTTCTCATATATTTCACCTCTACAAATCCAAACTTTTACACCTAGTAAACCAACCTTTGTTAAAGCAGGCTCGTGACAATAGTCAATATCCGCTCTAAAGGTATGAAGTGGAGTTCTTCCTTCCTTAAACATTTCTGAACGAGCCATTTCAGCTCCGTTCAAACGTCCAGAGATTTGAATTTTTATACCTTCTGCACCAGCGCGCATTGTATTGGCAATTGCCATCTTAACAGCGCGACGGTAAGAAATATTTCCTTCAAGTTGACGAGCAATGTTGCAAGCAACTACTACTGCGTCAAGCTCTGGTCTTCTTACTTCAAATACATTAATTTGAATATCTTCTTTTCCGATAAGTGACTTCAACTCCTCTTTCAACTTATCAACTTCTGAACCGCCTTTTCCGATAACCATTCCTGGTCTAGCTGTACAAACAGTTATTGTAACTAACTTTAATGTACGCTCGATTACAATTCTAGAAATACTAGCTCTTGAAAGTCTAGCATTAAGGTACTTACGGATTTTGCTATCTTCTAATAAATTTTCTCGATAATCTGATCCACCATACCAGTTAGAATCCCATCCTCTGATAATTCCTAAGCGGTTGCTTATTGGATTAACTTTTTGTCCCATCTATACCTTAATTTTGTTCTTCGTTAGTATTTATAGAATCAACGAATAATGTAACGTGATTTGAACGTTTACGAATTCTAAAAGCTCTACCTTGCGCTGCTGGCTTTATGCGTTTCAACATTGCACCTCCATCAACAAAGATTTTAGTTACATAAAGTTCACCAGTTTCTGCTTTTCTTTCGTTTTTTTGCTCCCAGTTCGCGATAGCTGAACGAAGTAGTTTCTCAACTCTTTGAGCAGCTTCCTTAGAAGAAAACTTCAACACGCCAAGTGCTTTGTTAACTTCCATACCACGAATCATATCACAAACATAGCGCATTTTTCGTGGTGATGTAGGAACATTATTCATTTTCGCAAAATACATGGTTTTACGGGCTTCCTTTCTCTTTTCAGCCGATAATCTTTTTCTTGCTCCCATTATATTTTATACTTTATTTATTCAATAATAAGTACCTATTTTCTGTTACCTGAGTGACCTTTGAAGGTTCTAGTTTGGGCAAACTCGCCTAACTTATGACCTACCATGTTCTCAGTAACATAAACAGGAATAAATTTATTTCCATTGTGAACTGCAATTGTATGTCCCACAAAATCTGGGGAAATCATTGAAGCTCGGGCCCATGTTTTAACAACAGTTTTCTTGCCTGATTCATTCATATCAAGAATCTTCTTTTCAAGCTTGATATCAATGTGTGGACCTTTTTTTAATGAACGACTCATAAATTTTTCAATTAATCAGTTTATTACTTTCTTCTCTCAATAATATACTTAGATGAATGCTTCTTAGGTGCTCTTGTCTTAAGACCCTTAGCATATAAGCCGTTGCGTGATCTTGGATGACCTCCTGAAGCTTTACCTTCACCACCACCCATTGGGTGATCAACAGGGTTCATAGCTACACCTCTTGTACGAGGACGACGACCTAACCATCTTGTACGACCAGCTTTACCTGATCTTTCCAGCGCGTGATCTGAGTTCCCAACACTACCAACTGTAGCTTTACAAGCACTTAGGATTCTTCTCACTTCACCAGATGGAAGCTTAATAACGCTATACTTTCCTTCTCTTGAAGTAAGTTGTGCGTAGTTTCCAGCTGAACGAACAAGAATACCTCCTTGACCTGGACGTAACTCAATATTGTGAATCACTGTACCCACTGGTATATTAGCGAGAGGAAGAGCATTTCCTACTTCAGGAGCTGCTGTTTCACCTGACATAAGAGTCGCACCTACCTGCAATCCATTGGGAGCAATTATATATCGTTTTTCACCATCAGCATAATACAATAGAGCGATGCGAGCTGATCTGTTCGGATCGTATTGTATTGATTTTACTACTGCTGGAACACCATCTTTATTTCTCTTGAAGTCAATAAAGCGTAGTTTTCTACGATGACCACCACCTAAGTAGCGAGTAGTCATGCGACCTTTTGCATTTCTACCACCTGTGGCTCTCTTTCCTGATACAAGAGATTTTTCTGGTACTCGTGCAGTAATTTCCTCGAAAGTACCAATAATTTTATGTCTTTGCCCCGGTGTTGTGGGCTTCATTTTACGTACTGCCATATCTTTTTAAATATTGCTATAAAAATCTATAGTGTCTCCTTCTTTCAGTGTAACAATTGCCTTTTTGAAAGCACTAGTTTTGCCACTGATAATACCTGCTCTAGTGTAGCGCACTTTAGATTTTCCTTTATATTTCATTGTATTTACATCAACTACAGTAACATCATAAAGGGCTTCAACTTCTTTCTTAATCTCTAACTTGTTTGCATCTGGACGCACAACAAAACCAAAGCGATTATTTGCTTCAGTTAATGCAGTCATTTTCTCAGTTACAAGTGGTTTAATAATATACTTCATTATTTAGCCTCCTTTATTAAATTAAGATATTGTCTATAGCCGATAACGCACTTTCTGTAAGCACGAGAACTCCTGCATCTAAAATCTTATATGTATTTAGATGAGAAACTGTATCTACAGTAGTACTTTGGATATTACGAGCTGACAAATATACATTTTTATTTGCTTCTGATAAAATCATAAGTGTCTTTTTATCAGAAAGTTTAAGATTTTTAGTTATTGAGGCAAACTCTTTGGTTTTTGGTGCTTCTAAACTAAAATCTTCAACAACTACTATTGCTTTATCTTGAGCCTTGTAAGATAGAGCTGACTTTCTAGCTAGAGATTTTGTCTTTTTATTCACTTTAAATGAATAATCTCTTGGAGTCGGTCCGAAAGCGGTACCACCACCCACTAAAAGAGGTGATTTGATATCGCCACGACGTGCTCCACCACTACCTTTTTGACGTCCCAACTTACGACCAGAGCCAGTAACTTCATTTCTTTCCTTGGTTTTATGAGTACCTTGACGCTTATTAGCCATGTGTTGCTTAACATCTAGATAGATAGCATGGTCGTTTGGCTCAATTCCGAAGATAGATTCATTTAACGTAATCTTTCTTCCAGTGTCTTCACCTTTAATGTTATATACGTTAACTTCCATTATTTCTTAATTAAAACGATTGAACCTTTGCAACCTGGAATAGATCCCTTAACCAAAAGAAGATTGTGTTCCGCGATTACTTTTAATACTTGTAAGTTTTGCACAGTAACTCTATCGCCACCTAGCTGACCACCCATACGTGTACCTTTAAACACTTTTGCTGGGTAAGAACAGGCACCAATAGCTCCTGGCATACGCTCTTGGCCATTTTGACCGTGAGTTTTTTCTCCAACACCTCCAAAGTTATGTCTTTTAACTACACCTTGGAAACCTTTACCCTTAGAGGTTCCTATTACGTCAACATAAACTGTGTCGTTAAACAGATCCACAGTAACTGCATCACCTAGGTTATGCTCTTCAGTAAAATTCTTGAACTCGGCCAAGTGTCTCTTAGGTGTTACTCCTGCTTTTTGAAAATGCCCCATCAAAGGTTTTGATGTATGCTTTTCTTTTTTGTCCATAAAACCAAGCTGAACAGCTTCATAGCCATCTTTCTCAACTGATTTCACCTGAGTAACAACACAAGGACCTGCTTCGATAACAGTGCATGGTACATTTTGACCCTCGGCACTGAAAACGGATGTCATTCCGATTTTTCTTCCTATTAATCCTGGCATTTCAGTAATTTTTTAATAATTATCAAACCTTGATTTCAACTTCTACTCCGCTTGGTAGTTCAAGCTTCATTAGTGCATCTACTGTTTTTGCTGTTGAGCTATAAATATCAATCAATCTTTTGAATGAAGATAATTCAAATTGCTCTCTAGACTTCTTATTAACAAAAGTAGAACGATTCACAGTAAAAATGCGCTTATGAGTTGGTAGAGGTATTGGACCACTAACAATAGCACCTGTTGCTTTTACTGTCTTTACGATCTTTTCAGCAGATTTATCTACTAAGTTGTAATCGTAGGATTTGAGTTTAATTCTGATTCTTTGACTCATAAATTAAATTATAAATGAATAATATATTTAATAAGATAAAGCTCATAGGTTAAGAGTCATTCGCTAACCTATGAGACTTTAAAATTATTTCTATAGTAAGTCTGCACGACCGTTGCACTCTTCAAGTACTGCCTTAGCTATTGATGCCGAGACAGGTTCATGATGAGAGTACACCATTGAAGAAGTCGCACGACCTGAAGATATTGTACGCAGTGATGTTACGTAACCGAACATTTCTGCTAGAGGTACTAAAGCCTTAACAATACGCGCACCTGAACGGCTTGTTTCCATGCCTTCAACCTGGCCTCTGCGTTTATTTAAGTCTCCAATAACATCTCCCATACTTTCCTCAGGAGTCACTACCTCCAACTTCATAATTGGCTCCATTAAAACTGGGCCTGCTTTTTCACATGCTTTTTTATAAGCTTGAATAGCACATATCTCAAACGATAACTGATCCGAGTCAACTGGGTGATATGATCCATCGACTAATACAACCTTGAGTGAATCTAAAGGATAGCCAGCTAGGACACCGTTTTTCATTGCTGTATCGAAACCTTTCTGAACAGATGGAATATACTCCTTTGGAATATTACCACCTTTGATTTCATCAACAAACTGAAGACCTCCTTCTTTAAAGTCAGCATCAACTGGTCCTATTTTAACTATCATATCAGCAAACTTACCACGACCACCAGTCTGTTTCTTGTAAGTTTCTCTCATCTCAATAGTTTTGGTAATCGCCTCTTTATAGTTTACTTGAGGACGACCTTGGTTACATTCAACCTTAAACTCTGTACGTAAACGCTCAATAAGTACTTCAAGGTGAAGCTCACCCATACCTGAAATAACAGTTTGTCCTGTTTCTTCATCGGATTTGACAGTGAATGTTGGATCCTCTTCTGCAAGCTTAGCAAGACCTGCACCAAGCTTATCCATATCCTTTTGAGTTTTTGGCTCAATAGCAATACCTATAACTGGCTCAGGGAAATCCATAGATTCCAATACGATTGGAGCATCTTCATCACAAAGAGTATCACCTGTATGGATATCTTTAAAACCTACTCCAGCGCCAATATCACCTGCAGCAATAACATCTACAGCATTTTGCTTGTTTGAGTGCATTTGGAACAAGCGTGAAACACGTTCTCTTTTTCCAGAACGAGTATTATAGATATAAGAACCAGACGCTACTTTTCCTGAATAAACACGGAAGAAAGTAAGACGTCCTACATAAGGGTCTGTTGCAATTTTAAATGCTAAAGCACATGTCTTGTCCTCCTCACTAGGCTTTCTATCTTCCTCTTCTCCAGTATCTGGATTTGTTCCAACCACATTTTCAGTATCAAGTGGTGAAGGAAGAAGAGCACAAGCATAGTCTAATAAAGGCTGAACACCTTTATTCTTGAAAGAAGAACCACATAACATTGGTACAACATCCATTCTTATTGTTGCTGCACGAAGAGCTTTCATTATCTCTTCTTCTGTTATGGTCTCAGGATCTTCAAAGTATTTTTCCATCAAGCTTTCATCAAGCTCTGCTACTTTTTCTAAAAGCTTATCTCTCCACTCATTGGCTTCATCAACTAAGTCAGCTGGAATTTCTTCCACATCGTAATCAGCACCCATTGATTCATCATGCCAGAAGATAGCCTTCATTTTTATAAGGTCTACAATACCTTTGAAAGTCTCCTCTGCACCAATAGGTATTACGATAGGACAAGGATTTGCCCCTAGTACTGTCTTCATTTGATTAACCACTTCAAAGTAGTTAGCACCCGAACGGTCCATCTTGTTTACGTAACCGATACGAGGAACTTTATACTTATCCGCTTGTCTCCACACTGTTTCTGATTGAGGTTCTACACCACCTACAGCACAGTAAGTAGCAATAGCCCCGTCAAGAACACGAAGAGAACGCTCTACTTCAACTGTAAAGTCAACGTGCCCTGGTGTGTCAATCAAGTTGATTTTGAACATTTTATCCAAATACTTCCAAAAAGTAGTTGTAGCTGCAGAAGTAATTGTAATACCACGCTCTTGCTCCTGCTCCATCCAGTCCATGGTAGCACTACCATCGTGGGTCTCACCAATCTTATGAGTCAATCCTGTGTAAAAAAGGATACGCTCTGAAGTTGTTGTTTTACCAGCATCAATGTGAGCCATGATACCGATATTTCTTGTATAATGTAAATCTAAATGTGCCATTTTCTAATTCTAATTTTTAAAGGTTTATTCAATTTAATCAATACTGGAAAGACAAATCGAATTAGAATCGGAAGTGTGCAAACGCACGGTTAGCTTCTGCCATTCTATGAACCTCTTCTTTACGCTTAAAAGCACCACCTTGTTCATTATAAGCATCCATTATTTCAGCAGCTAACTTCTCTGGCATAGATCGGCCTGCTCTTTTTCTTGCAAAGATAATCAAGTTCTTCATTGAAATTGATTCCTTACGACCTGGAGCAACTTCTGTTGGTACTTGGAAGGTAGCACCTCCGATACGACGAGATTTAACCTCAACTAAAGGAGTAACGTTTTCAAGTGCTTTTTTCCAGATATCTAAAGCTGTTTTTTCTTCATTGGCCATCTTCTCTGCAATAATATCCATTGCAGTATAAAAGATACCATACGAAAGGTTTTTCTTACCATCAAACATAAGATGGTTTACGAACTTAGTTACCTTTTGATCATTGTAGCGTGGATCCGGTAGGACAACACGTTTGTTTGGTTTAGCTTTTCTCATTTTTAATGAAAATAATGTTTTGTTTTTGGCTGTATCAACTGTCTTCAACACTCTCACTAGAGTATTTACTCAACCTTGAGCTATCCAATAAACTAAAACGAGATTAGAGTTATAAATATTTAAAAATAGAATCAGAGTCTCTTCATCTAGTAAAATAAAGAGGCTCTAAAACCATATTTTATTTTTTAGGACGCTTAGCTCCATATTTAGAGCGACCTTGTTTACGATCTGCAACACCTGCTGTGTCTAAAGTACCGCGTACAATATGATAGCGCACACCTGGAAGGTCCTTAACACGACCACCACGAACTAACACAATAGAGTGCTCTTGTAAGTTGTGACCTTCGCCTGGGATATAAGAGTTCACCTCTTTTTGATTTGTCAAACGTACACGAGCTACTTTACGCATCGCAGAGTTTGGTTTTTTAGGAGTGGTAGTGTATACCCTCACACAAACGCCACGTCTTTGAGGACAAGACTCTAGAGCTGGAGAATGACTTTTCTCCTTAAGCACAGAACGTCCTTTTCTAACTAATTGCTGAATTGTAGGCATTTCTAATTGATTTTTTAATTTATATATTTATTTATTATATTTCCTCTTTTGACATATATAATCGGGGTGCAAAATTACAAATAATATTTTAAATATCAATGCGCTTACTCTTTTTTTATTCTTAGGCCTCACCTTTAACATTTGCAACTGGAGGAAAAGGAGATTCTTCTTTTAGACGAATTACCCCATTCTCTTGCTCA
Organism: Bacteroides sp.; assembly: GCA_030152865.1. GTDB lineage: Bacteria > Bacteroidota > Bacteroidia > Bacteroidales > Bacteroidaceae > Bacteroides_E. The sequence goes on from JASLIW010000129.1 coordinate 29,698, forward strand.
TATTTTTTTATATTTTCATTCAAAGCATAGAGCAGTCTCTTTGCATGCTCTGGTGCAAGAATAACCCTAGACTTCACATTCGCTTTAGGCACTCCTGGCATTATGCGAATAAAATCAATAATAAACTCCGAGGATGAATGGGCTATTACAGCTAAATTCGAATAAACTCCTTCCGCTGTATCTTCTGACAACTCGATCTGAATTTGCTTATCGTACTTTCCACTTTGCATAAACCTATATTATTAAATGACTAAACAATGGTATTTATAATATTCTATTTATAGACTTAACACTAAAAATAAAATAGAGGGTGTTCCCTCTATTTTTAATAAGCCTAAGACTCATACATTTCATCAATAAGCTCTTTGTAGTTTTTAGCTATTACTTGACGACGTATTTTTAACGTATTTGTTAATTCTCCCTTCTTCATACTAAAAGGCTCTGTCAAGAGGCGAAACCTTTTTATTTGCTCATAGTATGCAAACTGTTGTTGCAAAGTATCTATCCTTTGCTTGAACATATCTAAAACCTTAGGGTGTTTAAGTAATTCATCCATAGTCGAATACTCGATTTTATTCTCCTTCGCATACTGCTCCACTTTACTATAGACTGGAACTATTAAAGCAGAAACAAACTTTCGCTGATCGGCTATCAGTGCTATCTGATCAATAAACTGATCTATCACCATGCGAGACTCTAAAGCTTGAGGTGCTATATATTTACCATTAGATGTTTTAAACAGATCCTTTAATCGTCCTGTCATATACAGCTCTCCATCTTTGATATAACCAATATCACCCGTATGAAACCAACCATCAGCATCAAAAACTTCAGCAGTTTCCTTAGGCTTCTTATAATATCCCTTCGTTATGGTCTTCCCTTTTAGCAGAATTTCATTATTTTCACCTATTTTGACCTGAACTCCATCTAAGACGGTACCAACTGAACCTATTTGAAACCCTGACTTCCACGTGCATGACACTGTTGCTGTAGACTCTGTTAAGCCATAGCCTGTTATAACATTTATACCAACTGCATAAACAAATTCAGCAACCTCTACGGGTAATGCTGCTCCAGCCGCTGGAAAAAAGTTGCCATTCTCTATTCCTACAGTCTTTTTTAATAGTTGCATCACAGTCTTCTCATAAAACTTATATTTTAAATGCAACATCCTCGGAGGCTTTTTACCTAATCGAACATAGTTCAAGTTATGCTCTCTACCAACTTTTACTGCATTTAGCATTAACTGCTTCATAGGTCCATGAGTGTTATCAATTTTATCCTTAACTCCCATGTAAACCTTCTCCCAGAATCTAGGAACACTACACATCAAAGTGGGTCTTATCTCTTTCAGTGTTTTCTGGATATCTTGAGGAACTAAATTTATACACACCTTAATACCTCTATTTAAGCAAACATAGACCCAGCCCCTTTCAAAGACATGAGTAAGTGGTAAAAAGTTCATAGAGATATCATCTTCCGACATATCAACCAAACGCAAATCATGAATACGAAGAGCCTCTAAGTAATTTGAATGGTGAAGCATTACTCCTTTAGGCTCCCCTGTAGTCCCTGAAGTATAAAGAATATTTGCCAAATCCTTCTCTGAAGCTTTGGCTGTTCTCTCTTGAACTACATCTTCATAAGGAAATCCTTTGCCTTTAGCCAAAAAATCATCAAAGTAAATAGAGGATGTATCCCTAGGGTCTTTTACCACCTTTTTATCAAAAATTATAATTTGTTTCAAGGTGTGACAATGTCCCAACACGCGAATAGCAGCATCATATTGAAACTGCTCTCCTACAAATAAAAACCGGATGCCAGCATCATTTACCATATATTGTGCTTGCGCAGGAGAACTTGTTGCATAGAAAGGTATTACGACAGCCCTATTCGCATAAGCACCAAAGTCAACAAATAAACACTCAGGCTTATTTTGTGAAAAAACACCTATATTTTCAGTTTCCTCAACACCTAGTGCAACTAACGCACTGGATACTTCTTTTACGGTTTGTGAAAACTCATTCCAAGTTATAGGTAGCCACTTTCCCAAACTGTAATCTCTATATTTGAGTGCTACTCTGTTTCCATACTTCTCAGCTTGACGATGAATTAACACAGATAAGTGATGATATATCATATCTTATATTTTGAAATTCAATTACAAAGGTATGTTATATTATGCAATTTAGCTTTGTCGATCTTATTAATTATTACAAACCAAACAAACTATTTAAACAGACTAACGTACTTAAAATAACTAAATAAGCATCTGTTTTTCAAGTTTATAAGTATTTTTGCTGTAGAACATACAATTATGAATATAGAATCTATTCTCCATGAAGTAGTAGAATTACTTCAATCAATAATAAGAATCCCATCATTTAGTAAGCATGAAGATAAAGTATCCCTGCTACTAGAGGAGTACATTAAAAAGCAAGGCATTAGGCCTCAACGCCTAGGAAATAATTTGATAATTAGGAGTGAAAGAAAAAACAAGAATTTGCCGACTCTCCTTTTAAACTCCCATATGGACACGGTCCAACCTGTTTCCTCATGGAGCAAAGACCCTTTTTCGCCTATAATCAAAGAAGGAAAGCTATATGGTTTAGGCAGCAATGATGCAGGAGCTAGTTTAGTTACAATGTTAGTTAGTACAATTCACTTATATGACAAGCTTGACTACAACCTAGTTTTCTGTGCCTCTGCTGAAGAGGAGATCAGTGGAAAAAACGGAATAAGCATGGTTCTAAAACACAATTCTAATTTTGACCTAGCGATTGTGGGGGAACCAACTAACATGCAACCTGCTGTTGCAGAAAAAGGATTGATGGTTTTGGACTGTGAGGCACTTGGTCAAGCAGGACACGCAGCTAGAGATGAGGGAATTAATGCTATTTACCAAGCGTTGAACGACCTAAGATGGTTCAAAAATTATGAATTCAAAAAGACCTCACCATTTCTTGGCCCTGTCAAGATGAATGTCACGCAAATAAATGCTGGAAAGCAACACAATGTTATCCCAGACACCTGTTCTTTTGTTGTAGATGTACGAGGCAATGGCTGCTATTCCAACAGTGAGCTTCTAGATATTATACAGCAAAATACATATTCACAAATACAAGCACGATCAACACGCTTGAACTCTTCACAATTACCTCAAGACCATCAATTCTATCACTACCTAGTTAAGAGTGGATACCAACCATTTGGATCACCAACACTCTCCGACCAAGCACTTATGCCTTTTCCCTCTATAAAAATGGGGCCTGGGGATTCTAGTCGTTCACATACAGCCGATGAGTTTATAACTATAGACGAACTGAGAGATGCCCTGACTAAATACAAGAAAATTCTCACTGAGTTTCGCTTTAAGTGAGGACTAAACACCTAAGTATGAAAGTAAGATATCCATAGAAACCTGTTTGTATTTTTTAGATAGTGAAGCCCTTCTAAAGCTAAACTCCTGATCATCGAACTGATACAACTCTACAGTTGCTTTTTCTAAAAAAGGCCAACCAAACTCTGAAGCGAATAAGTACACTTGCTTACGATTAGATGTGGCTGCTTGGATTATTTTCTCTTGAAGATCAGTAAAGGAGAGAATACTAATTCCTTTCTTATTTAAAACAGGATAAGTAGATTGAGCAAACTGTTTATTGGTACGATCAATAACTAAAAGATCTTCTTGCTTATACTCTAAATAAACCAATTCACTGCGAACCATCGGTGCACGAAATGACACTTGAATATAGTGATCCTTTTTCAATCTTATAGTCCCACTAACTCTTTCAACACCTGCCTCTAGAGGAACAATCAATTCAAACTTACAGGCTAAATGAGAAATATCTGAATCAACTAGCCGCTGGAGCGACCCACACCCTTCTAAAGTAAGCAGTACCAATACCGCCAGCATACAAGCTAATTTATTTCCTTGGCACATCCTCACTCTGGTATATATTTTTTTCGCTTTATCTTTTGCTTGATTTTTGAACCAGCACCTAGCTTATCCGCTTGTATCCAAAAATCAACTGCTCTATCTTTGTCGCCCAACTTATAATATATATCCCCCGCATGCTCAACAATAACACCGCTTGCTTCACCCCCATTCTCTAAAGCCGTATCGATAAAGACTCTAGCTTGAGTGTATTTCTTCAGCTGAAAAAGAATCCAAGCGTAAGTATCTAGGAATGTCGCATTCTTAGGTTCGGCTTCCACAGTCATCTTGCTCATCGTTTCTGCATGATTCAGGTTTTTACCCTCTACAGATAAGTAATATGCGTAATTATTCAGCACCCCATAGTTTTTAGGAGAAAACTCTAATGCCCTATCATAAACCTCATATACTTTTTTTATATCACCTAAGGCATAATAAGCATCGCCTTTAATAGCATAAAAGTCAGACATTAACTCAACAGGTGTTGTTTCATCTGTTAACTTTATCGCTTGATCAATCACATCCAAAACTTTTGAATGCTCTTCTGCCTGATTATAGGCTATAGCTAAATAGTAGTAAAATTCTATTGTTTCTGGACTCGCAATAATTCCTCCCTCACAAAGATCAATAACACCAGTGTAATCATCTTTCTCTATAGCCAATGCCAGCAACATCAAACGAGAAGGGGTATTTGTCGGATCTAATTGAATAATTCGCTCCAAAACAGGTTTAGTTTCTTCTTTTTTATTTTGGGAAACCAAATACTTAGTATAAAGCATCAGTATTTGATCATCGGTAGGGTTAGTATCAATAGCTTTTTGAAACAAAGGCTCTATCTGCTCACTCTCACCTTTAGATTTCATTATTAACTGCCGAATTAAATTTAACTTTAAATCACTATCTGCTTTCGTATTACCAACAATCTTTTCCAACTGTCTTAAGTACTTTTCTTTTTGATCTGTCTCATAATAATAGTTGGCCAAAGAATAAAGTGCCAAGGGATACTCTGAATCTTTCGTTAAAATGCCCCGAAGCGTACTGTACGCCTTTTTATACTTTTTCTTATTTAAATAAAAATCGGCTAAAGTAATTTGATAGCGATAATCATCAGGGTAAGCCTTTATCAGTTCACAGATTTCATCAACAGCCTGCTTTTCATCGCCCATTAAAAGATAAATTTTAAACTTTTGCAATGTCAACTGTTCACTTTTACCGACTTGACTTTCAAGTCTATTAAGCACTGTAATAGCCTTTCCTAACTGATCTCCTTGAGTATAACTTTCTAATAGCTGAAACTGCAAGGCGGTTTTAGAAGGAAACCTTTCCGTCATCTTTTCTAAGTGCTGCAAGGCTTCTTTACTCCGAGCTGGATTACTATATAAAGCGAAATACAGAGATTCATTATACCAATAATTCAGAGAATCAAGAGCTACAGCTGTTTGAAACATCTTTATTCCACTTTCACTCTGATTATTATTCATATGTAAGGTTGCAAGCTGATAGTAAGCTTCAGCGCTATTGGGATTTAACTCAATACACCTATTGAAGAGTATAAAGGCATCGTCCATTCTACCAATATTCTTTTGACCCACAGCTTCTAGAAAATAATAGGTGTATTTCCTGGAAGGGCTTTCATTTACTAAGTCCAGACTAAGCGAGTCATTTAAAAGCTTTTTATGTGTAACACCTAATAAATTCAAGTTAGCTTCTAACATAAAAAGCACAAGAACAATCAATCCAACTTTAAATTTCATTATGCCTTATTTTTAATGTTTTCCAGTATGACCGAACCCGCCTTCTCCTCTATCTGTGCTATCTAAGACATCAACCTCATCCCACTCAACTTGCTCAAACTTATGAATGACCATTTGAGCAACTCGATCACCGTCTTGTACAACAAAATCTGTAGCAGATAAATTAGCCATAATTACCCCTAACTCTCCCCTGTAGTCGGCGTCAATAGTACCGGGGCTATTCAGCAAGGTTATGCCACTTTTATAAGCCAACCCGCTCCTCGGTCTTATTTGAGCCTCATAACCCGCAGGGATAGCCATATACAAACCTGTAGGAATAAGCTTGCGTTCTAGGGGCTTTAAGACGATAGGTTTATCTAAATTAGCACGAATATCCATACCTGCCGATAAAAGTGTTTCATAACTAGGCAACTGATGTTTTGAGCGATTTATTATTTTAATCTTCATATCTTTATCTTTTGAGCGAAAATAGACATTTTAAAGAGATAATGTATACATTTAATTCAAATATGCTCTTTATTTCTAGAAAAAAAAGATGAAAACATATTAAACAACTATCAGCTATGATGAATTGGGAACAGCTTATTTCCACAAAGCGCTTAGGGCTTGAGCACATACACACTTCAACCATCACGAACAGGACTGAATTCCAGCGCGATTATGACCGCCTAATATTCTCCGCACCTTTTCGTCGCTTACAAAACAAGACACAAGTTTTCCCACTACCAGGAAGTGTCTTTGTACACAATCGACTAACACATAGTTTAGAGGTTTCAAGTGTAGGTAGATCACTTGGACACGCAGTTAGTCATAAACTAAAAGCGGAAACGAGTCATTACTTACTCAGTGAAATCGGATCTATAGTAGCTGCTGCATGTTTAGCGCATGATATGGGAAATCCACCTTTCGGACATTCTGGTGAACAAGCTATCTCTACATACTTTTCCGAGGGAAATGGAAGATCACTAGAAGGAGTACTACCCAAAGAGCAGTGGTTAGACCTTACACACTTTGAAGGTAATGCTAATGCCTTTAGACTACTAACACATCAATTTAATGGTAGAAGAGCTGGCGGGTACGCAATGACCTATAGTACACTTGCATCTATAGTCAAATATCCATATGAGTCGGCATTAGCAGGTAAGAAGTCTAAGTTTGGATTCTTCACAAGCGAGGTGAGTACCTATAAAAAAATAGCTGAGGATTTGGGACTTATCGAAATAAGTAAAACACCTATGCAGTATGCCAGACACCCGCTCGTATATTTAGTAGAGGCAGCTGATGATATCTGCTATCAGCTGATAGACATTGAAGATGCCCATAAGCTCCGAATCCTCAGCACTGAGCAGACAAAAGATTTGTTTCTAGCATACCTCACAGACAGCCAAAAGGAAAGAGCACTTAAAATATTTAGTCATGTAACCGATACAAATGAACAAATAGCTTATCTCCGATCTACCATCATAGGAGTTTTAGTTCAGGAATGCACTCAAATATTTTGCTCCAACGAAAGCAGTATCCTAAAGGGAGAGTTTCCCAAAAGCCTTATGGATCACCTACCCTCACCCTTGAAAGAGGCTTATAGAGGTTGTCAAGAGATAGCTTACACTAAAATATATAATTGCAAGGAAGTACTAGATATAGAGCTTGCTGGATATAAAGTCATACGAAGCCTCCTAGACAACTACATTGGTGCTGCTCTAGAGCCACAGAAGGCATACTCGCAGCTGCTTATCAATAGAGTATCAAGCCAATACAATATAAGCTCACTAAAATTAGAGAACAGAGTTCAAGCAGTACTTGATTTTATTTCAGGCATGACAGACATATATGCACTAGACCTCTATCGTAAAATAAATGGACATAGCCTACCTACTATTTAGTAGAAGGCTTTTCCTTATCAATAGGATAAAACACCTTATTGGCGCCAGATGTTAACACACCATAATCTCCATCACGCTCAGCAACAAAAGACTCAATATGACGAACTCTTTTTTCTTCAAGAATTTCATCTACGGCTATAAGAATACCTGTTTCCTCCACCTCACCAAACCCATAATTTATAGCTGTGCCAAACATTTTCATAGTGGGGCTAAGACTCATATAAGCATTAACTAATGGAGGTATATTATAGCCTAGATTACGTACTTCTTTGTTTAATATGCGATAGTCTTCCTTAAAAGTATCTTTACAGAACAGACGTGCTAGCTCATCATTATTAACTTCTAAACCCAATGGCTTTATAGGCATAATAAGATGCTCTTTATCCCCAAAATGTTTGCGTAAGAAATAGAGAATCATATCGCGGCCTACACGATGATAACTTGGATACATAGTAACTTTTCCAAAGAAGTACTTGACGCTTGGCATTACTACAGTCAAGGCACCAAGCCCATCCCATAGGTTATCTAAGGCGAATAAACCCTTTCGACCTGCTCGCGTTGACTGATACTCTAAAGTCACAAAAGACCTACCCAGCTCTATAGTTGTTGGTAAATATTCCTCTATAAACTTTTCGGAGAAGCGAAAAAGATGAGATGTGGCAATTTGAGGCACTCCATCAACAACCTCAACATCAGTACCCAATATATAACGATACCCTCCTAAAATTTCTTCTGCTTCAGGATCCCAAACAATAAGTTGTTTATAAGAATTCTCCATCGTATCAAACTCATCAATATCGACAGACTTGCCTGTACCACCCCCCGCAGCTCTAAAAGCAATTTCTCTCAATCGCCCTATTTCACGCATCGTATTAGGTGAATCCTGGTGAGTTATGATGTAGATTTGATTCTGACTTTTATTTGTCATCCTCAATCTTTTCTCCTCAGTCAATTCTTCCTTAATGAGCCTTTTATCTACAGCTTCAATAATCTTTTCCATAAGTTACCAGTGATATATCTCTATTTCTTTAAATTATATACAACTTCTCTAACATAAGCCGCCCACTCCTTAGGCGATTTAGACTTATCAAACGTTTGCCAAGGAATTGGCTTACCAATAGTCACCGTAAAGGTCTTATGTCTGTTTTTAAACATTTCATCCGCTAAATAAAGCATAGCTATATTGAACTTTATCCCCAAACACTTGCAAACATGGGATAAATTATAAAAAAAATCAGAATTTCTACCCTCAAAATGTATAGGCACAACATCTCTTTGAGTTTCTACACTTTTCACAATAAAGGTTTTTTTCCACTCCAGATCTTGAATTACCCCATCAATTCTACGAGAACAAAGACCCGCAGGAAACATAATCAACTGATTGTCCGAAGCAAAGCCTGCCTTAACTATTTTAGGGAAATTCCGTGATTGACTACCTGTTTTATTAATAGGAATACAAAGGGGTGCCAATCCACGTAGATTCATTAGTAAATCATTAACTAAATACTTTATTTTACCATCATAAAAAGAGCCAAGCACATACCCTAAAGCCAATCCATCTTGACCACCTAGTGGGTGATTAGAAACAAATGTAAACAGACCATCTTTGGGCAAATTCTCCTTGCCATGAACAATCAATTTAGTGTCAAGAAACTCTAAGGATGCTTGAAGGAAAGCCACACCTTCTTTGGCCCCCTCACTACTCTGCAAAAACTCATTAAGCTCTTTTTGATGCACTATTTTCTCCAGGTAGCGGATGAGGAATTTAGGTATATATCTATAGTACTTAGGCATTTTATCCTGAAGCACCTTATCTATATCTATCAAAAATAAATCATTTTTGCTCATTCTGACTTTAATAAAATATCAGCACAAATTTAACGCATCTTTTTAGAACTCGGTAATTATTCATCCAAAATTATGCCGCGTTCAAAAGTCTAAGCTGGAAAAGTACACAAAAAATGAAATGAAAACAAAATTATACCCAACAGACTTCAACTAGGGTGTGAAAGCGTACACCTTCTAGCCTACCTATGCTTACCCTCCTATCTCTACTTTTATTATTCGACAAGCATAAATGCTTAGAGCAATTTAGAAATAAAATATCACTAAAAAAAAGTGGGGAATTGTGGGGGAAATATGTAAATTTACAGAGATTTATATATTTCATATTAATAAGGTGTTAATTTGCAGTTTTTTGGAAACATAGAAGCCAAAGTTGATAATAAGGGAAGATTCTTTATTCCAGCTCTGTTTAGGAGGTTGTTACAAGAAAATGCTGAAGAGAAGGTAATCTTATGCAAGAACCTCTATCAGCCTTGTCTAGTCCTATATCCTTACTCGGCTTGGTATATAGAGCTTAATGAACTCAAATCTAAGCTCAATAAATGGAACCCTGTGCATCAGCAAGTATTTCGCCAGTATGTAAGCGATGTCGAAGTACTTACACTTGATCCAAATGGCAGAATACTACTTCCCAAACGCTACCAGGAACTCACAGGCATCAAGAATGAAATTCGATTAATCGGAATGGATGATAAAATAGAAATTTGGCCTAAAGAAGAAACTCATAAACCCTTTATGACACCAGAAGATTTTAGCTCATCTTTGTTTCAACTAATGAATAGTGATAATGAACCAAAATAACAATACGTACCACATCCCTGTCCTACTCCAAGAAAGCATTCAGGGCTTATCCATTAAGCCTGAGGGGACATATGTAGATGTAACCTTTGGCGGAGGAGGACACTCTAAAGCAATTCTAAAAAACCTTCATAGAGAAGGCCACCTTTACTCTTTTGACCAAGACAAAGACGCAGAGGCGAACATCCTAAATGATGAGCGGTTTACATTTGTTCGTTCCAATTTTAGGTATATAAAAAACTTTTTACACTACCATGGCGTGCAACAGATAGACGGTCTACTAGCTGATTTAGGTGTGTCGTCCCACCACTTTGATGAGAGCGAAAGAGGATTTTCATTTCGTTTCAATGGGGCCCTTGATATGAGAATGAACACCAACGCAAGTAAAACTGCGGCAAGTGTGGTCAATACCTATACACAAGAAGCCTTAGCTGATGTTTTCTATCTGTATGGCGAACTGAGGAATAGTAGACAAATCGCTCATAAAGTAATTCAAGCACGAGAAAAACAGCCCATTCAGACCATCGAATCATTTATTGATGTAGTAAGTCCATTATTTAAACCTCATAAACTCAAAAAAGAGCTTGCTAGAGTCTTTCAAGCCCTTAGAATTGAGGTAAATGAAGAAATGGAAGCATTAAGAGAAATGTTATTAGCTGCAGTTGAACTTATCAAACCAGGTGGAAAATTAGTCATAATAACCTATCACTCTCTAGAAGATAGAATGGTAAAAAACTTATTTAGAACAGGTAATGTAGAAGGTAGACTAGAGAAAGATTTCTATGGCAAAGTTATCACCCCTATCAAACCCATAAATAGCAAAGTAATAACTCCTTCAGCCGAAGAACTTGAAAGCAACCCTAGATCTAGAAGTGCTAAGTTAAGAATCGCAGAAAAGCTTATACAATGAGTAAGGAAGTAAAAGATAAGTCGGTAAAAAAAAGGAAATCATGGATTGCTAAACTAGGAGAAAGTATTAAAAGTGTTATTCATGGCGACTTTTTAATTGGAGACTTTTTCATCAGAAATGTGCCGTTATTTTTTGTACTGGCATTAATCGCTCTGTTTTATGTGTCTAATCGATACCAGTACGAACAAAAAATCATTGAAAAACTAAAACTACAACAAGAACTACAGACAAAAAAGTTCAAAGCATTAACTCGATCAGCTGAGTTAATGGATAAAAGTAGACAATCGAAAATCGAGGAATATATCAAACAAAATGGAAGTGATTTAACGATACCTACAAATCCTCCATATATCATAAAATAATAAAGCCTTTTTAAAGTGTCTGACAACAACAAAATACTAAGACGTTACGCTATCATAGTTTTATTTATGCTAGTTCTAGTAGGATTTGTCATCGTGAAAGCTGCTGTAACGATGACAAAAGAACGTGATCACTGGCTCAACGTCAAAGGAATTTATGTAAAAGAATATGAAGAAATTCCTGCTGATAGAGGCAATATACTCTCAGCTGATGGAAAACTCTTGGCTAGTTCACTCCCACAGTACCAAATATATATGGATTACAAATCCAACTTCGAACTAAAGAAAGACTCTTTTTTTAAGCACATAGACGAGGTCAGTAAAGGGCTAAATCGCATATTACCCCTAAAAAGCACCAATTACTTTAAAAGAACCCTAGTAAATGGCCTTAATGCAAAGAAACGAAGTGGTTTTTCCCCGCTCTACCCATACCGAATTACCTACTTACAAAAGCAAGAAATACTCAAACTCCCTGTTTTTGACTTGGGCAAAAACAAGAGCGGTTTCATAGCTATAGAAAACAATGCAAGAAAAAAACCTTTTGGCTCACTAGCTTCGCGCACAATTGGTGAGTTGTATTACGATAAAAATAAAGGTCCTAAAAATGGGGTTGAACTGGCTTTCAATAAATACTTGAGTGGAGAGAAAGGCCATGCTCATAAGGAAAAAATCAAAAAAAGATTTGTGCCTGTTACCGATAAAGAACCAATCCATGGAAGTGATGTTATCATGGCCTTAGACGTAAACATTCAAGATATCACAGAAAAAGCCTTATTGGACGAGCTTAAAAAGGGTAATGCTGAAATAGGAATGGTTATGGTTATGGAGGTTTCAACTGGCGATGTAAAAGCTATTGTCAACATGACTAGGACTAAGAGTGGAACATATAAGGAAATTAAAAACAGTATTTTATTAGACCTCTACGAACCTGGCTCTACAATGAAAACGGCGGCCATACTTACTGCTTTAAACGACAATAAAATTAAAAGATCAGACAAACAGTATTTAGGAAATGGTATTAAGCAGTTTAGCAAGCATGCTACCCTTAGAGACCACAATTACGGGAAAGGAGGCTTCCCTGACTCACTCAAAACTCAAAATATAGACCAAATCATGCAGCACTCATCTAACATAGGAGTAGCCATGACAATACACCAGGCTTATAACACAAAAATAGAAGAACAACGATTTATTGAAAAGCTAAGAGACCTGACAGGAATGGACCTTAATTTACAGCTTGAAGGCACCCCTCAAGCCGTAATTAGAGATACGCTAGATAACTCTTATTCAAAAACAACAGTACCCTGGATGAGCTTTGGCTATGGCTTACAAGTACCTCTGGTCAATATGATTACATTTTATAATGCAATTGCAAATAATGGAATCATGGTTAAGCCACGATTTGTCCAAGCTATTAGCAAGGAGGGTAATGTCACAAAAACTTTTCCTGTAGAGATACTCAATAAAGAGATTGCTAAGCCGAAAGCCATAAAAGACATACAAGAAATACTGGAGATAGTAGTCCATGGAGGGGAAACATCAACAGGTAAAAACGCCAAATCAGATCAGTTTAAATCTGCTGGTAAAACAGGTACAGCTCAACTCACACAAGGGGCTCAAGGATATCAGGGAGGACGTCAACACCTCAAAAGCTTTATTGGATATTTCCCTGCCAATCAACCTAAATATACAATATTAGTAAGTATTAAAACAGCGCGAGGAAGCAACCCCTACCTACCAGGTAGTGATTGTCCTGTCGTGTTTAAGGAAATTGCTGAGCGTATTTATGCTATGAAGCTAAAGAAATACTTTGATGTATCTATAGCCAAAGACTCTATCAACCCCCTACCTCCCGAAGTAAAAAGAGGGCTTACTCAGCCATCACTAGCAATTTTGAAAGAATTAGATATAAATGCTGAAGGCATCAGTAAACAAGACAAGGCAACTTGGAGCTCTTTCGAAAAACAAGAGAGTCACATCATAATTCAAAACTCGGATTTAGCTTCTGAAAGGGTACCCTCAGTTTATGGAATGGGAGCGCGAGATGCTATATATGCCTTAGAATCAATTGGCCTCAACGTACAAGTAAGAGGCAAAGGAAAGGTGTATCGACAATCCATCACCAGTGGCTCTTCTTTCAGAAAAGGAACATCTATTACACTAGACTTAAAATAAAACAGAAAGGGTATGACCATATATGAATTAACAAAGGAGCTAAATACCATCAATATAATTGGCTCCACACAACAAAAAGTAAGCAACATACACATTGACTCTAGAGAAGTTAGCTCTGGGAGTCTTTTTGTAGCAGTTGAAGGGACCCAAACTGATGGACACAAGTATATCAATCAAGCTATACAACAAGGAGCCTCGGCTATTCTCTGTGAAAAGATACCCTCCGATGTAGTTGAGGGGGTAACTTATATTCATGTAACAAACAGTGAAGAAGCTCTTGGCTATATCTCCTCTGCCTACTTTGAACACCCATCAAGAAAACTCACATTAGTTGGTGTAACTGGTACTAATGGCAAGACAACAGTAGCAACCCTACTCTATCAAACATTTCAAAAGCTAGGCTACAAGGTTGGCTTATTATCCACTGTTTGCAACTACATTGATAAAGAAGCTAGCCCAACTACCCATACCACTCCTGATGCAGTGACCATAAACAAGTTACTAAACAAGATGGTAAACAGTGGCTGTGAATATGCTTTTATGGAAGTTAGCTCTCATGCTATAGACCAAAAAAGAATAAAAGGGCTCCACTTTAAAGGGGGAATATTTACCAACCTAACACGGGATCACCTAGACTATCACAAAACTGTATCTAACTACATTAAAGCTAAAAAAGCCTTTTTTGATGAGCTTCCTACAAGCTCTTTTAGCCTCATCAACATTGATGATAAAAATGGGCCTATAATGATTCAAAACACAAAATCCTCCACTTACACCTACTCACTAAGAACGATATCGAACTTTAAAGCTAGAATTGTAGAATCTCACTTCAACGGCATGATCTTAGAAGTAGATAATAGAGAACTTGCTGTGCAGTTTACAGGAAGATTCAATGCCTACAATTTACTTGCAGTATACGGTACTGCTAAACTTCTAGGCAAATCTAGTGAAGAAATACTTGTAGCACTAAGTACGCTAACATCTGTATCTGGGCGTTTTGAGACATTGATCTCCCCCCAAGGATATACAGCAATTGTCGATTATGCCCATACCCCCGATGCCTTAGTTAATGTATTAAGCACTATTCATGACATACTGGATGGCAGAGGAGAGGTGATAACTGTTGTAGGTGCCGGTGGAAATAGAGATAAGGGCAAACGCCCCTTAATGGCTAAGGAAGCTATCAAACACAGTGATAAAGTTATTTTCACCTCAGACAACCCACGCTTTGAGGAACCTAGAGCTATTATTGAGGATATGATAGTAGACTTAAGTTCAGCGGAAAAACAAAAGATACTCACCATAGAAAATCGAAGAGATGCAATAAAAACAGCTTGTATGCTTGCTAATCCTAAAGATGTTGTATTAGTTGCAGGCAAAGGCCATGAAACATATCAAGACATAAAAGGCATCAAGCACCATTTCGACGACAAAGAAGAACTACTAACCCTATTTAAAAATCAGTCCAACTAAATAAAATACGACAATTAGATTATGCTATACTACCTATTTGAATGGCTACAGAAATATGACATACCTGGATCTGGCATGTTTAGCTATACCTCTTTTAGAGCTATAGCTACTATTATTTTAGCTCTACTCATATCAACCATATTTGGCGATAAATTTATAGACCACTTAAAGCGCAAGCAAATTACTGAACTCCAAAGAGACCCAAGTATAGACCCCTTTGGAGTTGAAAAGAATGGCGTTCCAAGCATGGGAGGCATTATTATTATTGTTTCTATTCTAATTCCGTGCTTATTACTAGGAAAGCTACATAATATTTATTTGATACTGATGCTTATCACAACTGTCTGGCTAGGTGCAATAGGCTTTGCTGATGACTACATAAAGGTATTTAGAAAAAACAAAGATGGGTTAAGAGGCAGATTCAAAATCATCGGACAAATCGGTTTAGGATTAATAGTAGGCCTAACCGTATATCTAAGCCCTGATATCGTAATTAGAGAAAATATAGAAGTTAAGAAAGGCGACAACCGAATTGAAGTCGTTCACGCAAACACCAATGTTAAGTCTACAAAAACGACTATACCTTTTTTTAAAAACAACAATTTGGACTATTCTAGCTTAGTTCCTTTTATGGGTAAGCACAAACAAAAAGCTGGATGGATCATTTTTGTACTCGTTACCATTTTTGTTGTTGCAGCTGTATCAAACGGAGCCAATCTAAATGATGGGATGGATGGAATGGCAGCCGGTAACTCCGCAATAATTGGGGTTGCATTGGGCATTCTAGCCTACCTTTCGAGCCATGTTGAGTTTGCAAGCTATCTCAACATCATGTTTATCCCTGGCAGCGAAGAACTCGTGATTTTCATATGTGCTTTTGTTGGAGCCTTAATTGGGTTCTTATGGTACAATGCCTATCCAGCACAAGTCTTCATGGGTGATACTGGCAGCTTAACAATTGGCGGGATCATTGCTGTATTTGCTATTATCATTCGCAAAGAGCTCTTAATACCGGTCTTGTGTGGCGTATTTCTGGTAGAGAATCTTTCTGTTATTCTGCAGGTAAGATACTTCAAGCACGGAAAGAAAAAAGGAGTTAAACAAAGAGTATTCAAAAGAACCCCCATTCATGATCACTTTAGAACTACTACAGCCCAGCTTGATCCAAATTGCTCCTACATTTTGACAAAACCTAAAAAGGTTTTTCATGAATCTAAAATCACAGTTCGATTTTGGATTATAACTATACTTCTTGCTGCTATAACAATAATCACATTAAAGATTAGATAAGATGAAAGAAAGAGTGGTTATTTTAGGTGCAGGAGAAAGTGGTACAGGTGCTGCAATTCTAGCTAAGGTAAAAGGCTTTGAGACTTTTGTCTCCGACTCTTCTCTTATAAAGAACCCCTATAAAGAAGAGCTCAAGCAACATAATATAGAATGGGAGGAGTGTACACATAGCATAGATAAAATCACAAATGCAGACTTGGTTATTAAGAGTCCAGGGATTCCGAACACTGCACCAATTATAGAGACTCTAAACAAACTAAATATTCCTGTTATCTCCGAAATAGAGTTTGGAAGTAGGTACACCCAAGCAAAAATGATTTGCATTACTGGCTCTAATGGGAAAACTACTACCACCAGTCTATTGTATCACCTGCTTAAAAGCGCCCAACTTAATGTCGGTCTAGCAGGAAATATAGGCCAAAGTTTAGCTAGACAAGTAGCATTCCAACAACATGACTACTACGTCATAGAGCTTAGCTCTTTTCAGTTAGATAATATGTATGCATTTCGAGCAAACATTGCTATTTTACTCAACATTACTCCAGACCACCTTGACCGCTATAACTTCTGCATGCAGAAGTATATTGACGCTAAGTTCAGAATCATCCAAAATCAAATAAAACAGGATGCATTTATTTATTGGTCTGATGACCCTGTTTTAAAGGAAGAGATAAAACGCAGAGAACTAAAGGCCAAGACCTACACTTTTAGCACCCAGCATAAGGCCTCAACCCACTTAAAAGGTGGACAGATCTCTATTTGTGATAACCAAACAAACATCCCTCTTTCGAAGCTACAACTAGCTGGCAAACACAACCTATACAATGCTATGGCTGCCCTTACAGCATCTCAGCTCTTGGGCTTGAGCAAAAAAGAGATGGAGAAAGGCTTAGAAACCTTTTATGGAGTAGCACATAGATTGGAATATGTCGCAACTGTAGATGATGTAATTTACATCAACGACTCGAAGGCAACAAATATAGACTCTTGCTCATATGCACTTCAAGCTATGTCTAGCCCCACTATCCTAATTTTAGGAGGGAAGGATAAAGGCAATGACTACAACCTGATAGCTCCATTGATCAAAGAAAAGTGTAAGGCCCTCGTATTTTTAGGAGCTGACAATCATAAGCTTCATGACTACTTTGACAATTTTGGATTGCCCATAGTAGATACAGACTCCATGACCAAAGCCATAAGTGAAGCCCACAATCTAGCTCGAAAAGGAGATACTGTTTTATTAAGCCCCTGCTGTGCTTCATTTGATTTATTTAATAGTTACGAACATAGAGGAGATTTATTCAAAGACACCGTTAAACAGCTAAAACAATGAAGGAATTAATTGAGAAAATATTTAAAGGAGACAAAGTCATCTGGACTATTTTTTTCTGTTTATCTGTCATCTCTATTGTAGAGGTGTTTAGCGCATCCAGCTTTTTGACTTATGATATACAGGACCATTGGTCACCTATCATCAAGCACACCCTATTTATTACGATAGGAGCTGGCATAATGATACTATTTCAGAAAGTTCACTTCAAGTGGTTCCGCTTAATCGGTATAATACTTCCTTTCATAGCTGGCTTCTTCTTGGTCTTTACGACAATTAAAGGTATAATTAACCCTGCTCTACGCACAAATGGCGCTGCTAGATGGATAGAAATATTGGGAGTTCGATTCCAGCCATCAGAACTAGCTAAGGTTGCACTTATTTGTGCAATAGCTTTTATTCTATCAAAGCTCCAAGGTAAGAATCATGCCAAACAGAAGGCTTTTAACTGGATTATTGGTGTAACATTTGCTTTAGCTATTCCTATTACTATAGAAAACTTTTCAACAGGAGCCATATTATTTGCAGTGATGTTTTTGATGCTATTTGTAGGTCGAGTCAAAATAGTCACATTAGCTAAAGCTGGTCTTTTAGTCCTAGTCTTGGCCTTAGCTGTCTATGGTGTTTCACAAATACCTGGAGCCCAACAAAAACTTCCTGTTTTACACCGTGTGGACACTTGGATGAGCCGCTTAGGGAGCTTTAATAGTGATGAGGCTGAGGATCTAACCCCTGTGCAATATATGGAAAAGTACAACCAAAGAGGTCATGCTAACATAGCCATTGCCACAAGTGGCTTACTAGGAGTAGGCCCTGGCAACTCTGTACAAAGAGACTACCTTAGTCAAGCTTTTTCCGATTTTATTTATGCCATTATCATAGAAGAGCTTGGATTGATTCCTGCTGGATTTATAGCTCTACTCTATATTATACTGCTATTCCGAATCGGCAAAGTTGCTATTAAGTACCGAGATAAAATCATACGTATTGACTCTATGACTCTAGACGACAAGGTTAGATATAATATAAATGATACGCAACTGCAAGAGATCAAGAACCAAATCTTTTTCGGTATCTTTCTCATTATGGGTATTGGATTCTTATTCGTAATACAAGCTCTAATAAATATGATGGTTGCTGTAGATATTATTCCTATAACTGGTCAGCCTCTACCATTCGTGAGTAAAGGAGGGACTAGTACCTTTATCAATTGTGCGCTACTTGGAATGGTACTTAGTGTAACAGAAAAAGCAGATGTTAACTTTTTAAAGTTAGCAGAAGAAACTGAACACAAGCAGGAAAACTCGGATAACACAGATACTCCACCAACCAGCCTTGGTGAGGTAGAACAAACAGAAACAGCTTTGGACAACATAGCTATTTAAGAAGATATGAATAAAAACAAAGGCAGTATAAAAGTTATTATTAGTGGAGGTGGAACAGGAGGACACATCTTCCCAGCTATTGCGATTGCCAATGCAATAAAGGAGAAACAGCCTGAAAGCTCTATATTATTTGTGGGAGCTGAGAATAGAATGGAGATGGATCGTGTTCCGAAAGCAGGATATCCTATTATAGGGCTTCCTGTTGCTGGATTTAACCGACAGAAGTTATGGAAAAACATCTCTGTTCTTTGGAAGCTGGTCAAAAGTATTTTTAAAGCTAAAAGGGTGATTAAAGACTTTAGGCCTGATGTAGCAGTAGGTGTGGGTGGATTTGCTAGTGGACCAACCTTAAAGGCTGCAGAAATGCTTAATATTCCTACACTTATCCAAGAACAAAACTCCTATGCTGGAGTTACAAACAAGCTACTAGCCAAAAAGGCTAGTAGGATTTGTGTTGCTTATGACAATATGGAGCGTTTCTTTCCAAAAGAAAAGATAATCCTTACAGGCAATCCCGTCAGACAAAATCTTCTTACTACTCAATATACAAAACAAGAGGCAGTTCAGTCCTTCTCACTAGACACCGACAGACCTGTAGTACTCATTTTAGGTGGAAGTTTAGGGGCTCAGTCTATAAATGAATGCTTCTTACACCATATAGACACGATGAAAAAGAGTAACACTCAGTTTATCTGGCAAACAGGGAAGCTCTATATAGATAGAATACAAGATTTCGTTTCTCAGGAAAATCTAACAAATATAGTTATAACAGACTTTATTTCAGATATGGCCAAGGCTTATGCAGCCGCAGATCTTGTTGTATCTAGAGCTGGAGCTGGCTCAATCTCAGAATTTTGTTTACTCGGAAAAGCAGTACTACTCATACCTTCGCCCAATGTAGCCGAAGATCACCAAACTCAAAACACACTAGCACTAGTAGAAAAAGAGGCAGCAATCTATGTCAAGGATAAGGAGTTAAAAGAAAAACTACTGCTTACTATAGAGCAGAACATCCAGAATAAAAAAGTATTAGCAGAGCTTCAGAAAAACATAAAGACCTTAGCATTACCAGACTCAGCAGCTGTGATTGCTGATGAAATTATTAAATTAGCTAAAAATCAACATGAAAATAGATAATATAAAAGCTGTTTATTTTATTGGTGCAGGAGGCATAGGTATGAGTGCACTCGTACGCTACTTTCTGTCTAAAAACAAACAAGTAGCCGGTTATGATAAGACAGCTAGTACACTTACCGAACAACTAATTAAGGAGGGTGCTGATATTCACTACACCGATGATATAAACCAAATATCAGCAGCATTTACAGACAAAGACTCGACATTAGTAGTCTATACTCCAGCCGTACCAAGCACACATAATGAGCTATCCTACTTTAGAGATAGAGGATTTAGTGTAATGAAAAGGTCTCAAGTGCTAGGTCTAATAACTCAGGAAACCAAAGGATTGTGTATTGCTGGCACACATGGAAAAACTACCACATCTACAATTTTAGCACATCTGCTGAAGCAGTCAAGTGTAGGCTGCACAGCCTTTCTTGGTGGTATTTCTCAAAACTACCATACCAATCTTCTTTTAAACGAGCATAGTCCTTTTACCGTTATTGAGGCAGATGAGTTTGATCGATCGTTCCATGCCCTACGCCCTTATATCTCTGTGATCACCTCTTGTGAGCCTGATCACCTAGATATTTATGGAACAAAAGAAGCATATCTAGAGAGCTTTGAATACTACACTTCTCTTATTCAAGCCGGAGGATCCTTGATAGTACATAAGGATTTAGAGTTTTCACCTCGTCTTAAGGATGAAGTAAACCTATATACCTACTCCAAAGATGCAGGAGACTTCCATGCAGACAACATCTCTATTAGTAATGGCGAGATATACCTTGATTTTGTAGGTCCTAATATTAGAGTAAATCATATAAAACTAGGTGTGCCTATATATATTAATATAGAAAACAGTATTGCCGCCTTGGCCGTAGCACACCTTACAGGAGCCACTGCCGAAGAGCTTAAAAAGGGAATTGAAACATACCGTGGAGTAGAAAGACGTTTTGAATTCATCCTCAAAACAGAAAGCAAGGTATTAATAAACGATTATGCACATCACCCTGCCGAAGTGTACCAAAGTATACAGTCTATCAAAAAGTTATACCCCAACAAAACACTTACAACTATTTTTCAGCCTCACCTGTACAGTAGAACACAAGACTTTTACGAGGAATTTGCTCAAAGTTTAAGCCTCTCAGACAAGGTGATTTTACTAGATATCTATCCTGCAAGAGAGGAGCCAATACAGGGGGTAACAAGTAAGCTGATTCTAAAAGAAGTTGCAGGTGATACTCCTAGCAAACTTGTAAGTAAAGAGGAATTATTAACAGAACTAACTTCCTTAAAAACAGATATCGTATTAACTTTAGGAGCAGGAGATATTGTGCTACTACTCCCAGCAATTAAAACTATCTTAGAGGGTTGATTGTTAGACTATGAAAAAAATTCTTATATTAATATTTATCTTACTTACAATAACCTACTTGGTTCTTGCTACTACCTGGTTCAATACTCAAAATGACGAGCTTAGCTGCCAGGATATTGAACTCTTTGTCAAAGATTCAATTCAAGGTAGTAACATAAGTAAACTTGACTTAATTAGCTTACTCAAGAAACACAAGGTGTATCCTGTAGATCAGCCTATGGACCAAATATCGACACGGGCTATAGAGCAGGCTATACAGTCAAACCCACTTATAGAGCGAGTAGATTGCTATAAAACACCAAGTGGTAAGATTGGTATTGATTTATACCAACGCATACCAGTTCTTCGAGTTTTTGACCAGACAGGGAAACAGCTAATTGTGGACAGAAATGGAACTTTAATGCCCCCTAAGACCAAATGTAAGTCAAATATACTTGTAGCCACTGGAGCGATTAGTGAGAAATTTGCTTGTGGTCCACTTTACGATTTTGTAATGTATATCAACCAAAACGATTTTTGGAATAATCAAATACAGCAAATTTACGTGAAAAGAGAGGATGCTATAGAACTTATTCCTAGAGTAGGTGATCACATCATTTATATGGGTACACTCTATGATTACGAGCAGAAACTAGAACGACTTAAGACGTTTTACAAAAAAGTACTCAATAAAGTAGGGTGGAATAAGTATAGCATGATTAATATAGAATTTAGTAACCAGATTATTTGCACAGATAAGCATAAAAAATAGTAGATATGGCAATGACAGATTTTATCGCAGCTGTTGACTTAAGCTCAACAAAAATTTCTGGAATAGCAGGAAAGCAAAATGAGCAAGGAGAGCTCAGTATCTTATCCTATATAAAAGAAGATGCATCCTCTTTTATGAAAAAAGGGGTTGTCTATAATTTAGCTAAAGCAACTCAAGCTATTCAGTCCGTAATTAGCCAAATGGAAGACGAGCTAGAGAGTAAAATAGCAAAAGTATACGTAGGTATAGCAGGACAATCTTTGCATTCTGTAAAGACAACGATAAACAGAGACTTAGAAGAAGACACTGTTATTTCAAAAGAGATTGTTGACTCCATGCTTGAGGAGAACAACAAAGTCCCAGTTTTGGAGAAAAACACCTTGCTATTAGACACCATCGTTTTAGAATACAAGCTGGGCAACGACTATCAGTTAGACCCGGTTGGTGTACCTCGTAACCATATTGAGGGAAACTACCTTAATATTATTGCTCGCGACACGCTGATAAAAAACATAGAGCTCTGCTTCGAAAAAATAGATGTTGAAATAGCAGATTTCATTGTGACTCCCATAGCAAGCTCAAATATCCTTATTTCAGAAGCAGATAAACGTTCTGGATGTGCATACATCGATTTTGGTGCAGAAACAACTACTATAGCTATCTATCATGCCAACCTACTCCGATACATTACAGTGCTTCCCTTAGGTGGGAACAGCATCACCAAGGATATCACGTCTCTGAAAATTGAAATGGATGAGGCCGAAGCTATCAAGCTAGAGTATGGCAATTTAAACTACGAGGATAAGAGTAAAGACATACGTGAAACCTTCTATGTGGGTTCTAATAAGGAAAGAGAGCTTCCTATTAGCCATGTAAATAATCTGATACGAGCAAGGGTGGAAGAAATTGTGCAGAACGCCTGGAACTTAATCCAGCAGTCTGGGTTTCATGATTGTCTTGTCGCTGGCATTACGATTACAGGAGGTGCTTCTAATCTACCAGGTCTTGAAGATATGATTAAGCAAATCACGCGTATCAACAAAGTAAAACAAGGCCAATCACATATCAAGTTCCAGCAATCTAATGTTATTAGTGCACGCTTCAGAAAAGAAGATCCAAATACCTACTATGGCATTCAATCCCTACTTTCTGAAGGAAAAGTAAACTGCTGTAAAATAGAGAAACCTGTAACCCCTGACATTTTCGAGAGTGAGGAGCATATTAACAAACAGGAAACAAACCCTGGACATAAAGATGAGCCAGGAGCTCCTACTACCCCACTCACAAAGGAAGAACAGCAGAAGCTCGAAGAGTTGGAGGCTATAGAACAAGAGCGCTTGGAGAAAATCAGAAAAAGAGATGCAGAAGAGAAGAAAAGAAGAGAGCTTGAAAGGCTAAAGCGCGAACAAGAAGAGAAAGCCAGAAAAGAAGAGCTGGAGAAAAAAAGGCTAGCCGAAGA
>JASLIW010000005.1 GCA_030152865.1 Bacteroides sp.
AATGATAAAACAATTGATAAAGTGATGTCGAAGTTGATTAAAAACCTAGAGAAAGAGCTAGGTGCTCAGCTCCGATAAGTTAGATTTAATAAATTTATTACAGATCCTATGGGAAGAGCATTTGAATATAGAAAAGCGCGAAAATTAAAGAGATGGGGCAATATGGCCCGTGTTTTCACTCGTATTGGTAAGGAGATATCAATAGCGGTAAAGGAGGGTGGCCCTGACCCGGAAAACAACCCACATCTACGAGCGATTATCCAGACTGCCAAGCGCGAGAACATGCCCAAAGATAATATTGAGCGTGCTATAAAGAATGCGATGGGTAAGAATCAGAAGGACTACAAGGTGATGAACTACGAGGGCTACGGGCCTCACGGCATTGCGGTGTTTGTAGAGACAGCTACTGATAATACTACCCGTACCGTAGCGAATGTGCGTGCTGCCTTTAATAAGTGCAACGGTAGCCTTGGGGTGTCGGGCAGTGTGGATTTTATGTTTAAGCACCAGTGTGTGTTTACCTTTGGCCTGAAAGAGGGCTTGGAGGTGGAAGATTTAATCCTAGAGCTGATTGATTTTGGTATTGACGATGAGTATGAGGTGGAGGATGATGAGATCACTATCTACGCCGATTTCCAGCAGTTCAATGCGATCCAGACTTACCTCGAGGAGAATGGATTCGAGATCAAGAGTTCGGAGTTTACCCGTACCCCTACGGTGGAGAAGGAGCTCAGTGGCGAGGAGCGTGAGGAGGTAGAGAAGCTCATCGAGCGTCTGGAAGAGGACGAGGATGTGCAGAATGTATATACCACACTCAAGCCCGTGCTAGACGAAGAGTAGTCACAGCAATACAAGTATAGGTTCAAGCCCTCTTTGCTCACTTTGATGAGCAAAGAGGGCTTGAGTTTTGTGGGGGATGGCTCTGGTGTGGTGTACCACTCTTTTGGTATATCTGTGGCTTTTGGCAGTATTGCTTGTTTTGAAGCAACTGAGCTTTTGCTGGGGTGGTTGCTGGATTGGGTTGAATGTTGTGTTAAGTTTGGGGCTTGCTTGAGCCATTTTTTGGGAAGGTATTACCTAAGAAAGTAAGTTGTGGAGTTTCTTTACATGTGTTTTTTTAATAAAATGTTAGTTTTGTCAAAAAATATAGAGAAATATTTTTTTAAATAATGTAGCTTTGTGGCTCATTTGAATAATAGTTATGCAGAATCGTTGGGAACAGTTTTTATTTGAGTTAGAGCAGATTTTTCGCTTTTGGCTTATTGGTGTTTTGTCCTTAGGATTATATCGGGTAGTGTTTATAGGTTCGTTTTGGGGGGAAGTAGAGATAGCTCCTAGTATCAAGTCGGTGTTTGAGCTTTTCTTTATGGGTTTTCGATTTGACTCTATGGTCGTTGGTTATTTTATCTTATTTCCCTTTGCTTCTTTACTCTTACTTGCCTACTGGGCCAAATTTAACTGGGTGCGTAGGATTCGTCGGTTTTTTGAGTGCCTCTTTGTGGTTTTGACAGCTGCAATCTGTGTGATAGCTGTCAATTACTATACAGAGTTTAGCAGTACCTTTGATAATAATCTATTTTTAGGTTTGTTTGAGGAGGATCTGGTTTCGATCTTTGACATGATTTATACTTACAAAAACCCAGTATTAAACCTATTGGTCTTTGTTTTGCTGCTTGTTGTAGGTTGGTTGGTTTTTAATAGATTCTTACGAAGGTTTGGGCTAGTGCGTTGGCTCAAAGATATGAAGCTGCTAACAGGACGAGCTACCGTAGTGTTTGTTTCTGTTTTTCTATTGTTGGCATGTCTTAGAGGTACTTTTGGACTTGATTCAATCAAGGTAAGAAACTCAGCAGTAACGCCTGATTTGTTTCTTAACATGTCTGTACTTAATCCTTATAAAGCTCTGGATGTGGCCTATAAGGATTACAAAGAGGCAAATAAGTTAGGTGCTGTTAATCCTTTCTTAAATGAGAGAGTAGATAAGTTGTGGGGTAAGCCAAGTGTAGAAGAGTATCTGCAGAGGAAGGCAAAGGGTGCTCAGATTAATAAGCCCAAGCAGGTGTTTCTAATTATTATGGAGAGCTATGATGCTTGGTCTTTGTTGGACAAATACCGTCCATTTGGGGTGTCAGATAACTTAGCTCGCATTGCAGATCAGGGTACTACTTTTATGAACTTCTTACCTGCCTATAATGCTACGATTTATGCGTATAATGCGGTGGCAGGTGGAATCCCTTATTTTGGTGTCAATGTTTCTCAACTCAATAAGTTGAGTGAAGAGTATGCTTGTTCTATATTTGAAAATATGGAGCATTTGGGTTATAAAACAAACTTCTTTTACGGGGGCTATCTCTCCTGGCAGAAAATAGATAGCTTTTCTGAGTACTTAGGTTGTGATCGAGCCTATTCGGCTACAGATATAGGTAAGAATCTGGTGAATGGCTGGGGAGTAGAAGATGAGGATTTATTTGATTTTATTCTTGAAAAAGTGAATCCTGAGGAGTATACCTTTAATGTGGTGTTGACAACTAGCTATCACCCTCCTTTTAATATTGATGTGTATGCCAAAGGTTATCCTTATCATACAAAGGACGATATACCAGTAGCAGTACGTGATTACTTAGATGAGGATGTTATGTCTGTCTTAGAGTTAGGACACCGTTGGTATGGTGATTATGCTATTGGGCAGTTTATGAATAAGGCGGAGCAAGTTTATCCAGAGGCACTGTATGCCTTTACGGGAGATCATTTTGCTCGTAAGTTTATCAATCATAAGCCCAATCTATATGAAAAGTCAGCTGTGCCATTTATTCTGTATGGTAAGGGTATTCCTGCTCAGCAGTTATCTACTCCTGGTAGTCATATTGATATTGCTCCTACTTTGGTAGAACTTATTACTCCAGCTGGTTTTGAGTACCATAGCTTTGGGTCGTCTATGCTTGATGACTCAAAACCTTTTGGCTTAGGATTCAATAAGCTTATTACTCCAGAGTATATCTATGTGGAGGGGGCAGACTTCAAGCTGGATCGTATGGAGCTAGCATCAGGTAAAGAAGAGGAGGTAAAGCAAGTGCCTTTTTATGAGGGTTATTCACTCACATTGGCATTGGCTTGGCATTATGTAGCGAAGGGGAATAAAATTGATTCTCTAGCTCGTACTATTTAGATTATTTGCAGTTTAAGACAAAATAAACTAGTTATAATAAATAAGAGCACTTCTTTATGAAGTGCTCTTATTTATTATTTATTTTCTATTTAGTGCTTCAGATACCAGTCGTAAAGCCGCTCTATGCCCTCATCTAGATCTACCGTATGCTTCCAGCCTAGTGCATGCAGCTTGCTAACATCAGTGAGCTTGCGCATGGTGCCATCGGGTAGCTCAGGGTTAAAGTGAAGCTCCCCTCTATAGCCCACCTTACGGGCTATGAGTGCAGCCAAATCGGCTATGCTTATCTCTTTACCGCTACCGATGTTGATGTGGCAGTTGCGTATCTCCGTTTCTCCTTCGGCATAAGTGTCTTTGAAATCCACGTTTTCGAGGAGATAGACCGAGGCATCAGCCATATCTTCGCTCCACAAGAACTCTCGTAGAGGTTTGCCTGTGCCCCAGAGCTCTAGGCGATCGTCTAGCACACCCTGCTTCTCGAGCATATAGCGTATTTCAGTTTCGCCACTCTGCCCATCTACGCCGTGCACAGGCAGGCGCTCCAAGTCGGCTCGTATGGCTTGCCAATTTTTTTCCATCAAGGCTTTGGCCAGGTGAATCTTACGAATCATAGCCGGTAGCACATGGCTCGTCTCGAGGTCGAAATTGTCGCCTGGGCCATACAAATTGGTAGGCATTACGGCGATGTAGTTGGTGCCGTACTGAATGTTGAAGCTCTCGCACATCTTCAAGCCGGCTATCTTGGCGATGGCATAAGGCTCATTAGTATATTCCAAAGCTCCTTGCAGCAACTCATCTTCACCGATAGGCTGCTTGGCCTCCCTTGGGTAAATGCAGGTGCTCCCCAAAAAGAGTAGTTTCTTGACATTGTGGCGAAAGCTCTCCAAGATTACATTCTGCTGAATACCTAGGTTGCGGTAGATAAAATCGGCACGGTAGGTGTTGTTGGCTTTGATGCCACCCACATAGGCAGCAGCTAGGATCACGTATTCGGGCCACTCCGCATCGAAGAAGGCCTTCACCTTGGCACCATCGAGCAGGTTGAGCTCCTCGTGGCTGCGTCCCACTAAATTGGTGTAACCCTTGCTCTCTAGGTTTTTCCAGATGGCAGATCCCACCAAGCCACGATGCCCTGCCACATAGATTTTTGCATCTTTCTTAATCATATCGTTTTCCTTCCTCATAATGGCGCTTTACCCACTCCATGTCGTGGTCCACCATGATGTGTACTAATTCTTCAAAGCTAGTTTGACGGGGGTTCCAGCCGAGCTTCTCTTTGGCTTTGCTCGGATCGCCCAAGAGCTGCTCTACCTCAGCAGGACGGAAGTATTTGGGATCAACCTCTACCAGCACTTTTCCAGTGGCCTGACAGATGCCTTT
>JASLIW010000013.1 GCA_030152865.1 Bacteroides sp.
TTACATTGTAGGACCCTCAGCTAGTTGCGTTTCGTTTGTCAAAGAGAATCATCCGCATATCTTAGAAAAGGATGGGCATAAATGCGAAAGTGCAGGCAAGATATATGACATCTGTGAGTTTATCCACGATGTTGTCAAACCCAAATCTTTAGCTGCAAAATTCCCTTACTGTGTAAGCATTCACAACAGCTGTCATGGTGTACGTGAGTTAGGTTTATCAGCTCCAAGTGAGCGCAATATTCCTTATCAGAACAAACTTCGTGACTTGCTAGAACTAGTAGAGGGTATAGATATTAAGGAGCCTAAGCGTATTGATGAGTGTTGTGGATTTGGAGGAATGTTTGCTGTAGAAGAGCAGGCAGTATCTACACAGATGGGTATTGACAAAGTCAAAGATCACATGAGTACAGGAGCACAGTATATTACTGGACCTGATAGCTCTTGTCTAATGCATATGCAAGGAGTCATTAAGCGAAATAAGTTCCCCATCGAAATTATTCATATTGTTGAAATATTAGCCGCAGGATTATGAGTACAAAACATTCAAAAGCAGCCGATAAGTTCCTACAAGATCAAGCAAAAGCCCAATGGCACAATGAGACACTCTGGATTGTTCGTGAGAAAAGAGATAATCTCAGTAAACAAATTCCAGAGTGGGAACAGTTAAGGGATAAGGCACAAGCTATAAAGCGTTACACGAATAGTCATCTGGATGAATTGTTGGTACAGTTTGAAGAAAACGCCAAGAAGAATGGCGCTATCGTACATTGGGCGGCAGATGATGTGGAGTATAGAGAGATAGTATATTCCATTCTAAAAAAGCACGATGTAAAGCGTTTTGTTAAGTCGAAGTCTATGCTATCCGAAGAGTGTGAGTTAAATCCATTCTTAATTGAAAAGGGGATAGATGTAGTAGAAACTGATCTAGGAGAACGCATTCTCCAATTGATGAACTTACCACCTAGCCATATTGTCTTACCAGCCATTCATATCAAACGTGAAGAAGTAGGTAAGCAGTTTGAAAAAGATTTGCATACAGAGCCCGGAAATTCTGATCCTACTTATTTAACACATGCAGCTCGCGGACACTTGAGAGATCAGTTTCTGCATGCAGACGCATCTATGACTGGTGCAAACTTTGTAGTCGCATCTACAGGAGATATCGTAGTTTGTACTAATGAAGGAAACGCAGATATGGGTACATCTTGTCCCAAAGTGAATATTGCAGCATTTGGTCTAGAAAAGATAGTTCCCAACATTGAGTCACTTGGGGTTTTTACTCGCCTATTAGCCCGTTCAGCCACAGGACAGCCTGTAACCTCTTACACTTCTCATTATAGGAACCCACGTGAGGGAGGAGAGTACCATGTAATCATAGTTGATAATGGTCGTAGCAAAATGTTGGCTGATAAGGATCATGTGGATTTGTTAAACTGTCTTCGCTGTGGAGCCTGTATGAATACTTGTCCTGTTTATCGTAGAAGTGGGGGTTATTCATATACTTACTTTATACCAGGTCCTATAGGCGTAAACTTATCTATGGCCAAGGATCCTCGTAAGTACTCTGACAATGTTTCAGCTTGTTCACTCTGCTTGTCTTGCTCTAATGTTTGCCCTGCTAAGATTGACTTAGGGGAGCAAATTTATAAATGGAGACAGGTATTACAAACTGTAGGTAAGGCAAGTTCAAGTAAAAAGATACTTTCTAAAGGCATGCAATACATCATAGAGCGACCTAAGTTATTTAATACATCTCTAAAGTTGGCGCCTATCATCAATGGTATGCCACGCTTTATGAAGTACAATGGCCTCAATGATTGGGGTAAGGGTAGAGAGTTACCTGAATTTGCAAAAGAGAGTTTTAATACTTTGTGGAAAAAGAATAAGGTAAAGAAAGGAGCTGTAAAATGAGTAGTAGAGAAGAGATTCTTCAAAGAATCAAGCAAAATACACTAACGAAGCATGAGATGCCTAGTTTGGCCATCGAAAACCCGTTGCAATATGAGGATATCATACAGACATTTTGTGATATGTGTAAAGGGGTAGGTGGTGATTACCACTTACTTCAGGAGGGAGAAGATATAAATGAAATTATTCTTCGCAAATACCCAGAGGCAAAACGAATAGGTTCTGCTTTGCCAGAGATTAGCTGTGCAACTTTTAACCCCAATGAGGTGGAACTTGCTCAGGAGTTAAACGGTACAGATGTAGCTGTGATACGTGGTGAGATAGGTGTAGCTGAGAATGCTGCAGTGTGGATTCCACAAAAAGAAAAGCATAAAGCTATTTATTTTATTGCTGAGGCCTTGGTTATCTTGGTCAATAGGGAAGATATCGTGACTAATATGCATGAAGCTTACCGCTGGTTAGATGGACAGTCTTATAAGTTTGGTGTCTTTATTTCGGGGCCATCTAAAACTGCCGATATTGAGCAAGCTTTGGTGTTCGGTGCTCATGGTGCTAGAGATGTGTTAGTTATCGTGATTTAGAAAGCCGTTTAATGATAAAAACAGCAAAGCCTATAAATTGATATCAATTTATAGGCTTTTGTATGCTTAGCACGGGAGGAGAGGCTCGAACTCCCGACACCTAGTTTTGGAGACTAGTGCTCTGCCAACTGAGCTACACCCGTGTTTGCGTTTGCAAAGATAGTGTAATATTTAGTAAGTCAAAACTTTTTAGTGCATTCTCTTACTTTTTTAACTGCTTACTCCATTCTGCCTCTTTAAAGCCGACTAGTACAGCATTGTCTGTCACTAGGATAGGCCTTTTTATGAGCATACCATTACTTGCTAATAATTTTAGTTGCTCCTCTTCACTCATTTTGGGGAGTTTGTCCTTGAGCTGTAATTCTCGATAGACCATACCGCTGGTATTGAAGAAGCGTTTCAGAGGTAACTCACTTCTTTTATAGAAGTCTGTAAGTTCATCTACAGAAGGTGTATCTTCTACTATATGACGATCCTCGTAAGCTATTTGCTGTTCATCAAGCCATTTTTTTGCTTTTTTACATGTACTACATTTGGGGTATTCTATAAATTTAACTTTCATATTTTAATTATTTAAGTGAATAATATTTACTAAAGACTAGTTGATAAGATTCAGCCTTTTTCTCCACCTTTAGTGGGTAGGCTCGAGAAGAAGATGGCATTCGGTAGAGTCTGAGCTCTCTATCCTTGTAGGTAAAAGGTGTATACGCTCTAATTTTAGGAGCACGCTCTATCTTGAGTTGTTGCTGCACTATGTTAGTTGCTTTTTCTCCTGTACATATTATAGCTTGGCAGGCTGGAAGTTGGTCTAGCAAGGCATGAACATCAGTAGCTTCAACTACTTCCAAAAACTGATCGGAGGCATTATCTCTAAGTCGTCTTACTTGCGTTGCTGTATCGTAGATTGCAATGCCCACCTCTTCGCAGAATTGAATCACTGCTTCTTCTTCAAATTTTTTGTTCTGTTGGTCTATAAAATAGTATTTATCTTGAAAAAACAAGAGACCTAAAATACGCCACATATCATTTGTATAGTTAGGGTAGAAAAACTGTATAGACCAGCGTTTCTGTGGAGGTGGAAAACTTCCCAACATTAGCACTTTAGCATGTTTGGGTAAAAAAGGCTTTAAAGGATGTTGTTCTATCGGAATCGTCTTCATTTGTTAATTATTTTGGAGGTAACAAGTTTCTTTTATTGTAAAAATACTTAATTTTGCCAGCTCATTCAAAACTATAAATAATGAAACGATTTTTTCTATCTCTTTGTTTAGTTGTAGCATTTACTTCTTTGAGTGCTCAAAATGTTCAACTGCACTATGATTTTGGTCGCGGACTTTATAATGAGTTAAGTGATAGGCCTCTACTGACCTCTACAGTTGAGTTTTTCCATCCAGACGCCTTTGGTTCTACTTTCTTTTTTGTAGATATGAATTACGCAAGTAAGGGAGTGGTTTCTGCCTATTCAGAAATTCAGCGTCAGATAAGTTTTTCATCAGCATGTCCGATCAATTGGCAAATAGAGTATAATGGAGGTGTACATAAGTATGCTCCACTGAACAATGCCTACCTAACAGGTTTGACTTACAACTACAGTTCAACAGACTTCTCTAAAGGATTTAGTGTAAGTGTTCTTTACAAGTACATTCAGAAAAATAGTTCACCCCACAGTGCTCAGCTTACTTCTACCTGGTTTATCAATACACGGAATAAAGTATTTAGCTGCACTGGGTTTGCTGATTTGTGGAGAGAGAAAACAGCTTATGGTTTGCTCACTTTCTTGGCAGAGCCACAGTTTTGGGTGAACTTAAATCACTTGAGGGGCTTCGATGAGAGAGTAAAGTTGAGTATAGGCTCAGAAGTAAAACTCAGTCACAACTTTGAGGGTAGAGATGGATTTTATTGTATTCCGACTTTGGCTGTCAAGTGGACTTTTAATTAAAGAATTATTGGAAAAGGTAGTAGCCTTAAGGCTACTACCTTTTTTTAGCCTAATGCTTTAATTTTTCTTTGAGGAATTGTCCTGTAAAGCTTTTGGATTCTTTTGCTAGTTCTTCTGGGGTACCTGTTGCTATAAGCTCTCCTCCTTGATCACCTCCTTCAGGCCCCAAGTCTATAATATAATCTGCACACTTAATGACATCCATATTATGCTCAATAATGAGTATGGTGTGTCCTCGCTCAATCAGCGCATCAAAGGCTTCAAGCAGCTTTTTTATGTCATGAAAATGTAGACCTGTGGTGGGTTCATCAAAAATAAACAGAGTAGGCTCAGCTTTCTCCTGACTCAAGTAGAAGGCTAGCTTTACACGCTGATTTTCTCCACCTGATAGTGTTGATGAAGACTGTCCTAAACGGATATACCCGAGGCCAACATCTTGAAGAGGTTTTAGTCTTTTGACTATTTTATTCTCCTTATGTTGTTCAAAGAACTCGATGGCTTGATTAACGGTCATCTGAAGTACATCATAGATACTCACCCCATGAAACAACACCTCAAGTGTTTCAGCTTTAAAGCGCTTTCCATGACAGGACTCACATTGGAGTACAATGTCGGCCATAAATTGCATCTCTACCGTTATTGTTCCATCCCCTTTACACTCTTCACAACGGCCTCCTTCACTATTGAAGCTAAAGTAGCCAGGTTTATAATTCATCTGTTTGGCTAAGGGTTGATTGGCCCAGAGTTTTCGAATTTCATCATAGGCCTTGAGGTAGGTTGCAGGGTTGGAACGTGAAGATCTACCTATGGGGTTTTGATCGACAAACTCTACATTTTTTAGTAATTGAAGATCTCCTCTTAGCTCTGTAAATTCCCCTGGTCGCTCACGGCTTTCATCCAGTTCCTTTTTAAGGGCTATAAAAAATATGTCTTGTACCAGTGTACTCTTTCCTGAACCAGAAACTCCTGTAACTACTGTCATTACATTTAGTGGAAACCGTACATCTATGTTTTTTAAGTTGTTTTCACGAGCACCCAAAACTTCAATGTAGTTGTTCCAAGGTCTGCGGTTTTGAGGTACAGGTATTGTTTCTTCTCCGAGTAAGTAGCGTACAGTATAGCTATTACTATTTGGTTTTAAATCCTTCATATCTCCCTCATATACCACCTCACCGCCATGTCTTCCAGCCTTTGGACCTATATCAATGATATAGTCTGCTTCACGTATAATCTCCTCGTCGTGTTCCACAACTACCACTGTATTTCCGAGGTCACGTAGCTGTTTTAATACATGAATCAACTTGTCTGTGTCTTTGCTATGCAGACCAATACTCGGTTCATCCAAGATATATAGACTACCTACCAAACTGCTACCCAATGATGTAGCTAAGTTTATACGCTGACTCTCACCACCTGATAGTGAGTTGCTTAAGCGGTTTAGTGTTAAGTATCCCAAACCTACATCGAGTAAAAACTGAACACGGCTTGTTATCTCTGTCAAGATACGAGTAGCTACTTGCTGCTCATAGGCACTCAATTGTATGTTTTCAAAGAAATCTTTTAAATCATGAATGGGCTTATCTACTAATTCAGTTATGCTATGCCCATTTATTTTTACGTAGCCAGCCTCTGGTTTAAGTCTAGTACCCTTGCATTTGGGGCAGGTGGTTTTACCTCGGTATCGGGCTAATAGAATTCGGTACTGTTTTTTATACTGGCCTTCTTTAAGCATTTCAAAGAATGCATTTATTCCATCAAAATATTCATTACCAGTCCACAATAACTCTTTCTGCTGGGCTGTAAGTTTGAAGTAAGGAGTGAATATGGGAAATCCAAATTTGTCAGCATGTTCTATTAATTTATCTTTCCAAGCGCTCATCTTTTCTCCTCGCCAACAAAAAACTGCATCCTCATAGACAGACAGAGCTTTGTTGGGGATGACGAGATGTTCGTCAATGCCCATGGTATTCCCAAATCCTTCACATACAGGACATGCTCCTATAGGGGAGTTAAAGGAAAACATTTGGTCTGTAGGCTCTTCAAAGACTATTCCATCGGCTTCAAACTTATTGCTAAACTCATGCATG
This sequence comes from Bacteroides sp., assembly GCA_030152865.1. Taxonomy (GTDB): domain Bacteria; phylum Bacteroidota; class Bacteroidia; order Bacteroidales; family Bacteroidaceae; genus Bacteroides_E. Next base: position 6,516 of record JASLIW010000013.1, read on the forward strand.
ATGTTTTCGCCCGATCCTGTAAAGAAGCGTAAGATGCAACTACCATCTCCTTCATACATAGCTGTCTCTACGGAATCCGTTAATCTGCTAATGGTATCTTTATCCTCTGCTACTTTCATACGGTCAATCAAGAGATAAACTTGATCGGCTGGGTTTGGGGTGTAGGCATCAATGCGTACGATTTCCCCATTGACTTCTATGCGATTAAATCCCTGCTTTAAATCAATCTCAAGTTGCTCTTCTAGTGTTCTATCTTCTTTGATAAGGATAGGAGTTAGAATGGTAAACTTGGTTTGAAGTGGATAGCTAAGCATACATTCTACGATATCATTCATAGAATGCTTCTTAACTTCTTTCCCACTTATTGGGCTATATGTACGTCCTACACGTGCATAAAGCAGACGTAGATATTCATAAATTTCGGTGGATGTGCCGACTGTAGATCGAGGGTTTCTGCTACTTACTTTTTGCTCTATAGCTATAGCAGGTGGTATGCCTTTGATAAAGTCACACTCGGGTTTGCTCATTCTACCTAAAAATTGTCGAGCATAGCTGGATAAACTCTCCACATATCTTCGTTGACCTTCTGCATAAAGTGTATCAAAGGCTAGGGACGATTTGCCTGAGCCTGATAGACCTGTAATAACAACAAATTTATTTCTAGGGATATCAATATCAATGTTTTTTAAGTTATTGACACGAGCTCCTTTTATAGATATACAGTTCCTTTGGGTCATTGAGATTCTTGTTTTTATTTCGATTTGCAAAGTTAATGATTTTGTCTGTCATCTACTCATAATAAGCAAAGTAGATTTATTCTGACAGATTGATAGGGGTGGTTTTTACTGATCCTTACTAGATAAGCAGTAGCTACTCACTATCTTTCTTAGGATAATAAGGAAAAGAGCTAATAAAAAGTTTATATTTGCCTCAAACTAATAATATAAGTAATGAGACGTACAATACATTTTATTATCCTTGCTGTATTTTTGATTTTTGGATTAGGAGCAGACGTTCTTGCTCAGAATCAGCCCAAGAGAGAATTTCGTGGTGCTTGGATTCAAATTATCAATGGTCAATTTCAGGGCTTGAGCACAGAGGAGGCCCAAAGAAAACTGCTGACTCAACTTGATGCACTTCAAGAAGCAAATATTAATGCCGTGGTTTTTCAGGTCCGTGCAGAGGCAGATGCTTTCTATGCCTCAAATTTAGAGCCTTGGAGTCGTTTTCTGACTGGACAGCAAGGCAAATCTCCCAATCCTTATTGGGATCCACTAGCTTTTATGGTAGAGGAGTGTCATAAGCGCGGCATGGAGTTACACGCCTGGATTAATCCCTTCCGAGCTATGACCAATATTAATAAGGATCTTGCCTATTCGCATCCTTACATTAAGTATCCAGAACGATTTATAACTTATGGTAATCAATTGTTTTTTGATCCTGCTCTCCAAGAGAATAGAAACTATATTTGCACTATTATTTCTGATATTGTGAATCGTTACGATATAGATGCCATTCATATGGATGATTATTTCTACCCTTACCCTAAGGCAGGGATGGAGTTTGATGATGCAGCTAGTTTTCAGCGTTTGGGCTCCGCTTATACAAATAAGGATGATTGGAGAAGAGATAATGTTAACTTACTCATTAAACAGATTCATGAAACAGTGCGTGGTATTAAGCCCTGGGTTAAGTTTGGTGTAAGTCCTTTTGGTATTTATCGCAATCAGAGCTCTGATCCCTTTGGGAGTCGTACAAATGGCTTGCAAAACTACGATGATTTATATGCAGATGTTTTGCTATGGGTAAAAAAAGGCTGGGTTGATTATAATATTCCTCAAATATACTGGCACGTAGGGCATCCTGTTGCAGACTATCACATACTAGTAGATTGGTGGGCTAAGAACAGTAGCAATCGTCCGCTGTTTATCGGGCAGTCCGTTCCAAATACGGTTGAACATGCGGACCCATCTAATCCATCTATGAATCAGCTTCCTTTGAAGATGAAAATACAACGCTCTTACCAGTCTGTTGGTGGTAGCTGTCAATGGCCTGCAACATCAGTAGTAAGTAATGAGGGTAACTACAAAGATTTACTTTCATCCACTTATCATGCTTATCCTGCCTTGATTCCTGTGTTTGATTTTATGGATAATAAAGCGCCTAAAGCTGTACGTAAAGTAAAGAAAGCTTGGGTTTCAGACGGCTATGTCTTATTTTGGTCGGCTCCTAAAGCCAAAACAATAATGGATGAGGCTGTAAGGTATGTAGTTTATCGCTTTGAACGTGGGGAGAAGATAGATTTGGAAGATCCCTCTCACATTGTGGCTATAACCCCAAACACTTTTTATCAGCTGCCTTATCAAGATGGTAAAACAAGATATACTTATGTTGTAACTGCTTTAGACAGGCTGCACAACGAATCTAAGTATAAGCGTAAAAGAGTGAAGCTCTAGTCGATAGACTTCCGTACTAGTAAATAATAAGCCCTATCACTCCACAAATAATAATGAGTAAGATAGGGTTTATTTTGTATTTAGATCTCGAGAAGAAGAAAGCCAGTGCAAAGATTACTATACTGGATACAAAGGCATACATATCTTCAGTAGGAGAAGAGAAGTTTTCACTATTCATCAAGACTAATGCTGCTGCTGCTAGCAAACCAACTACTGCCGGGCGTAGTCCGCTAAATACAGCTGTGACAGCAGGATGATTGCTATACTTTAAAAAGTATTTACTAATAATCAACATCAGGATAAAAGAAGGGAGTACAACAGCAAAGGTAGCTACTACAGACCCCAAAACCGCACCTCCAGTGGCAGTATAGCCCACATAAGTAGCAGCATTGATGCCGATAGGACCTGGTGTCATTTGGCTTATAGCCACAATGTCTGTAAACTCTTGTGGAGATACCCATGCATAGCGAGTAACAACCTCTCCCTGTATCATAGACAACATGGCATAACCGCCACCAAAGCCAAATAAGCCTATTTTAAAGAAGGTCCAAAACAGTTGAATGTAAAGCGTAATCATACTTTCTTTTTATTTAGTTTACCCCAGATTAGTCCAAGTGTTCCTGCAGCCACTATAATCCAAATTGGAGAGACTCCCAACAACCAGATTAGTAAGGCTGACACAATAGGTATCCATACATTGTACCTGGATATTTTGGCTGATTTGGCCATTGAGAAGGTAGGTGCTGCGATGAGTGCTACTACAGCAGGACGTATGGCCTTAAACATTTTTTCCACATAGATGTTGTCCTTAAAAGATTGAAAGAACATAGCGATCATAAGTATAATAAGGAAAGAGGGGAGTACAGAGCCAAGAGTAGTTACTAAGCATCCTTTGACTCCCTTGAGCTTATAGCCGATAAATATGGAGATATTTACAGCCAAAACTCCTGGAGCTGATTGAGCTATGGCAAGTAAGTCCACAAAGTCTTCTTGAGATATCCACGCTCTTTTAGTAACAATCTCATTTTGTATGATAGGTACCATAGCATAACCTCCACCTATCGTAAAGGCGCCTATCTTGAAAAATATTTTAAATAACTGCCAATATGGATTCATCTTGAGTTTTCTTTTGCATATTTGGATGGAGTGACCTTATAATGTTTCTTAAACACCTCTCTAAAGTACTTGGCATCGTTAAAGCCCGTTCTATCAGCTATTTCAGTGATGGTGTACTCTTTTGTTAGCAGAAGCTCTGCTGCGTGATTTAATTTGATCAATCGAATATAATCTGAAGGTGTTTTATTCGTTAGTGCTTTTAGCTTATTGTAAAAACTTGTTCTACTCATATTCAAAAGAGAGCAGAGTGTATCTACCGTAAAATCAGATTCCGACATATGTTCTTCTACCTTCTCTTTGACAGAGGCTATAAACTCTCTATCTAAGCTAGTAGAACAATTGACACAATCTATCGGTTCTTCTTGAATGTCTAAATTAGCATACTTATCTCTAAGTATAGCACGATTAGCTAGTAAGTTGGCCATCGATGCTTTTAATATGCGGTAGTTAAATGGCTTTAATATAAACTCATCTGCACCATTTTGGAGTCCTTTTAATATATGTTTCTCATCATTTTTATCTGTTATGAGAATAATAGGTATATGAGAGGTGTCAAGGTCTGCTTTAAGGGTGAGTGATAAATCTGTTCCCTTCATATCTCCTAGCACCATTTTTGCAATAATAATATCAGGGTTAATTTGCTTGGTTATTTGTAGTGCTGCTTTAGCTGTATCTACTGTGTGGATGTTATATTCATCAGCCAACGCTTCTTGTATATCAGCAATCAGTTCTTGATCATCTTCTACCAGAAGGAGCTTGGGTTTGCTTCCATCTGGTTTGATTGTTGACTGAGTTAGAAAGTTGTTTTCAAGTTTTTCATCCGTTTTATCTTTGTCTGCTTTTGGATCCGAATTAGGAAGCTTTATGAGGTCGAGTAGAGCCTTAGAGCTACTTTTCTCATTTACTTGTATATAAACGGGAAAGCATAAGGTAAAAGTAGTACCCTCTTTATCTGTGCTTTCTAGTTTGGCAGTACCCTTGTGTACATTCACTAGTTGGCAAACGAGTTGGAGCCCTAGCTCTTTTTGAATGCATTTATTGTGGTAAATAGCCTCATCTATACAACCCCCCTTTTCAAAACCATCCAATTGCTCTTTTGTAAAGCATTCACCACCGTGGTTCACTTTTACAATCCATTGGTCATTATTAAATTCCACTGAGACTGTTACAGTAGAGAAGTCTGGGCTTCTATCAATGGCGATGTGCAGAATGTTATTGATAATAGTTTGGACCTTATCTTTATCTATCCATACCTTTTCATCCTGTGGTGCACTTTTAAACTCCACTTTGACTTGTTTTAACTCAGCAAGTGCATATACTTGTTTTACTAGGCGTGATATAAATGGAATGAGATGATGCTCTGAGAGGTAGAGCTTATTTCTGTTTTTTTCCATTCTTTCGTAATTTATCGCATTGTCATTTTGAGCAAGTAAGGTATTTAGATTTCTCAATACGACACGGAGATTATCTTCTCCCTTTGGGGTTAAGCTCTCTGTTTCACTAATCTCTAGTATCGGCTCTTTGATGAGGCGAAGAGGTACTTTGATGTCATGAGCTGTATTGTAGTAGAATCTTTTTGTGTGGTCTACTAGCTTTTGCTCATTACGCTGTATGAGGTATTTTATAAATAGAACAAGAGCCGTTAGTATAAGTAAGATGTATAGAATACGTGCAAAAGTACCCCACCAAATAGGGTGTAAGACTTCGATAGCTAATTGACGCTCCTCTAGAACCTTTTGGTTTGCATCTCGAGGGATAGTTCTAAGTTTGAACAGGTAAGTTCCTGCTTGTAGGTTGGAAAAACTAAAAACAGTGTTGCTACTTGGTTTGCTCCACTCTTCACTTAGCCCTTCAAGCTTCCATTGATACAAAATATTAGAAGGATAGTCGTAATTAATAGAGCCCACCTTGATGGTTATATTGCCTTGTTTTGATTTGAGCTTAATTTGATTAGTTCGATCTAAAACATCTGTGAGTATTCCCGTATCATCTAGGGGATGAATAGCTTGCTGGCCCACCTTCAACTCCTCAAGTACAAGTTTGCTTGTGTAGTCTGCAGTAATCAAGCTATCTCGACTGAAACACACCGCTCCTTCTGCACTTCCAAATAAGAACGAACCATTTTGGAGTTGAGTACCTGCATTGCTATTGAAAAATGTTGTGAGTAGACCTTGGTCTTTTGTCCAATTCTTTATTTCAAGTGTTTCTGTATTTACTTTAGACAAGCCTCTATCTGTACCGATATAAAGTGTAGGGCTATTTGAGTCAGCTACTATAGACCGAATAGAGTTTGTAAAGAAGAGACTGTTGTCTTTATGTAGATGTTCGAAAGAACCCATATGTGGCTTAAAGATAAGTAAGCCCTCATTAGTCCCAATGTAAAGTGTTTCGTTGGCATCTTGATGTAAGGCATGGATGTATGCACTTTGAGTAGGTAGGTCAATTTGTCTACTGTCACCAGATTTTTTATCTAAGAGATAAAGCCCTTTAGCCGAACCGATCCAAATGCTGTTTGAATCTTTTTCGACGAGTGAGGTTATGGAGTTTAAATTGCTATAGTAGCGGAGGCGTTCTTCAGCAGGACTGTAGAGTTTGAGGTTGTAATATCCTCCCATCCAGATATTTTGATCTTTATCGCGAAGGATAGCTCGAATGCATTTGTCTGGAAGATCAATATGCTGCACTTCATTAGATAATAGTAACTCAGACTGTCTTGTCCTTTTATTTATTTTATAGACGCCAGAATTGTATCCTCCGACCCATATGATACCTGGTGTAAGCTCCACGAGTGAGAGGAATATATGGTTACTAATGGGTGCGTTTTTGTTGTAAGAAGAGAGGTATGTTTCCCATTTATCTTCTTTGACACGGTACAAACTTACTCCATTGGCTGTAGCAAACCAGATGTCTCCTTCACTGTCCTCCAATACATGATTAACTTCATTGTGCACTAAGGATTGATCATGCTTAGGAATGTGCTTGATCCAGTCGTAACTTTTATTCTTGCTACTACGAATGCTTATACCTGCAGGGTAAGTTGCCATCCAGATGCGCCTGTTATCATCCAAGAAGATATCCTTAACACTATTGCTTTTCATGGCATTAGGCTTATCATAATCTGCTTGAATAAATGGCTTGACCTCATCTTTACTAAGATTAATCAGGTAGATACCAGCTCCATTTGTCGCAACCAATACCTCATTATCCGAGTAGGTTATAATGCGATTAACACTCGTCATCTGTAGGTCAAACTGTGAGCGAAACTTCTGCTCTGAAAGGTCATATGCAAAAATCCCCTGTTTTAAGCTTGCAATAAGTAAGGTCTGAGTTGCCTCATGGTAGTAAAGCTTTTCAATGCGCATAGGAAGCTTATCTATTAAAAAAGAGGAGGTTTCTAATTGAAGAGAATCTTCTTTAATTCTTGCCCGAAACACGCCATGTGTTGTACCGATAGCATATTCGTCTTGACCTATCTCCACAGCTGTTGTAGTGGCATAGAGTGGATGTTGACTGATATTTATGGGTTTGTTGTCTTTGTAGTTGTAGATATGAAGATTGCCCTTATAAGACATCCAAATTCGATGCTGTGTATCTATATAAGAGAAATCTAAGAGCGCAATATCTTCAGTATCATTGGGGTATTCATAAAAAAAATCAAACTGATCAGTTTGATGGTTAAACAAAAACACCTTGCCATCTGCCCCTATTTGCCAGAGTTTTTGGTCTGGGGTATAAAATAGATTTCTTAAATGTACAGCTGTGTTCAACTGTTGTCCCCGATAGCTTATATCATAATGTTTAAATTCAGAGCCATTGAAGCGATCCACTCCTTCATATGTTAAGAACCACATATAACCTTGAGCATCCTTTTGAATGCTATATACATGCCTGTGACTTAAGCCGTCATTGACACCTAGATAGGTGTATGACTGTGCGTAGCAGAGTAGAGGTAGGAGTACGAGACAAAAAAATAGTTGTAGTCTCTTCATTTTGTTTGTGTTAAAGCATTGAATTAATCAAAAGAGGGATAATAAGATGCTATACAAAATTAAAGAAAATAAGGTGCAAACCCAAATAATAGCTCTTCGGGATGCGTTTTTCTAAAATCAAAAAAGAGGTAGCGTAATTAATTACGCTACCTCTTAAGTTTTAACTCCTAAGGATTAAATTAGTTTTTGGCTTCAATCCATTGGCGAGCATTAACAAATGCCTCTATCCAGGGCGTGATCTCATCTTGGATTCTATCTGCAGGGTAGTAAGCATTTTGCCAAGGAAATATGGCGCGTTCTAAGTGTGGCATCATGGCAATATGACGACCATCTGCACTAGCTACAGCTGCAGCTGAGTATGCTGAGTCATTAGGATTTCCAGGATACTCGTCATAGGCATATTTGGCTACAATATGGTAATCTTGTTCATTAGGACCTAGGTCAAAACGACCTTCACCATGTGCTACCCAAGCTCCAAGCTTATAGCCACTCAAAGATCCAAATAAAATAGATCGGTTAGTAGGAATAACTAAGCCAGTATAAGCTGATTCAAATTTCTGTGATCTGTTTACTCTCATCTTGGGTTTGTATTCATGATCAGGGTAAATAATATCAAGCTCTAGCATGAGTTGACAACCGTTGCATACACCTAAGGATAGTGTGTCTTCGCGTTTAAAGAAGTTCGAAATGGACTCCTTTGCTTTTGCGTTGTATAAGATGCCGCCAGCCCAGCCTTTGGCAGAACCAAATACATCAGAGTTGGAGAAGCCACCACAGAACACAGCAAACTGAATATCTTCTAAGGTTTCTCTTCCACTTGTCAGATCAGTCATAGCCACATCCTTCACATCAAAACCAGCTAGGTGTAGTGCATAAGCCATCTCTTTTTCACCATTTGTTCCTTTTTCACGGATGATAGCCGCCTTGATTCCAGAAGCACCCTTACGTTTGGCTTTAAGCTTATACTGTGCTAGCTTACCTGTGAAGTTAGGGCTGAATGCAAACTCAATAGGTTGTTTTTTGTAATTCTCAAATCGTTTTTGAGCCGTCCCGTTGAAAGACTGCTTTTTATCAAATAGGTAGGAAGTCGAATACCATACATCACGAAGGTAATCGATGCCAAACTGATAAGTCGCTCCATCTTTATTTGCTAGAATATGACGCTCGTTTGTTGGCTTACCTAGTTTAACGATTCCAACACCCTCTTCTTCGAGTAGGGCTAAGATACTATTTGCTTTTCTATCTTCTATCTGCACAATTACTCCTGGATTTTCAGCAAATAAAATCTTTAGGAGATCTGGCTCAGCAAAGACATCTAAGTCTAGCTCTATACCACCTTCGGTATTTGCAAAGCACATTTCAAGAAGTGTTGTAATTAAGCCACCAGCTGAAATATCGTGACCTGCGAGGATATGACCTTTCTCTACTAAGCTTTGAATCGTGTTGAAAGCTACTTTGAAATATTCAGCATCTTTGACTGTAGGTACTTCACTACCCACCTTAGCTAGCGATTGAGCAAAAGCAGAACCTCCAAGCTTTAAAGTGTCAAAACTAAGGTCGATGTGATAGAAAGAAGATTTGGGGTTATTTACCATAACAGGAGATACAACCTTTCTTACATCTGTTACCTCTCCCATAGCAGATACGATGACGGTACCTGGTGCTATGACCTTTTCTCCATTAGGGTATTTCTGTGTCATTGACAAAGAATCCTTTCCTGTAGGTACATTAATACCAAGTGAGCAGCAAAAGTCACTCAAAGCTTGAACTGCTGTGTAAAGACGTGCATCTTCTCCTTCTTGTGAGCGACAAGGCCACATCCAGTTGGCAGAGAGAGAGATAGCGCTTAAACCATCCGTTAGTGGTGCAAAAACGATATTGGTTAGGGCTTCACTTACAGATAAGACAGAGCCAGCCTGAGCATCCGCAAGTCCTGCTTGTGGGGCATGCCCGATGGAGGTAGCTATACCTTTTTTGCCTTGGTAGTCTAGTGCTACTACGCCGCAGTCGCTAAGTGGCAGCTGTATTTCTCCTTGGCACTGTTGACGGGCTATTTTTCCCGTAACAGAGCGGTCTACTTTATTGGTGAGCCAGTCCTTACAAGCTACAGCTTCCATTTGTAATACCTCAGTGAGGTATTCATTTACTTTACTTGCTTCGTAGGTAGGCATTTCGTAGTGATGCTCTACACTTTTATCCTCCATAATTGTTTTGGGCGAAGATCCAAACATTTGATCCATAGATAGATCAAATGGACGCTTGCCATCAGCTTGTTGGAAATAAAATTGATTATCTCCAGTTGTTTCTCCCACCACATACATGGGAGCACGTTCACGCTGAGCTATCTTTTGGACATGATCTAAGGATTCCTTAGCTATCAATAGTCCCATACGTTCTTGAGATTCATTGGCTATTATTTCTTTGGCCGAAAGTGTCTTATCGCCAATAGGAAGCTTGTCCATCTCGACATAGCCTCCACAACCTTCTACTAGCTCAGAAAGACAGTTGAGGTGTCCAGCAGAGCCATGATCATGGATAGATATGATGGGGTTATTTTCTTCTTCTGTTAGGGCACGTATCACATTATTTGCACGCTTCTGCATTTCAGCATTGGCTCTTTGTACAGCATTAAGCTCGATACCACTGCTATACCTTCCAGTGTCTACAGACGATACTGAGCCGCCACCAAGCCCGATACGGTAGTTGTCTCCACCCAAAACGACTATTTTATTGCCTTTTTCGGGAGTGCCCTTTTGAGCATCTCTCTTACGTGCATAGCCCACTCCTCCTGCCAGCATGATTACTTTATCATAACCATACTCCACATTGTTTTCTTGATGTTCGAAAGTAAGGAGAGAACCGCAAATTAGGGGTTGACCAAATTTATTTCCAAAGTCTGAAGCTCCATTTGATGCTTTAATTAAAATTTCCTCTGGAGTTTGATATAGCCATTCACGGACAGGTAGTATGTTTTCCCAGGCACGACCTTCTTCCATACGTGGGTAGGAGGTTATGTATACAGCTGTACCTGCTATTGGCCAAGAGCCCTTGCCACCAGCCATACGGTCTCTAATTTCACCTCCAGTACCAGTTGAGGCTCCATTAAAGGGTTCTACTGTAGTAGGGAAGTTATGGGTTTCTGCTTTGAGAGAGAGTACGCTTTCTATTTCCTTAGTTGCATAAAAACTAGAAGTGGTAGGGTCTTGTGGATAGAATAGCTCTACCTTAGGACCTTTGGTAAATGCCACATTATCTTTATAAGCTGAGATTACCCGGTTTGGGTTTTCTCTAGTCGTTTTCTTTATCATATTAAACAAAGATGACTCTTGTTCTTTGCCATCAATAACAAAGGTTCCACCAAATATCTTATGACGACAATGCTCTGAGTTAATTTGAGCAAAACCAAACACTTCAGAATCTGTAAGCTTTCTACCCAGATCATGTTCGATTTGCTTGAGGTAGTTGATCTCCTCCTCAGACATCGCTAAGCCTTCTTGCTCATTGTATGCTTCAATGTCCTCAATGTAAATAATAGGCTCAGGCTGACGCTCAGAAATAAAAATACGCTGATTAAGCCCGTTATATAAATGTTGTAGCATTGGGTCGTAATCAGCGTTTTTGTCTTTTACAGGAAAGAACTCTTCTATGCGTTCTATTCCTTCAATTCCCATGTTTTGGGTTATTTCTACCGCGTTGGTACTCCAGGGGGTTATCATTTCAGGTCTAGGGCCAACTAGATATCCAGGTATGGAATCTGTTTTTAGGTGGGTGGCCTCTCCAAAGAGCCAACACAGTTTGTCACAAGCTGTAAGTGGTAAATCTTGATTGCATTCAACGGCAATCACGGTCTCGTTTTGAGTTCTAAAAAAAAGAATCATGCGGTTTAATATTAACGATTAACATTAAGGAAATCTAAACTTACTCGCATTAAGAAAAGGTGTTATGCCTTTCTGCGAGCCAGTTGCATAGAGCAACACGCTCAATAGCCGCAAAGGTAACACTTTTTATTAAGTTATTTTAAAAATAACGAAAAGATAAAGCCTCTTTCATTTTAAAATGAAAGAGGCTTATAAAGGGATATGAAAAGTTTACTTTAATTATTTGAACTTTTTATAACCATACACAGCTAGCTGATCTAGCTCTTCTTCAATACGTAGTAGCTGGTTGTATTTAGCCATACGATCTGAACGACTGAGTGATCCAGTCTTGATCTGACCACTGTTTGTAGCCACAGCAATGTCTGCAATAGTTGCATCTTCGGTTTCACCTGAACGGTGAGATGTTACTGAAGTGTAACCGTGGCGGTGAGCCATCTCAATAGCATCCAAAGTTTCTGATAGTGTACCAATCTGGTTTACCTTAATGAGAATTGAGTTTGCACAGCCTAGCTCAATACCTTTGGATAGGAACTCAACGTTAGTGACAAAAAGATCATCACCTACAAGCTGACACTTATCACCTATGCGAGCTGTCAATTCTTTCCAGCCATCCCAGTCATTTTCAGCCATTCCATCTTCAATTGAATCGATAGGGAACTTGCTTACTAGCTCTTCTAGATAATCTATTTGTTCTTTAGCATTACGTTTTGCTGCGTTTTCGCCTTCAAATTTACTGTAGTCGTACACACCATTTTCGTAGAACTCAGAAGCTGCACAGTCGAGCGCAATAGTAACATCTTTCTTTGGCTCGTATCCAGCAGCTTTTATTGCTTCTAGGATAGAGTTCAATGCATCTTCTGTACCCTCTAATTCGGGTGCAAATCCGCCTTCGTCACCCACAGCCGTACTCAAGCCTCTGTCTTTTAGTACTTTCTTTAGTGCATGGAAGACTTCAGTACCCATACGTAAACCCTCCTTAAAGGAAGTTGCACCTACTGGACGAATCATAAATTCTTGGAAAGCAATAGGAGCATCACTGTGAGAGCCACCATTAATGATGTTCATCATAGGTACTGGCATAGTGTATGTATTGGTGCCTCCTATATAGCGATAGAGTGGTAGCCCTAAGTAGTTGGCAGCTGCCTTCGCTACAGCAAGAGAAACTCCTAACATAGCATTAGCACCTAGTTTTGATTTGGTTTTGGTGCCATCTAGCTCTAGCATTTTTGTGTCGATAGCTCTTTGTTCTAGCACACTCATACCCAAAAGCTCAGGTGCAATAAGCGTATTAATGTTTTCTACTGCTTTTAACACACCTTTTCCTAGGTAGCGTTTCTTATCTCCATCACGAAGCTCCAATGCTTCATGCTCACCTGTTGAGGCTCCTGAAGGTACCGATGCACGGCCCATTATGCCACAATCAAGTAGTACATCTACTTCGACGGTTGGGTTACCTCTGGAGTCTAAGACTTCTCTTCCTTTAATACTTTGTATGGTCATCATATAAGTCAAATTTTTGATTATAGTTAATTTTGATTGAAATTCAATGAGTCATTCAATTTCATATACATAACAAACCATTTTGTTTTTTGTTTGTAAGAGTTCTAAATAGTATCTTTAATCCGTTCTGTAGAGCTTTTAGGTGGTCTCTTACTGGGACCTAGTCAGAGCATCCTTCCTTCCCTGATTCATGCCTCCTACTTCCCTGACTGAGCAGCAGAAGGTCAGGGACCTTTTGAAATCGTGTTTATTCCTTAGTTATTCTCTAAAACTCATTTGGTTTATTAGGGGGCTTTGTTTATTTTTACAAGAACAGGTATTATATAATCTAATTTAAAATGTTCAAAATATGACAATTACGGAACGTTTCTTAAAATATGTGAGTTTTGATACTCAGTCTGATGAAAACTCAGGAGTTACACCTAGTAGCCCAGGACAAAGAGTATTTGCTGAGTATCTTAAAAAAGAACTTGAAGAGCTAGGATTAAGTGAGGTTAGTCTAGATGAAAATAGCTATTTAATGGCAACCTTGCCTTCAAACCTCGATAAAGAAGTGCCAACAGTAGGTTTTATAGCTCACTTAGATACGAGTCCAGATATGTCAGGCAAAGATGTCAGTCCACGTATTGTTGAAGATTACGATGGAAAGGATATTGTACTTTGCGACAAGGAAAATATTGTTTTATCCCCTTCTGATTTCCCAGAACTCTTAGCACATAAAGGGGAAGACTTAATAGTAACGAACGGTCACACACTCTTGGGTGCTGATGACAAAGCAGGCATTGCTGAAATAGTTACTGCTATGGAGTATTTAATCAAGCACCCCGAAATAAAGCATGGAAAAATCCGTGTTGGCTTTAATCCCGATGAAGAAATTGGCTTAGGAGCACATAAATTTGATGTGGATAAGTTTGGCTGTGACTGGGCCTATACGATGGATGGTGGAGAGCTAGGTGAGCTTGAGTTTGAAAACTTCAATGCGGCATCTGCTGTCATTACTATACAAGGTAGGAATGTACACCCAGGCTATGCTAAGAATAAGATGATTAACTCCATAAGCTTAGCCAATCAACTCATTGCTATGTTCCCACGCCATGAAACTCCCGAACATACAGAGAAATATGAAGGCTTTTATCATCTGGTAGGTATTTCTGGAGAGGTAGATAAAACTACACTTACTTATATTATTAGAGATCACGATCGGCTTAAGTTTGAAGAACGGAAAGCAAAAGTACAAGAGTATGTGAAGCGTATCAACTCAGAATTTGGGGCAGGGACGGTGCAGTTAGAGCTTACTGATCAGTATTACAACATGCGCGAGAAAATTGAGCCTATGATGCACATTATAGATATAGCATCAGATGCGATGAAAGCAGTGGGTGTTACTCCCAATATCAAAGCCATTAGAGGAGGAACCGATGGCGCTCAGCTCTCTTTTAAGGGATTACCCTGTCCAAATATCTTTGCGGGTGGTTTAAACTTCCATGGTAGATATGAGTTTGTACCTATTCAGAGTATGGAAAAAGCAACAAAGGTTATTATTGAGTTGGTACAACGTATTGCTCAGAGTTAGAGTCAGGAAATAATAAATTAATCTTTAAATAATAAAAACATGAAAACCACACCATTTACACAAACCCATATTGATTTGGGTGCATCCATGCATGAGTTTGCTGGATTTAATATGCCTATCCAATATGAGGGAATAATAGATGAACACATGGCTGTTATCAATAGCGTAGGTGTCTTCGATGTTTCTCATATGGGTGAGATATGGGTGAAAGGCGATAAAGCATTAGATTTTATGCAACGTGTAACGTCTAATGATGCGAGTAAGCTTACAGTAGGAAAGATTCAATACTCGTGCTTCATCAACGAAGAAGGCGGAATTATTGATGACTTCTTAGTATATAAATACGAGGAAGACAAATACTTACTAGTTGTTAACGCTGCAAATACCGAAAAAGACTGGAAATGGTGTGTAGCACAAAACACGATGGGTGCTGAGTTGGAAAATGCTTCAGCACATATGGCCCAGCTTGCAGTTCAAGGCCCCAATGCTGTAGCGACACTTCAAAAGCTTACTTCTATCCACTTAAAGGATATGAAGTATTATACTTTTGAGGTAGGCGAGTTGGCAGGAGCTCCTGATGTGATTGTTTCTAACACAGGATATACTGGAGCAGGAGGTTTTGAGCTTTACTTTTATCCTGAGTATGCAAAGCAGATTTGGGATGCTATTTTTGAAGCTGGCAAAGAGTTTGACATCAAGCCAGTTGGTTTAGGTTGTAGAGATACACTTCGCCTTGAAATGGGATTTAACTTGTATGGTAACGATATGTCTGCCACAACGACTCCTCTAGAAGCCAACTTGGGCTGGATCACGAAGTTTGTTGATGGAAAGGATTTCATTGGTCGATCCGTACTCGAAAAACAGAAGGAGGAGGGACTGGCTCGCAAACTTGTAGGTTTTGAGTTACAAGATCGAGGAGTGCCACGCCAAGGATATCCCATTGTAAATACAGCAGGTGAGGTGATCGGAGAGGTAACTTCTGGAACGATGTCGCCCACGCGTAAAATAGGAATTGGTATGGGCTATGTGAAAACAGCCTATGCTAAGCTGGGTACAGAAATCTTGATTCAAGTACGTAAAAGAGAGCTTAAGGCTACAATAGTCAAGCCACCTTTTAGAAAGATGGATTAAGTAAATGCCGATAAATATAGAGATAGGGGGTAGCCATGGCTACCCCCTATCTGTTTTTTGTTAAAGTCCTTTAGATTTGGCTTCGTCCCATATTTGGTCCATCTCCTCTAGACTCATGTCTTGTAGGTTTATTCCCTTCTTTAGGGTGTGATCTTCTAAATAGTTAAATCTGCGGATAAATTTTTGATTAGTCAATTCCAGCGCATGATCTGGATTGATGTCGTATTTTCGAGCTGCATTGATTATACTAAAGAAGAGATCTCCAAACTCTTTTTCGGCTTCTTCTTTATTAAGATTCTTAATTTCAGCCTTTAGCTCCTGAAATTCCTCTTGTACTTTATCCCACACCTGCTCTTTTTCTTCCCAGTCAAAACCGATGTTACGGGCTTTATCTTGGATGCGATAGGCTTTTATGAGAGAAGGGAGTGCATTAGGTACTCCACTTAATACACGCTTATTTCCACCCTTTTCTTTGAGTTTGAGTTGCTCCCAGTTGGTTTCTACTTCTGTGCTGTCTTCTACCTCTGTAGTACCAAACACATGGGGGTGTCTGTAAATGAGCTTTTCACATAGCTTGTCACATACATCTTTGATGTCAAATTGCTTTTTTTCTGAGCCAATTTTTGCATAAAATCCAATATGAAGGAGAACATCTCCGAGTTCCTTACATATCTCTTCTTGCTCATCACGCATAAGGGCATCACACAGCTCGTATGTTTCTTCTATGGTGTTAGGACGCAGACTCTCATTGGTTTGCTTTCTGTCCCAAGGACATTTTAGACGGAGTTCATCTAGAACATCTAAAAACTTTCCAAAGGCCTCTAGTTTTTCTTCTCTTGTATGCATTAATTTTATGTATGTTTAAGTGGTTCTACTTCTGTGATAACACAAAAGTACATAATTCAAAGGCGTATTTAGCTTTTAATTTATTAATTTTGCACCTATCTAAAATATACAATCAATAATTGATTTTAATTAAATATGGAATTAGCAAGTAAGTATAATCCCGCTAATGTGGAGGAAAAGTGGTACTCCTATTGGATTGATCATAAATTATTTAGTTCTAAACCCGATGGTAGAGAAGCTTATACCGTCGTCATTCCACCTCCAAACGTTACGGGTGTATTACATATGGGGCATATGCTCAATAATACGATTCAAGATATCCTTGTGCGTAGAGCTCGTATGCAAGGTAAAAATGCTTGCTGGGTTCCAGGTACAGATCATGCATCTATTGCTACTGAGGCAAAAGTTGTCAATCGTTTGGCCTCACAAGGAATTAAAAAAACTGATCTAAGTAGAGATGAGTTTTTGAAGCATGCTTGGGACTGGACAGAAGAGCATGGGGGGATTATCCTAAAGCAACTTCGCCGTTTAGGTGCATCGTGCGATTGGGATAGAACCGCCTTTACAATGGATGAGATTCGAAGTCAAAGTGTTATAAAAGTCTTTGTTGACTTGTACAAAAAAGGTATGATTTACCGAGGTGTGCGTATGGTCAATTGGGATCCAGTAGCCTTGACAGCACTTTCAGATGAGGAAGTAATCCATAAAGAAGAGCAAAGTAAGCTTTATTACCTAAAATACAAGGTAGAGGGTGAGGAGGAATATGCTATTGTAGCTACTACTCGTCCAGAAACCATTATGGGAGATACAGCTATGTGTATAAATCCCAATGACCCAAAGAATGCTCACCTAAAAGGAAAAAAAGTCATTGTACCTATCGTAGGACGCAGCATTCCTGTTATAGAAGATGAGTATGTGGATATTGAGTTTGGTACAGGTTGCTTGAAGGTAACGCCAGCTCATGATGTCAATGACTATATGCTGGGCGAAAAACACAACCTTCCTAGTATTGATATCTTTAATGATAATGGGACACTGAGTGAGCAGGCTGGTATGTATGTTGGTCAAGATCGCTTTGCTGTTCGTAAACAAATCGTCAAGGATTTAGATGAGGCTGGTTTACTCTTGAAGGTAGAAGACTATACCAATAAGGTAGGGTATTCGGAACGTACCAATGTGCCTATTGAACCTAAACTTTCTATGCAGTGGTTCTTAAAGATGGAAGGATTGGCAGAAAAAGCCTTGAAGCCAGTATTAGAAGATGAGATTCAATTTTATCCTGAGAAATATAAGAACACTTACCGCCATTGGATGGAAAACATCCGTGATTGGTGTATCAGTCGTCAGCTCTGGTGGGGACACCGTATTCCTGCCTACTATCTGCCCGAAGGTGGCTATGTGGTAGCTGAGTCAGATGAACAAGCACTAGCTTTGGCTCGAGAAAAAACAGGCAAGGCTGATTTGAGAATGGAGGATCTTCGTCAAGATGAAGACTGCTTGGATACTTGGTTCTCTTCTTGGTTGTGGCCAATATCTCTCTTTAATGGCATTTTAGATCCAAACAATGAGGAGATGAATTACTATTATCCCACAGCTGATTTGGTGACAGGACCTGATATTATCTTCTTCTGGGTAGCTCGAATGATTATGGCAGGTTATGAGTTTGAAGGGAAAATGCCGTTTAAAAATGTTTACTTCACAGGAATAGTACGTGATGCTCAAGGCCGCAAAATGTCCAAATCATTGGGCAACTCACCTGACCCTATTGAGTTGATTGAAAAATACGGTGCAGATGGTGTGCGTATGGGGATGATGTTGGCTGCTCCAGCAGGTAATGATATACCTTTTGATGTAGCACTTTGTGAGCAAGGACGTAACTTTAACAATAAGATATGGAACTCTTTCCGCTTAATCAAGGGCTGGGAAGTGGATACTTCTATTGAGACACCCGAGGTGGCTAAACTTGCTAACTTATGGTTTGAGAGCAAACTTAATGCTACCATAGCTGAGGTGGATGATCACTTCAAAAAGTATCGTTTAAATGATGCACTAATGGCAATCTATCGCTTGTTCTGGGATGAATTCTCTTCTTGGTATTTAGAGATGATTAAGCCAGAATATGGTAAGCCTATTGATGCTTCAACTTTAAACTCAGCGATTCAATTTTTTGAAAGCTTATTAAAGTTACTTCATCCTTTTATGCCTTTTATCACAGAGGAGTTATGGCAAGCTATCGAAAAGAGAAATGAGGGTGAGAGCATTATGTACTCTTCCTTGCTTGCATCGGACTACCTCAGTGATTCTATGTTAAAAGATTTTGAAGTTGTCAAAGAAGTCATTAGTCATATACGTATGATTAGAGCTCAGAAAAATATTGCTTTGAAGGATAGCTTAGAATTACATGTTTTAGGGACGACTCCTATTCACTCTTACCACTCTATCATAAGTAAAATGGCCAATG
The DNA here is from genome assembly GCA_030152865.1 of Bacteroides sp. GTDB lineage: Bacteria > Bacteroidota > Bacteroidia > Bacteroidales > Bacteroidaceae > Bacteroides_E. The sequence goes on from JASLIW010000013.1 coordinate 25,466, forward strand.
TGTCAGCTGTTAGAGAGGTAGAAGTACACGAAGAAGGTTCTTCTACATTCTTAGTTGGAACAAGTGAGTTTAGTGTACCTTTAGCGGGAGCTATTGATGTTGAGGCTGAAATTGCTAAAATGGAACTAGAGCTAAAGCACAAACAAGGTTTCTTGAATGGAGTTATTAAGAAGTTAAGTAATGAGCGCTTTGTAAATAATGCTCCAGAGCAAGTAGTTGCTTTAGAACAGAAGAAAAAAGCAGATGCTGAAAGTATAATAAAGTCTTTGAAGGAGAATATAGCAGCTTTGCGGAAGACGCAGGCTTAGCATCTACTAGTTATTTAGTAATAAAAGGAGAGGGTGTACCTCTCCTTTTATTATTTTAAGTGCTAAGCTCAGACGATTAAATGAATTGATTATCAGCAGATAGGCTGAATTATTGATTTACTATAAAATAAAAGGCGTAAAACTGTTTGCATTTCTATGTGTTTTTTTCTTATCTTTGTAAGCGTAAAACAGAAGGTAATACAATAGTTACGCGGAAATAGCTCAGTTGGTAGAGCACAACCTTGCCAAGGTTGGGGTCGCGAGTTCGAGCCTCGTTTTCCGCTCACAAGAAGAGTACTGTAGAGATACAGTACTCTTTTTTATTTGGAAAAATAATTAGGGTGCTAAAGCTTTAAATATGGTGTAGATCCACGATGTAGGTGGTTCCGATACCTTCTTCCGACTGGATTTGCAATACCCCTTTATGGATGTGTATAATCTGTGTGCAGAGTGTCATACCAATGCCATGTCCTTTGGCTAGGTCTTTCCCTTTACCCCGAAAGAATGGGACGAAAATATTCTGCATATCTTCTGGGCTTATTCCGATACCTGTATCAGTAAAGCGAGTGATTATCTTATCTGACTTGAAGCTGATATGAACCCGAGAACTTTTATTCTTAGAGAACTTGCAGTTGTTCTCTATTAGATTTACGAATGCTGTTTTTAATAGGTAGTTATTGCCATATACGGTGATGTAACGCTCATCTTCAGGTATCTGCTCAAATATAAGATCTACTTTATAATCGGGGTTGGCTTTCAAGACAAGAGTCCGAGCATCCAGTAATAATTCATCCAGACGTATAGGGCTCATTTTGATTTGTTCAGGTTGGTAGTTGGCTTTAGCCAAATCAAGCAAACCTGTTGCAAGCCTAGTGATGTTGTGGGTATCGCTTAGAGCATTTTGTATAGCTAATTGATATTCTTGTGGTGTACGATCTTTTAGTAGGGCTATCTCAAGTTCTGCTGATAGTGCTGCAAGAGGGGTTCGAAGTTCATGAGATACATTACTGATGAATTGTTGTTGCGATTGGAATGCATTTTCAAGGCGATCTAACATTTGATTAAAAGTGGTGCTTAGCTCTCCTAGTTCATCTTTTGGATTTTCTACAGGAAGTCGGGCATAGAGGTTGGAGGCACTAATATGTTTTGCTTCAGCATTTATTTTAGCCACGGGTGCTAAAGCACTTTTTGCAAACAAATAACCCATAATGGAGAGTAGACCAAGTCCAATAAAGGCAGCACTAAGTAAAATTAAAATTAGAGATTGTTGTTTTGCATGACCATAGCCATCGTAGGCTGCTGCAGTTAAAATATAGTCTTTGCCTTTAAAAGAATACAGAAGACCAATTGCTTCGTACTGATCTTCTTTAAACTCTATAGCTTGACTTACTACAATTTGCTCAAGCATTTGTGGGGTCTCTTTGACTATATCTATCTGTATAGCATCGTGATACAGAAGCTTGCCCTGCGTATTGTATATTGCCACCTCTACCTCATTGATAAACTCTCTATTATTTAAGTATATTGATTGCATGGTTGAGGCATCCACTCTGTTTTCGAGAAATAGATTGGCTTTTGTAATCGCTTCTCTTTTGAGGTCACGGTAAAATTCATAGCTTCTACTGTTTTCAGAGCGAATATAGATGATACTTAGTATGAAAAGAAACACAAGAGCTGTTACACTTGTATATCGCAGCGCTAATTTATTACGAATCTTCATGGTTTATCAGTAAAAACAAAACCCATACCAGGTTTTGTATGTATCAACTTGGTTGGGAAAGGTTTGTCAATCTTGTTTCTAAGGTAGCTGATATAAACATCAATGAAGTTGGTGCCCGTATCAAAATAAGTATCCCATACCTTCTCAGCTATTTCAACTCTGCTGAGAACACGATCAGGATTGCGCATCATATATAGGAGTAGATTATACTCTTTGGGAGAGAGTTTTATAGCTTGCTTATTCCGGTAAGCTTCTTTTTTATGCAAGTCTATGGTTAAATCGGCATAGCTAAGCTGGCTATTCTGTGTGGCGGGGACTTCAGTGCTTCGTTTTAAAAGGACTTTTATGCGTGCATCAAGTTCTCTAAAATCAAAAGGCTTTACCATGTAGTCATCGGCTCCAGCGTCAAAGCCTTCTAACTTGTCGTCTGTTGTTCCCAAAGCTGTCAACATAAGTATTGGTATTTTGGTGTTCAAAGCTCTGACTTTTTGGCAAAAATCAAAGCCACTCATTTGTGGGAGTATGATATCAGATATAATGATATCGTAGGTGTTTTTTTTAAAGAGTATCAATCCTTTCTCTGCCGAAGTAGTAGTATCTACTAGGTAGTCAACTTCTTCTAGCCCTCTTTTTATAAGGCCTGCCACTCTTACTTCATCTTCTACCACTAGTACTTTAATCATAGATTTGCTCTATTTTATTATTGCTTACAATAGCCATTTAATGCAAATATACTAATAATCACAGAGTTGTAATAGGTCTATTTGGCATATATTTTGTAGTACAATAGTTGATAGCTATTTAATGATTTATCTGTATGAGATTGCTAAAAACACAATTATGTTTTGTTAAAACGAAATTTAAGGTGTTTTTATTATTGGAATAACAGCAGTATTTGAAGAAAATAGGTCATATAAATGTAATACCTATGAATTAATATATATTGATTTGATTCGCTTAGTTGCTAAATATGATTAAATTAGCTCGAATCTATCAACAGCTTTATTAGAAGCCTTGTTTTATTAACGTTCAGATGTTAAATTGGAAACATAATTAACGGAATTAAAATAGATATACTATGAGGAAAGTATTTAAAAAAGTATTAGGCATAGGAGCACTAGTTTTACTAAGTGCAGGAGTTGCTGGGGTGACTACTTATAAGGTCATTGATAAAAAAACAGCACAGGTACAAAGGGTGGATGCAAATCACTTTAATCAAGTGTTTAAGCATAGTCCGAGTGTAAGTCTAGCCTCTTTAGATATGAGTGCTCAACCAGTGGATCTTACCGAAGCGGCAGATAAATCCCTACATGCTGTAGTACATATTAAGTCCACACAGCATTCTAAAGTTAAAACAGTGCGCCGAGCTCCCGATATTTTTGACTTCTTTTTTGGTGATGGAAGAGGAGGAGAACAGCGTGTGCAAACTCCTTCTAGAGTTGGTTTTGGATCGGGTGTTATTATTTCAACGGATGGTTATATTGTTACAAATTATCATGTAATTGAAGGAGCTGATCAAATAAATGTCCGCTTGAATGATAATAGAGACTTTATAGGACGAGTGATAGGAACAGATCCGAGTACAGATTTGGCTCTTGTTAAGATAGAGGCTTCTGACTTACCAACCTTGGTTATCGGCGATTCAGATGCGATACAAGTAGGTGAGTGGGTATTAGCAGTAGGTAATCCATTTAACCTAACTTCCACTGTGACTGCAGGAATTGTAAGTGCTAAAGCCCGTACCCTGGGTGTGTATAATGGAGGTATAGAGTCTTTTATTCAAACAGATGCTGCTATCAATCAAGGGAATAGTGGAGGTGCTTTAGTTAACGTTAGGGGAGAGTTGGTAGGTATTAATGCTGTTTTATCTTCACCTACAGGTGCCTATGCGGGTTATGGTTTTGCTATCCCAACTAGTATTATGACAAAGGTTGTGGCGGATTTGAAGCAATACGGTACCGTGCAGCGTGCTGTACTAGGAATAATGGGAAGTTCTCCTTCTGATCCTCGAATGATGGGGCTTAGTGAGGAGGCTACCGAAGAGTTGAATAAAAAACTAGAAGAACTAGGTGTAGTTGATGGTGTAATCGTAGCAGATGTTATAGATAATGGTTCGGCAGCCGAAGCAGGCATTCAAGAAGATGATGTTATTATTGGAATAGATGGTAAAAAGGTGACTAATATGGCTGGTCTGCAAGAGGAGTTGGCTAGACATCGTCCGGGTGATAAAGTAAAAGTGAAGATTGTACGCAACAAGAAGGAAAAGATTATACCTGTCATACTAAAAAATGAGCAAGGTACCACTAAAGTTGTAAAGAAAGAGGGTATGGAGATCCTAGGTGCTGCTTTCCGTGAGCTGCCTGATGATCTTAAGCAACAGTTGAAACTACGTACAGGCCTTCAGGTAACAGGTGTTAAGTCAGGTAAGATGAATGAGGCAGGAGTTCGTAAAGGCTACATTATTTTAAAAGCCAATGGTGTTCCTGTAAGTAAAGTGTCTGATTTAGAAGCTGTGTTAAGGGATGCGCTTAGGACGCCTGAACAAGTGATCTTCTTGACGGGTATGTTTCCTTCAGGTAGAAGAGTGAATTATGCAGTAAACTTGGCATCTGAATAAAGCTGAGCACTGATTGTATATTTCAAATTGTTAATAAAAAGGCCAAAAGTCAACCTATTGGCCTTTTTATTGTTGTATGAGTAGTATATTGATAGAAGGTATGGATTTTAGTTTTAATTTAAACTTTTAATTCCTATCTTTGCAAACCTAATCTGTTTTATAGAATGAGACAATTAAAGATAACTAAAAGTATTACAAATAGAGAGAGTGCTTCGCTAGATAAGTACTTGCAGGAAATAGGTCGTGAGGATCTAATTACTGTAGAAGAAGAGGTGGATTTAGCGCAGCGCATCAAAAAAGGTGGCCGTGATGGTCGCATTGCTCTCGAAAAATTAACAAAGGCGAATTTACGCTTTGTTGTTTCTGTGGCTAAGCAATATCAAAATCAAGGTTTAAGTCTTCCTGACCTTATTAATGAAGGAAACTTAGGTTTGATTAAGGCCGCTGAGAAATTTGATGAAACTCGAGGATTCAAATTCATCAGTTATGCTGTTTGGTGGATTCGCCAATCTATCCTACAAGCCCTAGCCGAGCAATCACGTATTGTTCGTCTTCCTTTGAATCAAGTAGGTTCACTCAATAAAATAACAAAAGCCTTTGCTCGCTTTGAACAGGAAAATGAGCGCAGACCTTCTCCACAAGAGTTGGCCGATGAGTTAGAAATGCCTGTGGATAAAGTGATTGATACTTTAAAGGTTTCAGGTAGACATATATCTGTTGATGCCCCATTTGTGGAAGGAGAAGATAATAGTTTGTTAGATGTATTGGTGAATGATGATTCTCCAATGGCTGACAGTTCTCTAGTGGATGAGTCTTTGAGTGCAGAGATTGATCGAGCTTTATCGACTCTAGAGGATAGAGAAAAGCAAATTATTAAAATGTTCTTTGGTATTGGTTGCCAAGAGATGACACTTGAGGAGATAGGAGATAATTTTGGCCTAACGCGTGAACGTGTACGTCAGATTAAAGAAAAAGCAATTCGTCGCTTGCGTCAGAACAATAGAAGTGACCTGTTAAAATCATATCTGGGTTAAAGTTAAGCCTAGATTTTAAATGAAATTGATAAGCTAGTATCCTTTTGGTTACTAGCTTTTTTCTTATCTTTGTTTCGTTAAAAAACAAATAATTTATATGAGAATACTGAAGGTTTTTACTGCCTTACTACTGGTGGTTATGTTGTCGTCTGCAGGTGTTGTGAAGAAAAAGGATACAGCTGTTTACTTATACGGTGTTAGCTCTTCTTTTTCGGATACTGTAGTTTATTTTACTGAGATACAACAGTTAGATATAGAGTTAGCTAAAGGAGGTGTTTTGCCAGAAATGCATAATTACAGCTCTCAGCTAGAGAATTATATAGGAGTAATGAAAGATAAGCCACATCAAACGGCAGCTACGTTTTATTCAACCAAAAAAAATAGCTTGGAGAAAGAGCGTACAAAGCTATATAACCGTTATAAGAAAAAGATGCGTCATAGTGTGGTGTTTCTTAGCTCAGAGGATTTTACATATCAAGCTGTAATATCAGATGAAAATCAGGATTAAAACTGTTTTTATGCGCATAAACTTACTGCAGCATATCAGGCTGTTTATGTTCTTATGTTGCTATGTCTCGGTTGTCTTACTTGTTCTGTCGTGTAGTAGGAATCGCATTGACTGTGAGGAGGATGCTATTGATGTTATTAGTGCTAAACGTACAGTGCTTATATATATGGGAGCATCGAATAGTTTGAGTAGATTTAGTGATGATGATATCTACGAGATGGAGCAGGGGATATGTGACGTTGCTAATCTTGACAACTGTAATGTTTTAGTTTATTTGCAGAAAGGTATGGGGAAGGGACGGACACAACCTGTACTTAAACGCTTAGTGAAAGAGCTTGATACGCAAGGAAATTTTGTTGGTGGTTGGGATATTGTAAAAGTGTATCCAGAGCAAAATTCAATGCGTGTAGATGTGATGGAAAGAATATATAAGGATGCTTATTTAGGCTTTCCTGCAGATAGTTATGGTCTGGTCTTATGGTCCCATGCTGATGGCTGGTTGGAGGGTACTCCACAGGTGGATACAAGGTGGTATGGTCAGGATATATATCAGGGCCAATCTTACCATTTAGATATACTTGATTTAAATAAAGCTCTTGAAGCTGCTCCCTATTTAGACTTTATTCTTTTTGATTGTTGCCTAATGCAGTCTGTTGAAGTTGCTTATGAATTGAGAGATAAGGCTAACTATATGTTAGGTTCACCTGCCGAAATTCCAGGTCCTGGGGCTCCTTACGATAAGTTAGTACCAGTGTTTTATTTAGATAAGAGAAATATAGAAAGAGATTTGGCTACTGCTTATTATAACTACTACTTTAAAACATATACAGGTACGTCTCAAGGTAACTATCCATGGCAAGGAGGAGTGTCTATGACTGTTTTAAACCTAAAAGAAATGGATGAGTTTGCTAGGATGACCAAAAGCCTTCTTGCTGATCATGGTGCTTTGTATGATGATCTTGATTATGAGGGATCCTTCTTTTATGATCCGCGCAGGGATTATAAGATGTATTATCATGACTTGTATGAAATCATGGAAAGAAGTAGTCTAAGTGCTTCTGCTTCATGGAAGAGTGCATACGATCAATTTGTAGTCTACTTCGAAACAACTCCTACCAATTACAGTGGGGTTGTAGGTAGAGATTTCTCCATGCGTGGTTCGAATGGTGTTTCAATGTATATACCCAAGTCGAGTATAGCTTATAAGAAGGAAAACGAGTACTATCGTAGTCTTTCTTGGTATAAATATATGCGAAACAACTAGCTTAATTGGTTTAGGGCTTAAGCTTGGGCTGTTGAGTAGGCAACTTCTTTCGGTCCTAAAATCAAAAAGTTTGTAAGTTGTTGAACTATTCTAGTTTTTTATTGTTTCTATAAGTGCAATACATTAAGGGAGTTAGCTGTTTTGGCTGAATTATTTTACAAATAAAAGCATCAATAGCTTGGAGCGTATAGCTAAATCCCTTACTTTTGCACCCGCTTTGTAAGAGTAACAAAGCCTAGACAAACTGACATATTGAATCCGTGTTTCCATGAGGAGGAAAGTAGGAGCTGTAAAGGATTACATCCAAAACAGCAAACCAAAAAACTTCTCACAAAAGATTTGGAAAGTAGAGATAATAATACTTATCTTTGCAGACTAGAATCTAAGAAGTGCTAATTTAAGAGAAACGCTTTAAAAACATTTCAAATATTTTTCAAAAACATTTGGAGTTTACAATTGAAGCCCTTATCTTTGCACTCGCTTTTGAAACACAGAGCAAATATAGAAGATAAGCGATCTT
>JASLIW010000025.1 GCA_030152865.1 Bacteroides sp.
ATACACTTCAGCTCCAGGGCTTTGCATTATATCTGCATAAATTTCATGTATATCTTCTTCTTTCTCCAAATCAATAACAACATCTAGTCTATTAGCAGATATAAACCCTTGCCAACGCTTATCTCCGTAGGTCCATCCACCTCTTAACCCATCTGTCAGAGTAGCATCTCCAGCAGCTACATAAGATTTGTTATATGGAGCATAGTAAGTAACTTTTTTCCCTCGTCCTAAGTGCTCAGTAACTGTTTCAGCTTCTTTTCTATTCCCTATTTCTTGACTTAATTCAAATGGCTGATAAGCCTTCTGTTTGAATAGCTCTACAAGCTTTAATGACTTTGTGTGAAAAGGTTTAAATTCTTTGCGTTCTACTTCAGACCAAGCAACCTCTGCTAAAGCAAATAGACGAGGATATATCATCATTTCTGCGTGAGCAGCAGTTGGTATGTATTCAGTCCATAGGTTTGCTTGTACTCCCTTAATTAACTCAGCCTCTTCTTTAGTTAAGTCTTTAGGTATAGGATTATAGTTATAAACCTTTTGCAAAGGAAGGTAGCCTCCTATTGCTTCAGGCTGACTATATGGAGCATCTTGGTATGCATCGAAATAACAAAACTCTCCAGGCGTCATAATGGCAGGATGTCCAGATTTAACTGCTTTTAAACCTCCTTCTACACCTCTCCATGACATAACGGTTGCATCGTCAGCTAATCCTCCTTCTAGGATTTCATCCCAGCCAACTAGCTTTCTGCCTTTTGAGTGTAAAAACTTACTAATCCTTTTTATGAAATAGCTCTGAAGTTCATCTACATTAGACAAGCCCTCCTCTTTCATACGTGCCTGACATTTTTCACAGGTCTTCCAGCCAGCCTTTCCAGCTTCATCACCACCAATATGGATATATTCTGAAGGAAACAACTCTATAACTTCTGATAAAACATTTTCTAAGAACTCAAACGTCTTTTCATTACCTGCACAAAAATCAGCATTTTTATAAGGCAATCCAGAGCATGATAATTCTGGATAGGCTGCTAAGACCTCCTCAGAGTGTCCTGGCATCTCTATCTCCGGAATAATAGTTATAAAATTCTTTTCTGCATAAGCCAAAATTTCTTTGATATCTTCTTTTGTATAGTAACCTCCATATGCTCCAGAATCCGAGAATTTAGCATATTTTCTATCACCATTCCACCATTTTTTCCAATTTGCATCGGTTCTCCACGCTGCTATATTAGTTAACTCTGGATATTTTTCTATTTCCAATCTCCAACCAGCTGCATCTGTTAAGTGTAAGTGAAGTCTATTTAGTTTTAGAAAAGCCAATGCATCGATCTGTTTTTTAACAAAATCCTTTGAGAAGAAATGTCTTGAAACATCCAGCATTAAACCACGATATTCAAAGCGTGGCTCATCTTTCAACTTAAATGTAGGCATTGTTCTAGAAAAAGAGTTGGCCCTTTCGTATGCTATTTGAGATAATGTTTGTGCTGCATAGAACAAACCTTCTGGTGTTGTAGCCTTCACTAACATCTGATTTTCAGAAACCTCTAATTCATAAGCCTCATGTTTAAATAAAGGAGGCTCTAATTCCTTTACTATAAGAAATACAACATCACTTTTCTTTTTAAAGTGACTATTTTTCCACTTTTCTACACCAAAACTTGTTCCTAATAGATCTTTAAGAATTTTCTTAGTTTTTGTATCTGTATTCGAATAAAAGCTCATTTTAGCTTCTAGTCTAAATACTCCTGTACTCTCTTCTATTGACAAAGGAGTAGGGATTACAGACACCTTTTGAGCATCTGTAACCCCTACACTTAGAATAGTAAGAGTAAATAAAAGAATTAAATTTCTTACCATTTTATTTAAAAATATAGTTTTAATTTCAATATTACTTGGATGGTTTTACCTCAAAAACAAGCCGCTTACCATGTCTTGTTACATTTCGTTTTATCCTCCAAGATAGACTCTATCTCATTGGGATAGTAGGTAGCTTTTACCTTATGGTAGGATTTGAGCTTGGGGTGTAGCACAATCAGGTAGGCTGCTTCGATCTCTAGACCATACTTATGCTCTAAGATGTAGCGGTACAAGCTCTGTTGGAGACAGTATTTGTGGTAGTTGGTGTCGGGGATGTGTTGAAGCACGCCCTTGCCTGTTTTGCCACGAAAGGCACGATCCATGAGGTAGCCTCCTCTTAGGCTGATGACGTTTTTACTACGCTTCCAATCGTAGATCTCAAACTTACCCTCATTTTTAGCCAGTAAATCGAGCGTACCTGCTACACCATATTTTTCATGAAAGATAGTCCACTCCGTGCGGTAGGCTTGTAGGTTGGGGTGATCAGCAATGAAGTCTAAGAAATAAGAAAATTCAAGGCTATCTTCTTGGCTAGCCTGTATGAAATACTGCTCTATGCGCGCATGTAGCTGTGTACCTGCTGCAGCTATCTCGTCCCACTTGTCTTTCACCTCTTCTATCGAGATGCCTAGCTGCTTAGACTTGTACTTAGACCAGTACTCGCTATCAAAAGGAGCAAAGTAAGAGTCTATTAGTGCTGTAGCAGATTGAAATTCTTGGCCATCTACCTGATAGCTGTGAGGATCAGCAAAAAACTCAATATGGCTATCTCTGGGGTGTTTATTTTGTTCATTGAAAGGATTTATACTTGTATTCATGCTCTGAATTTGTCTTAATTATGAATCATCGAAGATACAAATAATGTTTTAGACCCTTTCATGAATCAAGCTAATTCTCGATAGAAAGCCTGTCATAGCCCTCTAAACTAAGCCTCTTAAATAAACTCAAGCAAGTATTCCCTGGCTCTAGTGAAATTTTCTTACTTTTGGGCTTAAAACGTAGCAAAACCCATGAAAACCGTAGATATTCCTTGTGAGAAGGTGTTTTTCACCTCCGACCTGCACTTTGGTCATGAGTGGCTCATTGACTTCAACAATAGGCCTTTTGCCGATGTCTGTGAGATGGACGCTAGCTTAGTGCGCAACTGGAATGCTACTGTCCCTACCGATGGGCTTGTTTTTGTACTGGGAGATATAGGGGTGTGTAGCAATGAGCGCATCATTGAGATTTTTGAGCAGCTACATGGAGAGAAAATCTTGATACGTGGCAATCACGACCCCGAATACTACAGTGAGCAAACTCTCGGCCGTATATTTAGCGAAGTACACGACCTACTCTACCTCCGTCTACGCGACTACACGCAATCTATTTATTACTATATGGTGCTTTGCCACTACCCCATGCTCGACTGGCAGAGCTCGTATCGTGGGGTTTGGCAGCTGTTCGGACACATCCATACCCGTGGTATACCCGAGTTTGACACCGTACAGACTCGCCTATTTGCAGAGCAGTATGATGTAGGGGTGGATAACAACAACTACCGCCCCATCTCCTTCCCTCAGCTACGGCGCATCATTCAGGCCCAACAGACGCAGCCTCAGTTCAAACGTTCCAACTACTATACCAACGAAGAAATAAAGGAGTGGAAATAACCCTTCTAAAGCCAAAAATCCCCAAGCAAACCAACTTGCTTGGGGATTTTTCTAAGCTTATCGCTATGAAGCGTTCCATATTACTTACGCTTGAAGTGTAAGCGTAGCGGTGTGTACTCCATATTGCCCATAAAGTCATAGATTTCGCTTAAGAAATCGGTAGGCTCAAAATCTTCCACCGTACACTCAAGTATCTCCTCTCCCTGAAGCTCTATAATGCGGAAACAGACCTCTGCATCACGCAGGTTAGTGTGTGTAGCCGAGAAGTTTACATTGATATCAGGAAATTGATAAGCAGATACACGTATGAGTGGTGGACGCATGACTGCCCCCTCGTAAAAGGGTTTGCTTACCTCAGCTGTAAAACGAATCTCACGGCTGGCTGTACCAAAGTAGTTCTTTAAGTCACTGCTCAGGTGAGGCTGGAAAGTGTATGCTGTGTAAGAGTCGCCTACAAACTCCAGGTAATCACTCGTACTTCCCTTGGGTAGCTTGCTAATATCTGTCATCAAGCCATAACCCTCCTCTAGGGTTTGAAGGTTGGACACGGCTACAAACTGCCACTGGCCAGCTAGGATACTAGGACCTTTGACACTCACTTGTAGCTGGCTGTTGTTACCTAGTGCATAGCCATCTTTGTGAGCCAAACGTAAGATGAGTTTATCCTTGCCCTCTTCTCGCTTTAAGAAGCGTAAGGCTAGACTACCCTGTGATTGGCGGGTAGGCACGTTGATGTAAGGACCCTCTACAAATTCAAAGTGCTCTCCTTCTACGGCTGTCGAGCTCGGATCTACCACCACCTCAAACTGGGTATCAGCAGCTACTTTATAGCCTATACCCTGCATGGTTTCCAGCTTCAGATTAAACTCAGAAGCTAGGCTAAGGATTTCCTGTCTGTTCTCGAAAGACATAATGATGCCCTGGCTGCCTAGCAGTTCCACGACCGTATAGTTCATCAGACCCAGCTGATAGCCAGCAGGCTCATTTCTGAGGTTGACGATGAGCTCTTTGCTCTCTTCCGTGATGTGTTCAGGAATACGCTCTAGTTTGAGGCTAGCCTGCGTTTGTCCAGGTTCAAAAACAAAGGCAGCTTGATCGATCTGAAAGTCTATGCCTTCTTGGGCTGTACCTGCTAGGGCGATATCGACCACCACTTGTTGTGTAGGAGCTTGCTCGGCAGTAGCTTGGATTTCCAAACTTCCTGTTGCTAAAGAATAGCGTGCTTGCTCAACATAGATGAGTGGAAGCTCAGCATCCTTGTCCGACGAGCAGGAGATGCCCACGCACAGCAGAATAAGACTTCCTATAAAGCTTGTTATTTTCTTCATGATTGTTTGGGGTTAAAGCGATTAAGGGGTCACTTGTTCATTATACTCTTTTAAAATCTCATCGACAGCAGCTGTTTCCACATCATTGAGGAGTACAGGGTCGGGCATTTTGTACACCTGACTGGTATTGGCATCTTCTTTAGGAAGGGGTACCAACTCATCAGGGCTACTACATGCTGTGTATAGGCTACTCATACCCAGTAGGCTGAGCACTAATAATAAGGGATATATTCTTGTTTTCATGATTGGTTTACGCATAGCTTAATTACTCTTGATTTCTGTATAGCCTGGATTTTGCACCAGCTTATCTACGATGTTGATGTTCGTGATAGGTATTGGCAAGGTGTACATAAACGATTGTGTGACATACTTACGACCGTTGTAAGCCGTCCAAAACTCAGGGGTTCCATTTCTTTTTTGCTCAAAGAAGCGATCGCCTTCTAAGAAAAGCTCTTTGCGACGCTCTGTCAAGATCAAACTTAAGAGTGGGCTGAGTGGCTGGCCTAGTGCATCTACCTGTATGATTTCGCTGGCCAAAGGTGCAGGTAGCTCTTCGGCTGTCAGGTAGGTATAATCGGCTATACGGTGGGCACGAAGCTCATTGATAGCTTGTAAGGCTTGGTCGTGCTGTTTGAGGTGGTAATAACACTCTGCCTCTATCAGCTTAAACTCCGCTGCACGCATACCACAAAAGAACACTTTAGTTACCTGACGTTTCTTATCGGCCCAAAGCTGGTAGCGTATGTCTTTCTCGCCCTCTCTAAAGTTGGCTAGCAAACGACGGCTCACAGGGCGAGTCTTGATGGTCTTGTTGATTCCTGTCAAGCCCTGATTGCCCGAGGTGCTTACTGAGCGGTAGGCCTTCAAAAGCTGATTGCCCCCTAGGGAATACACGGAGCTCATCATTTTGGCATAGGCTTCACCGGCTAGGAGCGGGTGCTTATTTAGAATTTCTTGAGCCAAAGGCAGTGCCTGATCCCAAGCCTGGGTCCAGAAATAGAGACGAGCCAAATAGCCCTTCACCACCTCTTCAGTGAAACGGTAAACTGGTTCGTTCATCCGATATTTCAATGACTCTTTTAAGTCATCTTCTATCAGATCCACAGTTTGCTGAAGCGTGCTGCGCTTGGGTTTGGCCTCCATATCAAATTCGGTTACCAAG
>JASLIW010000052.1 GCA_030152865.1 Bacteroides sp.
GATCCTGAGGTGAATCAAACCATTTGCTTCTTGGCCAATACCAATAATGCTTCTTTAAGTATCCCTACAACCTTAGGGGAGTTTAAGGAAAAGGTAAGTAGAGCCTATGAAAATCAGCTAGAGCTAACCAATAATGGATTAAACCTGCCTATGGCAGCTATGTATGAGGGCAAAATCAATACTGCTATCAAGGAGATCAAGATGGTGCGTATGGTGGCCAAAGTCAGTTTTACCTACCAAATATCCTTACCCAAAGACCATCACTTTGAGGTAAAGGCCCTACAGCTCCAAGACTGCCGTAAAACTATCTTTTATGCAGAACCTACAGCACCCGAAGAGAAGGTCAATCCTAAAAAAGATTACGTAGACTACGATATGATAGCCATTAAGCCTGGCACTGAGATTACTTGGTACTTGGCAGAGAACATACGTGGTGAGGTGGAAGGAGTAAAATTTCCACATCAAAAAGGGGGAGCAAGTGCTCCAGAGTGCGCCTCTAATATTCAGATTTATGGTTACTATACCCGCCCCACTAGTTCGGGCGCTAAAGAGACCTTTCCCGTGGTGTACCGTGTATATATAGGTACCAACGCCACGACATCTTTTGATGTAAAGCGTAACCACCACTACAGCATTGGGGCCACCATCAGTAATGCCCGAACCACCGATAAGCGTGTAGTTCTCCCCAACGTAGCCCTTTCTTACCTGGCAGAAACCAACCTCAAAGGCTTAGGTGAGTTTGTGACAGAAGAAGACGAAAGCTACCCTCAGGGAGCCTTCTGGCAGTGGGGACGAAATATCCCCTTTAAAGATGCTGGTAAGGGAGGCTATACAGAAGTCTCTAGAGCTGAAACAAGTGGAATATGGACAGATAAAGAGGGTTTTTATTACGCAAAGGATTTTAAGCGTGAAGACACTTGGCAGTCTATTATTAAGCGACAGGCCGCTGCTGGAGCTCCCGAGGAGTACGTTGGAAAAAATACCAACTATATGGGTGAGCTAACTGGTGATCCTTGCCCTCAGGGTTATCACCTACCAACTTCTGATGAGATGAGAGCCTTTCTTTCTTCGAGTGAATATGGTGAGACAATAACAGTAAGAGGTGTTACAGGTAAATATACTTCAACTGTTGAGTCTGGCAAATCAGGATATACCTATGGTATTAAGTTTCTCTCTTCTAATACCTGGAATTATGTTGTCGCTTACCGTTGGTTTTGGGAAGATTCTACTGATGATAAACCAGGAGGACTAACTATTACTGCACGTTACTTAGGTCAAGCTGCACGGAAGTTGGGTATAAGTGATGTTGCTAAACCTGATTTTTGGGAGAAGAATAGGCAGATGGATGTGGTGAGATACCTACCTTCAGGATATTATACTTATAGTAAATCTGAGTCTGAAGAAAAAATAAATTTGAAAAGTAGCCTGGCGTTATTTTTAGCAGATACTTTTCCTAATACTATAGCAGGTTCCTCTAGAACCTACTGTGGATATGCTTTTGAGAGAGGTAGTAAATTGACTTATTATGATAAGTCAAATACGCTTACTCCTATCCGCTGTATGCAAGACTAATTCTAAAACTATTTTATTTTAATTTGTTTGTATAAGTGTTTTGCACTTATAGAGAAAGAGACTGTTCGTGAGAATCGTCTCTTTTTTTGTTTCAAAAGTGACGCTATATAGCTCCTAGAGCCTCAGCTATTCTGGCCTAGACTCAAGCTCCTTGGATCAGGGAAGGAGGGCTCTTGTATCAGGGGCAAAAGAGGCTTGTGTCAGGGGCACAATTTATTGGAAAAAATGGGCTATCTTTGCAGGCAATTTAAAAATCTGAATAAGACTTGTTTTACTGAGCTACTTGCTGATTATGAAAGGACTAAGACGCTTCAAAGGTATTGTATTTGCCCTGATCTCTTCGGGCACGTTTGGGTTGATTCCGCTGTTTTCTATTCCCTTGGTCGAAGATTTAGGGGTTAATGAGGCCAATGTGCTATTTTACCGCTTCTTCTTCTCGGCCTTGATGATGGGGGGAATTTGTTTGTTGCACCGCAGCAACATGCGTATTGCTGCTCGGCACCTACTGCCTATCTTTGGCCTAGGTGCACTCTATGCTCTCACGGCACTTTTTCTGGTCTATGCCTACAACTACATTGCCAGTGGCATAGCCACCACCATTCACTTTCTCTACCCACTCTGTGTGAGTCTTTTGATGGTCTTATTCTTTGGTGAGAAGCCCTCCAAAGTTCTTTTTATCTCTGCTATCCTTTCTCTGATAGGGGTAGGCCTGATGTGCTGGACCGATGAGGGTAGTATCAGTGGGTGGGGTGTGTTCTTAGCTAGCTTGACCATTGTGGCCTATGGTACTTACATCGTAGGGCTCAATCAGCTTGAGGTAGGTAAGCTCCCTGCCGATGTGCTCACCTTTTATGTGGTGTTGGCTGGGGCACTTATCTTTTTTGTCTATGCCCAGTTTGATGGTGGCGGCCTAGAGCCTATCCCGTCTTTGCGTGCAGGTATGCACCTCATGGCCTTGGCTTTCTTTGCTACCGTAGTCTCTGACTTTAGCCTCATCATGGCTGTCAAATATGCGGGTTCTACGGTAACAGCTATTTTGGGTTTGATGGAGCCTGTGGTGGCAGTAACAGTGGGTGTGCTGGTCTTCGCTGAGTCTTTTAGCTACTACGCCTTGCTCGGCTTTCTCTTGATTCTGATTTCTGTGGTTTTGGTTATATTGAGCCAGCGCCCCAAAGCAGAGCAGGGGAGTTAGTTGTGTTGCCCTCTCTAATTATAATATTTTAAAAAGGGGCTCGTGTATGTAAGATATTTATCTACGGAGCCTGAGGTATACTGCTGTACCTTTAGGTAGTAAGATAAAAAGTAAGTAGTAGGCTAGCTAGAAAAGGAGTGTGCAGGCTAGAACTGGGTTTTGCTTGCAACTCACAAAAAAAGGTAGCAAACGCAAGTTTGCTACCTTTTAAAGTTTTCTCTATCCGAAGATAGTTGTGATATAGAGTATCTATCTATTAATATCTATCTCTTCTTTCACCACGAAAACCACCACCTCTGTTATTGAAAGAACGAGCTGGTCTTTCAGTACGAGGTTTTGCTACAGAAACAGCGATTGTTCTGCCTTCGATTTCAGCACCATCAAGTTCGTCGATAGCGTTTTGTGCAGCAGCATCATCTTCCATTTCTACGAAACCAAAACCTTTTGAGCGGTTGGTGTCGCGATCCATAATAATTCTAGCAGAAGAAACTTCTCCATACTCTTCAAATACAGCCTGTAAATCCTCATCTGTCATGCGGTAGTTAAGGCTTCCAACAAAAATGTTCATTGTTAATACAATTATAATAATTAATAAATTCAAATGAGTATCGTGTAACAAAAAACAAACTGGACCTTAATTCTAACGATTGAAGAGCAAGTAAGAATTGTTCAATCACTACTCAAATACGGAGCGAAGGTAGAGATTAAATTTTGAATTCAAACTAGAATGGCTAATTTATTTTCAAATATTTGTTGTGTTGCCATAAAATGACTTGTTTATCTGGGATTAAAGCTATTTCTACTACCTTTGTAGCTCATACAAAAACTAAATATAACAGAGCAATAAGTAAGATGATGAACAAAATTATGAAAGGTGTAGCCTCGGCTCTCTGTGGGGCTTGCTTCACCTGTAGCTATGCACAAGACAAACCGAATGTGGTGGTATTTATCGTTGACGATATGGGGGTGATGGACACTTCTGTTCCCTTCCTGACCAATGAGGCGGGGGAGCTGGTCACTCATCCCCTAAACCAATGGTACCAGACCCCCAATATGGAGCGTTTGGCAGAGCAGGGCATCCGCTTTTCTACCTTCTATGCGCAGAGTGTGAGTTCTCCCTCGCGTGCCTCGATGATGACGGGACAGAATGCTGCTCGTCACGGCACAACCAACTGGATCAACTCCGAAAGCAATAACCGTACCCCTTTTGGCCCCTCCGACTGGAATTGGGATGGCCTTAAAAAGTCTGACCTGATCTATCCCAAAGTCTTGCAAGAAGCAGGTTACAAGACCATACATGTAGGTAAGGCACACTTCGGACACATCGGCAGCGAGGGGGAGGATCCTACCCGCCTAGGCTTCGATGTCAATGTGGCTGGATCGTCCATCGGTCAGCCCGGTAGTTACCTGCCTGAGAATGGCTACGGCTGGACAGGAGGCAACTACGAGCGTGCTGTGCCAGGCCTTGAAAAATACCACGGCACCGATGTGTTTCTTTCCGATGCACTGACGCTTGAGGCTGGACACGAGATAGACAAGGCTGTGGCCGAGGGCAAACCCTTTTACCTCAATCTCTCTCATTACGCTGTGCACCATCCTTTTGAGGCTGACAAGCGCTTTATAGCTCACTACCAAGATTCAGATAAGCCCGAGCAGGCACAGGCTTTTGCTACCTTAATCGAGGGCATGGACAAGTCTTTGGGCGATCTACTCGACAAGCTCGAAGCTATGGGAGTGGCGGAAAATACCTTGATTCTCTTCTTGGGCGATAACGGAGGCGATGCACCCCTAGGCGGCCCCGATGAGTATGGTTCTTCAGCACCCTTGAGGGGGAAGAAAGGAGCCGAATACGAGGGAGGTACACGTGTACCCTTTATTGCAGCTTGGGCCAAGCCTGATGTTACAAATAAGTTTCAAAAGCGTTACCCCATAGCTCAGAACGCTGTACAACTTCAGATGGGTACAGTGATGGACATCTATCCTACCGT
>JASLIW010000037.1 GCA_030152865.1 Bacteroides sp.
TAAGTACGATACAGAAATCGTAGGGAATACGGTGGTCAAAGATTTGAAAAAATTAGAAGAGAATAGTCGTGTAAAAGCAGTAGTTTTGCGTGTAAACTCTCCAGGAGGTAGTGCGTATGCATCGGAGCAAATCTGGAAAGCTGTGCAAGACTTGAAGGCTAAAAAACCAGTTGTAGTCTCTATGGGAGATTATGCAGCTTCAGGAGGATATTATATCTCAGCCGGAGCAGATTGGATAGTAGCTGAGCCCACCACCTTGACAGGTTCAATAGGAATTTTTGCGATGATTCCAAGTTTTGAAAAGCTAGCAGACAAAGTAGGTCTTAGCTTTGATGTGGTTAAGACAAATAAGTTTGCAGACTTTGGCTCTATCTTTAGAGGCTTTAATGCCGATGAGCGCATGCTTTTGCAAAGATATATAGAAGATGGCTATGACCTATTCGTAAAGCGTTGTGCTGACGGGCGCGAAATGGCCAATGACTCTATCCGACAGATAGCAGAAGGTCGAGTATGGACGGGTACACGAGCACTAAAGCTGGGTTTAGTTGATCAATTGGGAGGCTTGGATGAGGCTGTTGCAGTAGCAGCCCAAAAAGCAGGGATAAGCAGCTACCGTTTGCGTAGTTATCCTCAAGAGAAAAGCTTCCTAGATAAATTACTTGAAATGTCTGGACAAGATTTAGTACAAACTTACCTAGCTAAAGGTAAACTAAAGGAGGTTTATCAGCAAGTAGAGTCTGTGAATCAGTTGATGAGTGACTCCTTCTTACAAGCTCGAATGCCTTATATCCTTCATTTTAACCAGTAAAAGAGAAAGCAGTTAATGAATAAGAGTACTTATCCTGTAAAAATAAACAAATCACTACTTCCGCTCTCCTGTCTGTATGGATTGGGGGTAAGGTTTCGTAACCTACTGTTTGATTGGAAGCTTATAAAACAAAAGAGTTATAAGCTACCTGTCATTTGCATTGGAAACTTAACAGTGGGTGGGACAGGTAAGACTCCACATACAGAGTATCTTTTGCGCCTACTTGCAGATCAGTACCACACAGCTGTGCTGAGCAGAGGATATAAGCGTAAGACCAAAGGTTTTTTGTTGGCATCCGATTCTAGTACTGCTCTGGATATAGGAGATGAGCCCTATCAGATTCAGCGTAAGTTTCCTAGGGTAAGAGTTGCCGTTGATGCCAATCGTCAGCGAGGTATGGAGCACTTACTCCAACTTAATGACCCTCAAGTAGAGGCCGTGCTCTTAGACGATGCTTATCAACATCGCTATGTTAAAGCTGGAATGAATATTCTACTTACGGATTTTTACAGGTTGTTTTGTGATGACAAACTCCTACCTGCAGGTAGGCTACGAGAGCCAAAATCGGGTAAGGATCGTGCTCATATCGTGATCGTAACAAAATGCCCAGATGATGTAAAACCCATCGATTTCAATATTATCACCAAACGCCTCAATCTTTATCCTTTTCAAGACCTCTTCTTTTCACGATTTAAATATGGTGATTTAGAACCCGTCTTTGCTTCAAGTACTTCAGCACCCCTAGCTCTTCATAAGCTTGCTCAGCTTGATTCTATCTTAGTAGTGACTGGTATTGCTAAGCCTAGCTATTTAAAAGCCGAACTGAGCAAACACAATGAGCAGATAGATTGTTTGACCTTTAAAGACCACTATCAGTTCACAGAACAGGATATCCAAAATATTAGCAAACGATTCGAGTCTTTGGAGGGGGCAGATAAGATATTAATTACCACAGAAAAAGATGCCGTACGTCTATTGGATATGAATATTCCTGAAGCTTTAAAGAAGCACATATATGCTCTACCAATTCAAGTAGAGATACTCCAAGATAAACAAACAGTATTTAATCAAAAAATATTAGATTATGTTACAAAAAATACAAGAAACAGCTAAGTTCCTGCAAGGAAGAATGACTACAAAGCCAGAGACAGCCATTATTTTAGGTACAGGACTCGGTAGTTTGGTCAATGAGATCACAGAAAAATACGAAATATCATACACAGAAATCCCTAATTTCCCTGTATCTACTGTAGAGGGACACAGTGGAAAACTTATTTTTGGTAAGCTAGGCGATACACAGATCATGGCTATGCAAGGTCGCTTTCACTACTATGAGGGCTACTCCATGAAAGAAGTTACTTTTCCTGTGCGTGTAATGAAAGAGCTAGGTATCAAAACACTTTTCGTATCTAACGCTTGTGGCGGTATGAACCCAAGCTTCAATATTGGTGACTTGATGATTATTACCGACCACCTAAACTTCTTCCCAGAGCATCCCTTGAGAGGAAAGAATATCTATGGAGATCGTTTCCCTGATATGAGTGAGCCTTATAGCAAGGAGCTGATTCAAAAAGCCAAGGAGATAGCTAAAGAGTTGAAGATTGACGTGAAGGAAGGTGTTTATCTCGGTACACAAGGACCTACATTTGAAACTCCAGCAGAATACAAGATGTTCCACATCTGGGGTGCTGATGCAGTAGGTATGTCA
>JASLIW010000044.1 GCA_030152865.1 Bacteroides sp.
CCAAAGGTCCCTGACAGAAGAGGCTTGTGTCAGGGACCTTTGGAGTGGAGCAGATAAATAGAGATTATGCGCTCACTTCCTTTCTTATTTGTATCTTGTAGCCCCAAATTACAAGACACTTATGAAAAAATCAAGTTGGAAAAAACACCATAAATGGTTTGGCTTACTCTTTTGTTTCTTTATCCTTATGTTCTGTATTTCAGGTATTTTACTCAATCACCGCAGCCTAATTTCTTCGATCGATGTGAGTAGAAAGTACCTACCTAAGTCTTTTCAGTTCAATAAGTGGAACAATGGTTTGCTCAAGGGCTCTATTCTTCTAAACAGCTCGGACTCTACTGTCTTGATTTATGGCAATGCTGGGCTTTGGAAAAGCAAAACGGATGGCAGCTCTTTTACTGCTTTCAATCAGGGCTTACCCAAAGGAGTAGATCACCACAACATACAAGGAGTGGCACAAATGCCCAACGGCAGCCTATTTGCAGCGGGTCAGTTTGAGCTCTACCAGCTCAATGAACAAGAAAGCTGGGAGGTAGTACTTACAAATCCTCAGGAACGTTTTCGTGACCTAAGTATGCGAGGAGATAGCCTGCTCTTACTGAGTCGTTCGGAGCTCTTTGTAGCCACACCACCCTATCGGAATTTTCAGTCTGTGCAGTTTAAAGCTCCTCAAGGCTATGATAACAAAGTAAGTTTGTTTCGCACGGTTTGGCTCATCCACAGCGGAGAGCTGTTTGGAACAATTGGCAAACTCGTGGTTGATCTCTTGGGGCTGAGCTTGATTCTCATTTCGATTACGGGGATACTCTACTGGCTCTTACCCAAACATATCAAAAGGATGAAGGCTAGAAACAAGCCAGCCAAGCAGAGCATCAAGCTCTTAAAAGGCTCACTCAACTGGCATAATAAACTAGGTACCTATACCCTGATACTCACGCTATTTCTTACATTTACGGGCTGGTGCCTACGACCTCCAGCACTACTAGCCTTGGTGTATAGCAAAGTGCCTGCAGTGCCTGGATCGAAGCTAGACACGCCTAATCCTTGGGCTGATAAGCTTCGTGCTATTCGCTACGATGTGGATCAAGGCGACTGGCTTTTGTCAAGTTCGGAAGGGTTCTTTAGCCTCACTGAGCTAGAGGCTCAACCGCAAGCCATCAGCGCGACTCCCCCTGTCAGTGTAATGGGTATCAACGCTTTTGAAAAAGACAAAGAGGGAAATTGGATCATAGGCTCATTTAGTGGGCTTTATATTTGGAATAGAGCTACAGCTCAAGTTCTAGACTATTATACCCAAGAGTCACCTGTTTCGATGAGTGCTGCTCCCTTTGGTAAACGTGCTATTTCTGGGTTTACACAAGATTTTAAGGGGCAAGCTATCCCCATTGAGTATGAGGAGGGCACGCAGCAGCTTGAGATGCCTACAGCCTTGAGCCACCTTCCCATCTCTCTTTGGAATCTAGCTCTCGAGGTACATACAGGACGTATCTATACTTTCTTAGGCCCTGCTGCACTTATCTATACTTTCTTTGGAGGGATACTGATGGCTTGGGTCTTATGGTCTGGATACCGCATTCGTAAAAGAGGAAGAGAGAAATAACTTATTTTGGCTTGTCGAAACACCAAGCTATACACTGAACAAGCTTGGGATGCTTAAATTCAAATAAAGTATTCATCAAGGCCTTGGGTGCTACACGCTGATCGGCGAGTACCACTTCTTTTACTTTTTCTTTGCCAAAAAACAGGTCTAAGAGCCAACGAGGCAAATGAAGTGTAAGCCAGGTTCTTTTGTGCTTCTTAAGGGCCTGAACCAGATCAAGCATACTATGATCACAGGGAGAAGCTAGGTTGAAGATACCAGAGAGGTATTTGCTGTCGAGTAAAAACTCAATAGCACCTAGCTCGTCTTCTAAAGAGATCCAAGGAAGACTATTCTTTCCTGTATCTGGTACTACAGCTATCCCCAAATAGAAAGGCAGGAGTAATTGCTTCATAAGCAAGCTATCCTTTGAAAGTACAAGCCCTGTGCGTATGATTACTTTGCGGATATTGGCATCTGTCTGTAGAATAGGTTTTTCCCAGGCTTCACAAACATCTGCTAGAAAAGAGTTTTCTCCTTTTAAGGATCCCTCATCATAGATAAGCCCTGTTTCTCCTAGCTGTCCGTAATATCCTGTAGCCGAGGCTTGAATCCAGACACTGGGTTTTATTCGACACGCTTCAACACTCTTTTGTATAGCTGTTGCTGCTTGAACTCTAGAAGAGAGTATGCGTTTCTTTTGTTTGGCTGTCCAAGGTTTGAGCCCAATGTTTTCACCTATCAGATTAATCACAGCATAAGAGCCGTCTAGGTATGAGGTAAGTAAGCTCACCCCATCCCAAGCCTCATAAGATACGGTTTCTGAATCTCTGTAGCGATAGGGATAACGTGTGAGAACTACAAATTGATAGCGTTCTTTTAGACGTGCTACTAAATGAGCTCCTAGATATCCCGTCCCACCTGTTATAACAATTTTTTTCATAGACTTAGAGCTGTAGATAGAGATTTAAGATAGTACTTTTGCTGGAATAAAAGTAGCAAATGTGCAAAAAGTAGAGAAGTCTGCTTATACTCGCTTTTTTTGGGCTTCTGCTACAGCTTGTAGCACCTGGCTATAAGACTTATATTTTAGTTGGCTAGCTGTTTCAATCAGCTCTTTCCAGCGAGCTAGTCGCAAAAGACAGTCTATACGAAGCCGAAGTATGGATTCTTGCAATATATTAGGGAAGTGGGTGCTGTAAACCTCTGAAACAGCATGGAGATAAGTAGCTTGATCTAAGTGTTGATGGAGTACTTTTTGTCCTAGGGGGCTTATTCGTGTGTGCCTAAGCGAATAACTGGGTAACTTAGCTTGGGCTTTGGCCAAAAATAAGAGACAAGTACTATACTCTTTACTAAAATAAAGACAGAGGGCCAAATTATACAGATTGGACAAAGAGGGATTCGTTAGCCTTTCTAAGAGTAAGTAGGCCTCAGCATATTGTTGCTGCGCCATCAAGCGTAATACTTCCGTTTCAAAAACATCTAAATGGGTGCCTGCTACTCGGGCTGGTGTTTGAAAAGTCATGAGGTGTAATTTTAGTCTATCAATTCATTTTTCCAAACATAAAAAATTTCAACAAGATAAATACGAAGTCACTCAATTTTTAATTGAGTTGGGATTAGTTCTTGGATTTCTTTTCTTTTTTTGTGGCTGTCAAGCTTATCGTCTTTAACTCAATAGACTCTTCTTTCATCTCGATAGCTATCTTTTTTTCTGGACACTTGGCCCAAACTATTTTTAAGACATAAGAGCCCGGAGCTACCTTTTTAAGGCTAAATGAGCCATTTGCATCTGTTACAGCTCCCATTTTCATCTTAGATGTGGAGTCAAGAAGGATAGTGGCTACCCCTTGCAAAGGTTTGTTTTCTGAGTCTACTACTCTTCCTCTAATCTCTTGTGCATATACCCAGAGAGATGTGAAACAAAGTAGCAGGCTAAGCATATATTTCAACATACGCATTTGGTTTAGGCATAAGCCAACTTGTCTGCTAGCTTATAGGAGTTATCTGGCTGAAATATACAATAAAGACTTGGATTATGAAGCAATCCAAGTCTTTATTTTTAGCATCTATAGCTTGATTATCAAGCTACTGTGTTTTTAAATCCCTTTATTCAACTTACTTAAGGGCTCATTAATATGGAAGTATTTTGCCTTAAGTTCGCCAGCACCTATACTTCCGATACGCTTAGCGTGCATTTCAACATAAGCTTTGGCCGACTCCATATCTTCAAAAATATAGATACCTCCACTTTCTGCTGTTTCTTTGTTTTCAATCCATATTTTGGAGATAAAACCTTTTTCTTTATTTATACTCTCTGCTAGGGCTTTTCCCTCTTGAGTTAATACATCTCCCATTTTTTCTACGGGATAGTCAAAGTTCATTTGTACTAATATCATATCTATTTTATTTGTTGTTTCATTCTCCAAACATTCCCATTTGGAGATTCTAATACTTCTATTGTTTCTTGCTCTCCTAAGTCATTTAATGCCTGGAGTGCTTCTTCATAACTCGAGTCGGCTAATATCATGAGCTCCTTGACAGTCAAAGACTTAAATTTCTCCATCAAAGCTATTGGAGTGGAGTCGTAAGATTTCTTTTTAGCCTTAGGCACACGATCTAGGATAAGCTGTTCGTATTTGGCATAGGGATATACCCCAAAGAGGTCTTCTTGATTTCCTTCTGCATCAAAGAAGTAGAGCGTAGGGAAACCCCACACACCCAAACTTATTCCCAATTCAATGTCTTTATCGAATAGGGCTTGCCCCTTGAAGGTGTAATCACTCTTCCAGCGCTCTTCATCTAAGCCTAGCTGCTTTACAGCTTCTTCTATTACCTTATCATCCGAAATGTCCTTCCCTTCTACAAATAGCATTTCACGCAAACGACGCAAGAGCGCATCTGAGAGTTCTACTCCTTGTAGCTCAGCTGCCTTGCAAGCAATGGACGGTGGAAATGAAGATTGTAAGGGATTTTTGAGCCAAACTGACCCATTGACAGGTACTTCATATTTTTGCCCAGCTTGGTCCCACATCCTCGCCATCTCCAGAGCTTGCTTGCCATCTGCATCTTCAAAGCTTGGCATCAAGCCTCCCATATGCATATCTAGGCTAAATAGATGCCCATACTCCAGTTGGAGTCGATGTAAGATTCCTTCAATGGCCCAACAAGCGGAACAAATTGGATCTGTATAATAGACAATGCGAATTGGTTTTTCTCCACTCGCTTTGATCAGGGGCTTTACTTGTTGTTTCTCTTCAGAACGAGGGGCTATTTCACACATCCCCGTTGCTGGATCACAAACGACTGTGTTCTTCTTCAT
>JASLIW010000055.1 GCA_030152865.1 Bacteroides sp.
CACGCTCACTTGGCTGGGATTTGTGGTAGCTAAGCAGTAGGAAGCGAACAACATCAAAGATTATTTTATAAGTCCGCTTTACTTATTGTAAAGAAGTTTGTAGATTAACAGTTTATGAATCTTAACTGTTAATCTTAATAACGTACTATGGGAGAAAAGAGCATCAATCAAAAAGATTAGTTTTATTTTTAAGAATAAAGGTACACTATCGGCATTTGCCGAAAAGGCAAAACGAAATAGTAAGGACATAGAGAAACAAGAAAAACTAATCCACTACTTTGCCATAGGGCATCAGTTCAAAAACATCGATACGAAATCAGCTTTTGATTATCGGTTAAATGAGGCAGAGTCTGACTTTGAACCCAATAGATACCTAAGCCTACAGCTTTCCAACTTTTCCACAAAAGACCAAGAAGGAAGAAGTTTTGCGACTTTACTAACAAGTTACATCGAAAACACTCGTAACCTAAATAGCCACTACCTACATCTCTTTTGTAAATTAGACCTCACTGATTCGCCCTTAAAACTATTTATAAAAGAAGCCTTTGAGCTAGCATTCGTGCAGGTTTTTATGAAGGAGCATGAGCTCAACTATGAAAAAGCGACAAAAGATAAAAGCAGACTACTTGCTTATTTGTGTGACCAGTTCTATCCCGACAACCCATATCTAAAAGAAGCTAGAGCTGCCTTCCTTTCATTAAGTTGGGACGAAGCCTTAGAGCATCTACTATTTATTCATATTGGAGGAAGCTTTGAATGGCAAGATGAGACAGACTATACCCTACTCACCATTAAAGAGGGTATTTATCCTTCGTTCTGGACCATGTTATTTTTAGTCTGCATGTTCCTATACAAACATGAAGCTAACCTTATCATCTCCAAAGTACAAGGATTGAAACGAACTGAAGATAATTTTCAAGCCAAGCGTAAGCTCTTTACATTCTTCTACAAGAAAATGAGCAGCCAAGATTTAGATAGTGAATCACAACATCTTGTAAAGTTTGAAGACCTCATACAATACCTTGGCAAATACCCTACATGCTGGAATGAAATCATGCAAGGGATAGAGCAAGACACTGAGCTTAGCGCAGACATAAGAAGAGCCATTTTACTAGAAGAGCTCAAAAGACAGTTTCCTTGTCCTTTCGATGGTGCTGAAGAAGCCAACTTCTATCAATATGTAGCTCAAAACCTACTATCTAAGGAACAACTAGACTATTTCCAGCTCCCAGCAAATCGAAATCTACGCAATAAAACATTTGAGTTTTACTTCAACAACTCCCCTGAGCAACAAAACTCAATAAATGAGAACAAGTGCAAGTTAAGTAAAGTAACTAAACGCTCCCAAAAGTATCGCAATATCCAAAAGACTCTCAAAGATTTGGAGAAAGCAGAAAACAAAAATCAAGAAAAAGTAAAGACAAAACTAGCTACAGCAAGTATATGGCAAGAGTATGGGCGAAATCAAGATCGATTTATGCTGTTGGCTACACGATATCTAGCTGAGAGCGAATATTTTGGTGATAAGTCTAAGTTTCGGGTTTACGCCTACCGCACCACAGATGAGCAAGTAGAGCAACTTGAAGAAAAAAAGAAGGCTCTTAGCAAAAAAGAATACGATAAACTGAAATACCATAAGGGGAGATTGCTTGCTTTTAAGACTTACTCAGAACACCTAGCTACTTACCCCCAGTGGGACACACCTTTTGTGGTGCAGAATAATGCTATTCAGGTACAAATAGAGATTGACAACAAGAAATGTATCCTTAACATCCAAAGGCAACTCATGCCTTATCTACTCCAAGATGCCCTCTGTTCAGACCAGCCCTCAGAGTTACTCATAGACTACCACAAAACATATACCAAAGAAAGAAAGCAAGGACTTGAGCTGTTGCAAAAAGAAAGCATTAGCAGAAAAGAAAAAGCCGAACTTGCATTGCTGTTTCCCAAACGATTATTGCATCAATATTGCCCTGCTATGCAGCCCAAGACCAAGCAGCTAAATGCTTTTGAAAAGATTTTGAAACAGGCTCAGCAAGATGATGCACGCTATAACACCCTACTACTACAAGCACAAGAAAAGGGAGAAGAACAAGAGTTTACTAAGCGTAACAAAGGCAAACAGTATAAGCTACGTTTTATTCGCAAAGCTTGGCACTTGATGTACTTTAGAGCCGCTTATATGCAAAATAAGAGAGATGCAAAAGGACACCACAAATCTCTGCATATCTCTAAAGAGGAGTTTCAAGACTTCACCAGATGGATGTATGCCTTTGATGAGGTAGACCAATATAAAGAACACTTGATTCGCTTATTCAATAGTAAAAACTTTTTAAAGAATCATGAGTTCAAGCACCTCATTGGTTTTTCTAAATCTTTAGACCAGTTATTCACAAAAACAAGAGTTAAGTTTGAGAAGTGGTTAAAAACAAACACTCCAGCTAAAACTCAGCAAAGCTCCCTAGCGAGCTATTTGCCTATTTTGGAAGACGATATGTGGTTTATCAATATTACTCATTTCAGGAGATTTTTGATGAGTGATGCTTGTAAAGCTAAACACTTTAAAGCTACAAATGGAAAAATCAACTTCGATGCACTTCACAATTCAAAGCACCTTATTGACTCGTATTATGAAAAAGAGAGCTATCTGAGTAAAAATAGAAAACTTTTTAATGAGCTAAAAACAGCTAAACTTGAAGATGCTTTGTTGTATGAATTAGCACTTCACTACTTAAACGTGAAAGATGGTTATCAGCTATCACACAGCCAAGTCAACGAAATCTTACGTAGTGAGGTAAGCATAGGAGTAAACTCCTTGGAGGATGGAAAACTAGTTTACACAATTAAAGCACCTTTTAAAAAGTTACTAGATGTGTATAAAGAATCCAGTATTTATAGTCAAACCACTGAGGGTTATAGCCTAGAGAAATTGTATGGCTATATTTATCAAAACAAAAATGACAGTGCTATCCAAGCAATCTATAAGAACCTAAAAGATTCTAAGTCAATCAGGATAGATGAAATACACCAAGTGAACTCACATCTGGTGCGAAAAGCTGTCGTTTTTAATGAGGTGGCAATGGCGCTTGAAAGGTATTACATCATTAAAAATAGAGTTTTTATAGGTTTAAACAGTACATCCCGCTATTATGATGGCAGTAAAATTGATGAACTTAAAAGTTTAGAGTTTTCAAACTCGAAATCTTTTTTATACTTCAGGAGTTACGCCATGCACTTTGATATTCCTAATTTTGATTTCTTTACTATCTTAGAGGAATTAGAAAGACAGTTTATAAAGTTAGAGTTAAAGCAAGACAACATAAAAGAGTGGGATGACCTACCAGCAGCCAGTAAAAAATTATTTTTTATTTGTATGAGTAAGCTCCATAACTCACTCTTTCGAAGAGAGAGAATATCGGATAATTCAATAGAGAATGCAGAATACAGTCAAGCCTTATTTAGAAAAAGTTATGTAGATGAAGTGATACTCAGAAAGAAGAAAATAGATTAAGCAGGAAATAAATCATATTTTGAAAGGTATATACAACGATTGCTATACTAATCTATATAAGCTACTAGTTGTCACTGCCTACATTTTGAAAGGTCTATACAACACTCAAAGCAATCTCTTGCAGCGTAATCTCGTTGTCACTGCCTACATTTTGAAAGGTATATACAACTGTCCTTAGATAGTTCTTTCCCAAACGAAGTTGTCACTGCCTACATTTTGAAAGGTATATACAACACCGTTATATGTATAAGTGTGAGCAGCCTTGTTGTCACTGCCTACATTTTGAAAGGTATATACAACCCCATAAGGCAAGTAAGGTGCTAAATGTTTGTTGTCACTGCCTACATTTTGAAAGGTATATACAACTAGTCCACCTTGTTTAAAACCCTCATCAGTGTTGTCACTGCCTACATTTTGTAAGGTATATACAACACAAAAGAAAGAGAAGTGGGATGGATGCTAGCAGTCCCCACTTCTCAGACAAAAAAAAGAGGAAACCAAAATGGTTTCCTCTTTTCAATTTCTTACAATTTCACTTCCTAATCAACAGGAATAAAGCGGTCACGGACCACTGTACCATCGGCTGGGTGCTTTTGCATCCACTCGAGTAGTAGCGCGCGGTGAGCCTCAACTAGTTCTTTGTACTGACTCTCTACAGCTAGGTTGCGCATCTCCAAGCGATCGGTGTGCATGTCGTAGAGCTGCTCTCTGTGGCGACCTGCACCATAAAGTACGTACTTATAGTCGGGGGTACGCACCATCCAGCCGAGCGTGCCTCCTGTTTGGGCAAAGTCAGTTTCAGTGACTACATAGGGCTGGTGGGCTTGTTGGGGATCTCCCTTTTCTACGATGGGGCGGAAGCTCACTCCCTGACGACCTGCAGGAACTTCGATACCCGCAAAATCACAGAGCGTTGGCATCAAATC
>JASLIW010000157.1 GCA_030152865.1 Bacteroides sp.
ACTGGAGGTATTATGCTTTATATTACCTCTCTATTTGTTGAAGATTGGTCCTTTCAGTCCTACCCCACAAGCTTTTATTTTGTCTGGATATGGTTATCACTTATTCCCGCTGCTGGATTTTCCATATGGTATACTCTCCTAAAGGATCCGAACATTAGGGTTTCGGACTTAAATATTTGGAAGTTTCTAACACCTGTATCTGGGGTAATTCTTAGTTGGTTAATACTACCAAATGAAAGTCCAACTTTTTCTTCTATATTTGGTATAATCATTATATCAATAGCATTAATTATATTACAAAAACAACCTAAGGTGCTAAAATGAAAATTCTTCAATCTAAATATATTCAGCCAATATTTGTTTGCTTATTACTGATTTGTAGTGTGTGTGTACACGCATCTACTATGCAGAAAAGTAAAGTTTATACTATACAAGATGTTCCATACACACAAAAAAAGAACAAACTCCATTTTGTGTCTGATCCAGAACACTATTTATCAAATAGTACAATAAATCAAGTAAATGAGATGTGTCATAGCATTCGCCAAAAAAGTGGTGCTGAAGTGGCAGTAGTGATATTACCCTGGATTGACCCTGCTGACTGTTTTGAATTTGCTCATGATTTGTTTCACTATTGGGGCATTGGCCAAAAAGGTGTAGATACTGGCCTTCTCATACTAATAACGACAGAGGAAAGATGTGCACATATTTATACAGGATATGGGCTAGAAGGTGTTCTCACTGACGTTACTACAGGGAATATCTTTCGAAATGAAATGGTTCCTTTTCTAAAAAACAAAGAGTGGGATCAAGGAATTCTAGCCGGTGTTAGTCAATTTTATAAGCTATTATATAATAATCAAGATTATGAGCATATAAAGACCCAACCAGCCAGGGATGACTCTGTAGGGTACTTACCATTTATCTTATTCGGCTTCTTTTTCATCTTCATAACTTCTATAGTAATAATAAGTCGTAAACAAAGAAAGTGCCCAAAGTGTGGCAAATTGACCTTACAACGTATTAATAGCCATGAGGTTCATAGGACGAGCAACTATATTTTAATTGAAGAAACGCTTAGATGTACAAACTGCGGAAACAAGGTAGTACGCAAAAAAAGGATAGCACGTAATAATAATCATACTGGCCCTAGTGCTGGTCCTATATTTGGAGGAGGCTTTGGTGGTAGCCGCGGTGGTGGATTCGGAGGTGGATTCGGAGGAGGCCGCGGAGGAGGTGGAGGTGCTGGTGGTAGATTTTAATTCTAGATTACATAAATAGATAAATTTTAAAAACATGAAAAAAGGAACAATTGTAATTATAGCTGTAGTAGCGATATTGGCCCTATGGGGTATAACTGGCTATAATGGACTAGTAACTCAAGAAGAAAAAGTTGAAACTGAATGGGCACAGGTCGAAACTCAATACCAGAGACGTGCAGACCTAATCCCAAACTTAGTAAGTACAGTTAAAGGTTATGCTTCTCATGAAAAAGAAACCCTAAACGCTGTTATACAAGCAAGAAGCCAAGCAACACAAATAAAAGTAGATGCTAGTAATCTAACTGCAGAAAAACTAGCAGAATTTCAGCAAGCACAGGGTGCTGTTAGTTCAGCTTTAGGCAAGCTATTGGCTATTAGCGAAAACTACCCAGACCTAAAAGCCAATGATCAATTCTTAGGCTTACAAAATCAACTGGAAGGAACAGAAAACAGAATTGGTGTAGCAAGAACTCGTTTTAACGAAGTGGCTAAAACTTATAACACTACAATCAGACGTTTTCCAAAAAATATCCTCGCTGGTATTTTTGGATTTGATAAGCGTCCCTATTTCGAGGCAGATGCTGGTAGTGAAAAGGCTCCTTCAGTAGAATTTTAACTTTTAAATAAATCCATTCTTGTACTACACAGAATGGATTTATTTATTCCTGCAGTAAGGCTACAGAACTTATTTTAAGTTTATTGGCTGACACAGAAAAAAGCAGTACTTTTGTAACATCCATTTAATAAAACTATAAAACCAGATCCATGAGTAACCAACGATACATGCTTAGAGGTGTAAGCGCTTCAAAAGAAGATGTACACAACGCCATAAAAAACATAGATAAAGGCCTTTTCCCCAATGCTTTTTGTAAAATAATACCAGACATATTGGGAGGTGATCCTGACTACTGTAACATCATGCATGCAGATGGCGCAGGGACAAAATCATCTTTGGCTTATGCATATTGGAAAGAAACAGGTGATCTTTCTGTTTGGAAGGGAATAGCTCAGGACGCACTAATTATGAATATTGACGACCTACTATGTGTTGGTGCAACTGACAATATTCTTGTTTCATCAACCATAGGTAGAAATAAGTTACTTATCCCTGGTGAGGTAATCTCTGCCATAATAAATGGAACAGATGACCTACTTTCTGAACTCAGAGAAATGGGTATAGGTGCTTACCCAACAGGTGGAGAGACAGCTGATGTTGGAGACCTAGTTCGTACGATTATTGTAGATAGTACGGTTACCTGCCGTATGAAACGCAGTGATGTCATTGATAATGCTAATATAAGAGAAGGAGATGTGATCGTTGGATTAGCTTCATTCGGACAAGCTACATACGAAAAAGAGTATAACGGAGGTATGGGTAGTAATGGTTTAACCTCAGCACGCCACGATATGTTTTCACGTTATCTAGCAGAAACCTATCCAGAAACTTACGACAGTGCAGTTCCTGCTGACTTAGTGTATTCTGGAAGTCTGTTGTTGCAAGATAAAGTGGCCGAATCACCACTTAATGCGGGTAAATTAGTATTATCACCTACTCGCACCTATGCACCTGTAATCAAAAAAATTCTTGATAAGTACAGAAAAGAGATACATGGAATGATACATTGTTCGGGAGGAGCCCAAACTAAAATTTTACACTTCCTACCTGATGGCTTAACTGTTATTAAAGACAATATGTTTGATATACCTCCTCTTTTCAAAGCTATCCAAAAAGAGAGTCAGACAGACTGGGCAGAGATGTATAAGGTTTTCAACATGGGGCACCGAATGGAAATTTATATTTCACCTGAACATGCTAAAGATATTATCAATATTTCTAAGACATTTAATATTGATGCACAAATAATAGGTAGAGTAAACAAGCAAAAAGAATCTACCCCTAGACTTACAATTAAGAGTGAGTTTGGAGAATTTAAATATTAATATATGAGTGATAACAGTTTATTACATAAATTAGATGATCTCGTAGCTAGATTCGAGGAAGTAGAGATGCTTATAACCGACCCAGCTGTTATTGCTGACCAGCATCGCTTCGTGAAACTAACGAGGGAGTATAAAGAACTACAAGAGTTAATGCAAGCTCGTGAAGAGTACATTAACACTATTAATGGCATAAAGGAAGCCAAAGAGATATTAGCACACGAGAGTGATGCTGATATGAAAGAGCTAGCTAAAGCCGAGCTCGAAGAGTGTGAGGAAAAACAACCCAAGCTAGAAGAAGTAATCAAGCTACTTCTTATTCCTAAAGACCCACAAGACGAACGTAATGCTATTATGGAGATCCGTGCTGGAACAGGTGGCGACGAAGCTGCTCTATTTGTCGGAGACCTATATAGAATGTATACTAAGTATTGTGAAACAAAAGGATGGACTGTCGAAGTAAATAACTTTAATGAGGGTTCAGCTGGTGGCTTTAAAGAAATTATTTTTTCAGTAAGTGGCGACAGTGTATATGGAACTCTGAAATATGAGTCCGGTGTACATCGAGTTCAACGTGTGCCAGAGACAGAATCACAAGGGCGTGTTCATACCTCAGCTATAACAGTAGCTGTATTACCTGAAGCTGAAGAAGTTGATGTTGACTTAAACCCAGCAGATATAGAGCTCCAAACGGCACGCTCTGGAGGAGCTGGAGGCCAACATGTCAATAAGGTGGAAACTAAAGTTATGCTAACGCACAAGCCTACAGGTTTAGTTGTTATTTGTCAAGAAGGACGCTCACAGCATTCAAATAGAGAGAAGGCAATGCAGATTCTTCGTTCTAAACTCTATGAAATGGAGTATGAAAAGGCAAATAAAGAGCGCTCAGAACAAAGAAAGTCACTCGTATCTACCGGAGACCGTTCAGCAAAAATTAGAACTTATAATTTTCCACAAGGTAGAATAACAGATCATAGAATTAACTATACTATTTATAATCTTCAAGCCTTTATGGATGGCGACATTCAGGACTGCATAGACCATTTAATGGTAGCAGAAAATGCAGAAAGATTGAAGGAAAGTGAACTCTAAAAATGACTAAACAAGAACTTATTGAACAGATAAAGCAAAAGAGATCCTTCTTATGCATAGGGCTCGATACTGACTTGGAGAAAATCCCCGCCCATTTGTTATATGAAGAAGACCCTATTTTTGCTTTTAACAAGGAAATCATCGATGCTACAGCAGATATATGCGTAGCTTATAAGCCTAACACAGCTTTTTATGAATCTCAGGGTATAAAAGGGTGGATTGCACTTGATAAAACAATTCAATACATAAAGACTCATTATCCTGAACTATTTATTCTAGCTGATGCAAAGCGAGGGGATATAGGGAATACTTCAGCAATGTATGCCAAAACATTTCTGCAAGAACTTAATGTTGATGCTGTCACTGTAGCTCCTTATATGGGAGAGGATAGTGTTACACCATTCCTTAGCTATCCTAATAAGTGGGTGGTGCTTTTGGCTCTTACTAGCAACAAGGGATCACTTGATTTCCAGCTCATGGAAGATCAAGATGGACAAAAGCTATTCGAAAAGGTCTTGACTAAATCACAAGAATGGGCTACTGATCAAAACATGATGTATGTGGTAGGTGCAACACAAGGTGAAGCTTTTGAGACTATCAGAAGACACGCTCCTAATCACTTTTTACTCGTACCTGGTGTAGGAGCTCAAGGAGGATCGTTACAGGAAGTTTGTAAGTATGGAATGAACTCTGAGTGTGGTTTACTTGTTAATTCATCACGAGGTATTATATATGCAGATAATACTATTCATTTTGCCGAAGGTGCTCGAAATGCAGCCAAAGCGCTACAAGTGCAAATGGCAAAAGAGTTAGATGTAATCTTTTAAGCAAATCATATGCAGGATAGCAAATTGATAAATGACCCCGTATTTGGATTCATTAAAATTCCTTTAGGACTGCTTTACAACATTGTAAAGCATCCTTACTTTCAGCGATTAAGTAGAATCAAACAGCTAGGACTTTCTTCTGTAGTCTATCCTGGAGCACAACATACACGCTTTCAACACTCCTTAGGAGCCTTTTATTTAATGACCGAAGCTATTGAGCAACTCAAGCGCAAAGGTCATTTTATATTTGACGTAGATGCTGAAGCGGCTAAAGCAGCTATCTTACTACATGACATAGGGCATGGACCGTTTTCACATGTATTAGAAAACACACTTGTCAGGAATGTTTCTCATGAGCAAATTTCACTAGCCCTGATGGAAAAAATGAACAAGCAACTTAGGGGTAGTCTAAGCTTAGCAATTAGCATATTTAAAGGTGAACATCCTAAACCCTATCTACATCAACTAGTGAGTGGACAACTAGACATGGACCGAATGGATTATCTTAGGAGAGATAGCTTTTTTACTGGCGTACCAGAAGGAAGTATTGGTTCTGCACGCATTATAAAAATGCTCAATTTAAAAGATGAGCAGCTCGTTGTTGATGAAAAAGGAATCTATTCTATAGAAAATTTCCTAATTGCCAGACGTCTTATGTACTGGCAAGTTTATCTTCACAAGACTTCCATTTCCTACGAAACAATGCTCATAAAGACACTTTTAAGAGCAAAACAACTAGTTAAAGAAGGAGGTGATTTATTTGCCTCTCCTGCCCTAGCCTATTTTATTGAGAATGAAGTAGATGAAACCTTATTCTTTGAAAATGAAAAAAGCATCCACTACTTTATCCAACTAGATGATAACGACATATGGACTTCCTTAAAAGTATGGTCTGAGCATAAAGATCAAACTCTTTCTAAACTCAGCTCGGGCATGGTGCATCGACAACTCTTTAAAACAGAGATAGCCTCACAACCTTTTCACGAAGAATCAATCAATGAACTTCAATCTCAGATAGCAGCCAAGCTTAAAATTAGCTTTACTGAAGCCTCTTTTTTTATAGCGGCAGGTGAAATTAATAATAAGATGTATAACCCATATGATAATAGCATTGATTTACTACTAAAGGACGGGCAAGTAAAAAATATAACTGATGTTTCTGATATACTTAACATTACATCACTTTCTAGGACTAGTAAAAAGTACTATTTAAGTCACTATCGCCTCGATGACTAGATTTAAATATCCTATAATTTACGAGGAAATAACAAAAATTTATCCGTTATTTGCCTTACGTACCATAGAATGGGATAAAACCCAATAAAAAGAAAATAATTTAATATGGAATTTTCAGCAAAGCAAATTGCGTCATATATACAAGGTGAAGTTATAGGTGACGAGAATGCAACTGTACACACATTTGCTAAAATTGAAGAAGGAGTGCCTGGGGCTATTTCCTTTTTAGCCAATCCCAAATACACTCATTATATATACGAGACTCAATCTAGTATTGTTCTAGTTAATAAAGATTTTCATCCTGAGAAACCCCTATCTACAACTCTTATCAAGGTAGAAAATGCTTATGACAGCTTAGCAAAGCTATTAACACTATATGAATCTAGTAAGCCTAAGAAAGTAGGTATTGATCCTTTAGCATCAATTGCAGAAACTGCACAGCTTGGCAAAAACGTATATATTGGTCCCTTTGTTGTCATTGGAGAAAATGCAATCATAGGCGACAATGTATCCATCTATCCACACAGCTATATTGGCGATCATGTTAAGATTGGTAATAGTACTACGCTGCATGCTAATGTTAGTATATACCATGATTGTAGAGTTGGCAACGACTGTATTCTACACGCTGGTGTTGTAATTGGTGCTGATGGCTTTGGTTTTGCACCTACTGCGGAGGGATATGAAAAGATTCCTCAAATAGGTATTGCTATAATAGAAGATAATGTAGAAATTGGCGCAAATACTTGTGTAGATAGAGCAACTATGGGTGCCACTATTATTAGAAAGGGAGTAAAGTTAGACAACTTAATCCAAATCGCACACAACGACGAGGTTGGCTCACATACGGTTATAGCAGCACAGGCAGGTGTTGCAGGCTCAACTAAAATAGGTCAGTGGTGTATGATTGGAGGACAAGCAGGTTTAGCTGGTCATGCTCAAATTGGAGATAAAGTAGGAATTGCGGCGCAATCTGGTATCCCTGGCAATATAAAATCAGGAAATAATGTGATGGGCTCACCTGCCTTTGATGCTCGTCAATACTTTAAATCTGCAAGTGTATTTAAAAAGCTACCGGATATCTATACTGAAATCAATATGCTTCGCAAAGAGATTAATGAGTTGAAGAAGAATTTAAAATAAAGCCCAATGATAAAACAAAAAACGCTTAAAGAAAGCTTTTCGCTAAGTGGAAAGGGTCTACATACAGGATTAAACTTAACTGTTACCTTTAATCCTGCTCCTGAGAATCATGGATATAAGATTCAACGTGTTGACTTAAAGGATCAACCGATCATTGATGCAGTTGCAGACAATGTTGTTGAAACCACTCGTGGAACTGTACTCGCAGAAAAAGACATTAAAGTAAGTACAGTAGAACATGGTATGGCCGCTTTATATGCCTTGGGGATAGATAACTGTCTCATCCAAGTAAATGGCCCTGAGTTTCCTATTCTTGATGGTAGTTCACAGTATTACGTGAAAGAGATAGAAAAAGTCGGTGCAATAGATCAAAGTGCTGTTAAAGACTTTTACATCATAAAGAATAAAATAGAGTTTCATGATGAAGAGACAGGCTCTTCTATCATAGTCTTACCTGATAATGAGTTTAGCTTAAATGTACTCATTTCGTATGATTCTACAATTCTCCCCAATCAATATGCCACACTTGAACACATGTCTGATTTTGCTACTGAAATAGCTCCAAGTAGGACCTTTGTCTTTGTTCGAGAGATTGCACCCTTGCTAAAAGCTGGCCTCATCAAAGGAGGTGACTTAGATAACGCAATCGTTATCTACGAGAACGAAATGCCTCAAGAGGATTTTAATAAGCTAGCAGATGTCATGGGAGTCCCACATAAAGATGCTAGTCAGTTAGGTTATCTTAATCATAAGCCACTAGTTTGGGCCAATGAGTGTGCACGTCATAAGCTATTAGACGTTATAGGCGACTTAGCTCTAATTGGCAAACCTATTCAAGGTCGTATTATTGCAACCCGACCTGGACATACAGTAAACAATAAGTTTGCTCGCAAAATGCGTAAAGAAATACGTATCAATGATATACAAGCAC
Organism: Bacteroides sp.; assembly: GCA_030152865.1. Taxonomy (GTDB): domain Bacteria; phylum Bacteroidota; class Bacteroidia; order Bacteroidales; family Bacteroidaceae; genus Bacteroides_E. The sequence goes on from JASLIW010000157.1 coordinate 8,430, forward strand.
CACTATATCACCCTGAGAAAGATCCAGTAATGGACGTCAATCGTATTAGAGACTTACTTCCACATCGTTATCCATTTCAACTTGTTGATAAAGTCATCGAAATAGGAGCTAATTACATTGTAGGAGTAAAGAATATAACTTCAAATGAGCCTTACTTTCAAGGACACTTCCCAGAGGAACCTATTATGCCAGGTGTTTTGCAAGTAGAAGCAATGGCTCAGGTTGGAGGACTTCTTGTTTTAAATTCAATTCAAGATGCTACGTCCTTTTCTACCTACTTTATGAAGATAGATAAAGTCAAATTCCGTCAGAAAGTAGTTCCTGGTGACACCCTTGTATTTAAAGTAGCTTTAGCTAGCCCAATTCGAAGAGGAATAGCAACAATGTGTGGCTATGCTTTTGTGGGTGAAAAAATGGTTTGTGAAGCGGAATTCATGGCTCAAATAGTAAAGAACAAAGAAAAACAAAATGATTAGTCCACTAGCATATATTCACCCAGAAGCGAAATTAGGCAAAAATGTTGAAGTAGCTCCATTTGCATTCATCGACAAGGATGTAATAATTGGAGACAACAATAAGATTATGTCTAACACTTCTATTCTTGAAGGGTCACGTATAGGAAATGGCAATACAATTTTCCCAGGCGCAGTCATTGGAGCTGTACCACAAGATCTCAAATTTAAAGGTGAAAAAAGTACGGCCGAAATAGGTGATAATAATATCATCCGTGAAAATGTTACTGTGAACAGAGGTACTGCAGCAAAAGAAAAAACTATTGTCGGTAGTAATAATCTGTTGATGGAGGGAGTACACGTTGCTCATGACGCTATAATTGGTAATGGATGTGTTATTGGCAATGCCACAAAACTAGCAGGAGAGATTATCATTGATGACAATGCTATCGTCAGCGCATCTGTACTTATGCACCAGTTTTGTAGAGTAGGTGGCTATGTTATGATTCAAGGAGGCTCTAGGTTCAGTCAAGACATACCTCCTTTTATCATTGCAGGAAGAGATCCTATTGTTTATGCCGGAATCAACATTATCGGACTACGTAGAAGGGGCTTTGATAAAGCTATAATACATAATATTCACGAAGCATATCGAATCATCTACCAAAGTGGACTAAATCGAACAGAAGCTTTAGACAAAGTGATGGATGAAATCCCTATGAGTAAAGAAATTGAATATATTGTAGACTTCATAAGATCCTCCGAAAGAGGTATAATAAAGGGCTAATTAAAGTTAGTCGAAGCACACCCATAAAAGGATATCCCTAAAGTTAGCAACCTTACCTCTTTGCTTATAATAGAGTAAGAAGTATAACTCTTGGGATATCCTTTTTATTAAGTAGTATTACCAATGCTTTTGCACTCTTTATTTACTATTTTTAGATAATCAATTATATAGATATCAGCATGATTTATAAATTTGTTTTAATATCCGATGAGGTAGATCCTTTTAAGCGTGAGATACAAATTGATCCTGACGCTACATTCTTAGACTTATTGCAGATAATATATCAATCCATTAATTATTCAGACCCTGAGATTGCATCTTTCTTTATATCTAATGAAGACTGGGATAAAAAAGAAGAGATCTCACTAGTAGAGAAGGATAATAACCCTGAATTTGATAGTTGGGTAATGGAAGAAACTCCATTGACAGAATTTATTGAAGATGAGCAGCAAAGACTAATGCTACAATTTGACTACCCTAAAGAACGCTTTTTCTTTATTGAGCTTTCTGAAATTATAACAGGTAAAAATATAAACAAAGCTAAGTGTACGCTGTCTGTCGGCGAAGCACCGCAACAATATGAGAAAGAAGATGAAGAACTAACGACACCTCTTAAAACCACCAAGCAAGGGATAGATATAGATGAATCATTCTATGGTGACCAAGACTTTGACTCCATAGAGATTGAGGGATTTGAGAACTTAGAAGACCTATAGATTTATCAAAAATGCAATACAAACCTCACTTAATTGTGCTTATTGGCCCAACAGGCGTAGGAAAAACGGAGCTTAGTCTATTACTTGCAGAACATTTTAATACGGAAATCATTTCCGCTGATTCCCGTCAGCTGTATAAACAACTTAAAATAGGTACAGCATCCCCTACTCCCTCACAACTACAAAGAGTAAAACACCACTTTGTTGGAACTTTAGAACTTACAGACTACTACAGTGCTGCAGAGTATGAAAATGAAGTTATCGCTCTTTTAGCTCAAGTCTTTCAAGAAAAAAACATCTGCCTACTTACTGGTGGGTCCATGATGTATGTAGACGCAGTGTGTAAAGGCATTGATGATATACCAACGGTAGATCCGCTAACACGCAACACATTGCTAGCTAGGTATGAAAAAGAGGGGCTAGATAAATTTTGTGCTGAATTAAAATTGCTAGATCCTACCTATTATAGTAAGGTAGACCTTAAAAATCCCAAGCGTGTTATTCATGCATTAGAGGTTTGCTACATGACTGGAAAACCCTATAGCTCCTTCTTGACAAACCAAAGTAAAGAAAGACCCTTTCAATTAATAAAAATTGGTTTAAAAAGAGATAGACAAGAACTCTATAATCGTATCAACCAGCGCGTACTCGATATGGTAGAAGATGGGTTGGTTGAGGAGGCTAAATTAGTCTATCCTTATAAAGAATTAAACGCACTCAATACCGTTGGCTATAAAGAAATGTTTAACTACTTAGATGGACAATGGTCTAAGGAATTTGCGATACAAAAGATACAGCAGAACAGTCGTAACTATGCAAAAAAACAGTTATCTTGGTTCAAAAGAGATAAAGAGATAAGGTGGTTTCACCCTGACCAAAGAGATGAAATTATTGATCATATAGAGAATGAATTGAGTCGGTCTAGCCAAAAGTAAGTGGGAATCACTTCCAACAAAACAGTTCACTACATCGTTTTGAACATTTGACTTTGAAATAGCTAGATATATACTCCATATATCTACTCTCTGATATTGTATATTAATGACACTAAAAACACTGTAAAATGAAAGCGCTATTTTTAGATATAGATGGTACACTTGTAAGTTTTAAAACACATCAGATACCTAGTTCGAGCATAGAAGCAATAAGGCTTGCAAAAGAAAGAGGACACAAGGTGTTTATCTCTACGGGCCGCCCAAAAGCAATTATTAATAACTTAGCAGCTATTGAGCAGTACATAGATGGTTATGTGACTATGAATGGAGGTTACTGCTTTGTAGGAGATACGATATTGCACGAAAGTAGAATCCCCAAAGAAGATGTACAAAATCTTGCTCAGTTTTGTGAAGAAAAAGGTAAGGCTGTAATCTTTGTTAAGGAAAACTCTATAGCTGTATGTCAACCCGATGACTTGGTTAAGAATATCTTTTATGACCACTTAAATGTTCCAATCATCCCGGAGCAGTCATTTGAGCAAGCCACATCGGATACTATATTTCAGATGTCACCATTTATCACACAAGAAGAGGAAGACTCCATTTTGCCACTTATGCCTAACTGTCAACCAGAAAGGTGGAACCCACACTTTGTAGACATCGTAGCTAAAGGAAATACTAAAGAAACTGGTGTAGAAGCTATGCGTAAGCACTTTAAGCTTCACCTAGAAGATGTTATTTGTATTGGAGATGGAGGTAATGATATCAGTATGCTCAAATATGCTGGTATAGGCATAGCAATGGGAAATGCTGCTGATGAAGTTAAAAAGCATGCTGACTTTGTTACTACTTCTGTAGATGACAATGGTATTTGGAATGCACTTAAGCATTTTAAACTTATATAATAGAAAAACCCTTGGATATTGAGATAGACAAAAGAAACAAGGACTTTCAAAATGTCCTTCAGTTAGTCAAGCATACCAACCAGTCGATATTTCTCACTGGCAAAGCAGGTACAGGAAAATCAACCCTACTTAAATATATCTGCAAACACATCAAGAAAAAACATGTAGTACTAGCTCCTACAGGTATAGCAGCTATTCATGTAGGAGGGAGTACACTACATAGCTTTTTTAAGCTCCCTTTCCACCCTCTATTACCCGACGACCCCAAGCTCAACCTACAAAAAGGTCAAATCCATGAGTTCTTTAAATATAAAAAAGAACATCGTAAGATAATTCGTGAAGTAGAGTTAATAATTATTGATGAAATATCAATGGTCCGTGCAGATATTATAGATACTATTGATACCATATTGCGCGTATACTCTCAAAATCTACGCACCCCTTTTGGTGGAAAACAGGTCCTATTCGTAGGAGATGTTTTTCAGCTAGAGCCTGTTGTCACAAGTGATATACGCCAACTGATGCAGCGTGCCTACCCCTCACCTTATTTCTTTTCAGCTCATGTGTTCAGACAAATCAACCTCGTTTCAATAGAGCTACAAAAGGTATATAGACAATCAGATCCAGTCTTTCTGAATATCCTCAATAATATCCGCACAGCTACGGTTCAACCCACTGAACTCCAACTCCTGAACACGAGATATAATGTGGACTTGAAAGAAAGTAAGGAAGAACTTTATATCACTCTGGCTACTAAACGAGATAATGTTGATTTCATCAATGAAAATAAGTTGGCTAGTTTACCTGGAGACCCTGTAATAGCCTATGGAACGGTGTCTGGAGAGTTCCCCTCCAACAGCCTTCCTACGAGCCTCGAGCTAACAATAAAGGTTGGAGCTCAAATAATATTCGTCAAAAATGATACAGATAAGCGCTGGGTTAATGGTACCATAGGAGTTATAACCGGTATAGATGAGGAGTCGAATACTATTTATGTTGTCACAGAAAATGGTGAGGAACACGACGTAAAACCCGAAGTATGGAGAAATCTAAAATATACTTTTAATGAAGATAAAAAAGAAATAGAAAGTGAAGAGCTAGGAACTTTTGAGCAATATCCTATCCGACTTGCTTGGGCTATAACTATCCATAAAAGCCAAGGACTTACCTTCAAAAAAGTAGTGATTGACTTTTCAGGAGGTGTTTTTACGGGAGGACAAGCTTATGTAGCCTTAAGTCGTTGTACCTCCTTACAAGGAATCTACCTCAAGACCCCTATTCAAAAGTCACATATTTTTGTAGACCCCGAAATTGTACGTTTTGCTAAAAACTTCAATAATGAACTCGCTATACAAAAAGCCATGAAAGAAGCAAAAGCAGATAGCGAATATGAACAAGCTATTCACTATTTCGACACGGGCAACTTCAAGCTGTTTCTTCATCACTTTTTCAAGGCTATTCACTCTAGGTATGATATTGAAAAACCCATCTACCAACGGTATATCAGGCATAAACTAAATGTTATCACACGTCTAAAAAAAGAAAACTCATTACTAAAAGAGGCTTTAAGAAGACAAGAGAACAACCTTAAAAAATATGCTAAAGAGTACTACCTTATGGGTAATGCCTGCATAACAGAGGCAAAAGACAGCAAAGCAGCTCTAGCAAATTACAGCAAAGCTATTGAACTTTATCCTACTTATACAGATGCATGGGTCAGAAAAGGACTGACACATTACAAATTAAAAGACTACGATGCAGCCGACACTTGTTTAAATAAAGCTGTATCCATTAACCCTTATGCCTTTAAAACTGTTTATAATAGAGGTAAGCTACGATTAGCTATGCAAGATGATGAAGGGGCTGTTGCCGATCTAGATAAAGCTACCACCTACAAACCTGACCACGCTAAGGCTCATGACTTATTTGCCACAGCGCTATACCGCATAGGGAAAGAAACAGAGTCAGAATTACATAAGAGGCTAGCTGAAGCACTTAGAAATAAAAAACGTAAAAATTAATAGTATTAGCAATATGAAAAAAGCACTTAAAATTACAGGAATAATTCTAGGAGTAATTCTGATCAGCATGATCTGTATCCCTCTTTTCTTTAGTGGAAAAATAGAAGCCCTAGTGAAAAAAGAAGCCAATAAAATGATCGATGCTGAATTTGATTTTGCATCCCTTGATATTAGTTTATTTAAAAACTTCCCTAAAGCATCTCTTTCACTCAAGGACTTTTGGGTAAAGGGACAAGGAGCTTTCAGTGATGATACCCTGGCCTTTGCTAAAGAATTAACAGCAACTGTAGATATACTCTCACTATTCCAAGATAATGGCTTTGAAATAGACCAAATACAACTAAAAGATGCCCTAATAAATGCTAAAGTATTAGCTGATGGACAAGAAAACTGGGATATTTTCAAAGAAGATAATAGCAACTCAGAACCCGAACGCGTGAGCAGCGACGGCAAGGATGACGACTTCTCATTAAACTTAAAAAAATTAGTTGTCAGTAATTTATCACTTACTTATGACAACAAAAAAGAGGGGCAATATGCTTCTATAGACAAATTATCTATAGAGCTTCAAGGAAATCTAGCCAGTCAACAAACAAAGCTAATCATTACAGGTAAAACTCCTCAACTTAGCTTTAGATCAGGAGGTATACCTTTACTTAATACTATTGAATTAGATTTCAAAATAAACCTAGATGCTGATTTAGCTAATCAAATTTTCACCTTTGAGAAAAATGAAATCCAACTTAATGCTATAAAAACAAACTTGGACGGATGGATAGCTTTAAAAGAAGACGACAAAACAGAGATGGATTTAAAGTTAAATACCAATGATGTAGGATTTAAAGAAATACTCTCCCTTATCCCAGCAATCTATAGCAAGGATTTCAAGAACATAAAAACTGAGGGTATAGCCTCACTAAAAGCTTATGCTACAGGTATACTTCATGAAGACAATTTGCCTTCTTTTGAACTTACACTTCAAGTAAAGGATGCTCTTTTTCAGTATCCATCTCTCCCTTCTAGTGTAGATCAAATTCAGGTACATGCAACACTGACTAATCCAGGGGGTAAGCCTGATCTGACAGTATTACAGATCAAGCCATTTTCTTTCCGTATGGCTAATAATCCATTTAGCCTTACAGCAACCGTTTCACATCCTATAAGTGATCCACATTTTGATCTAAAGGCTAAAGGATTACTCGATCTTAGTAAAATCCAAGAGGTATATCCCCTAGAAGACACTAAGTTGAATGGACTACTCGATGCAAATATAGCCATAGCTGGTCAAGCCTCCTTTATTGAAAAAGAACGATATGAAAAAATAAGTTCGTCTGGAACCATTAAACTCACAGATATGAGTATGGAAGCCGAAAACCTTCCTAAACTAAGAATCGATCAATCCTTATTCACTTTTACTCCTCAGTTTTTAAAACTCAGTGAGACGACCATACACCTTGGCGAAAACGACCTTACACTAGATAGTCAATTAAATAATTATTTGGGCTACATAATGAAAGGTAGCACTATTCAAGGCTCGCTAAACTTACATTCAAATTATTTAAACCTGAATGACTGGAGCGATAAACCACAAGAACCAGTTTCAGAAACCCCTACTGATAGTGTTTTTGGCGTTATAGAGGTTCCCAGAAATATTGACTTCAATATAAATGCTAAATTAAAAAATGTCGTGCTCGGCACCCTAACACTTAAAGATGTACAAGGCCTTATTCACGTAAAAGACGGAAAAGCAGATATGACAAATCTCTCAATGAAAACAATGGGTGGAGAGGTACTAATGAATGGCTATTACACAACACAGCAAATTGAGCATCCTATTGTAAATGCTAGTTTCACCCTAAATAATTTAACATTTTCAGAAGCTTACAAAGAACTAAATATGGTCCAAACTTTAGCTCCAGTATTTAATTCATTAGAAGGATCATTCACAGGCAATATGTTGATTAACACTGAGCTAAATGAAAGTATGGAACCTGTATACCCTAGCTTACAGGCTACAGGGAGCTTACAAACTCAGAATTTAAGTCTTAGTAAAGTAGAGGTTCTTCAACAACTGGCAAAAGCTCTTAAACAAGAACAACTCATAGACAGACCCATCAAGGATATAGACTTAAACTTTGAAATAAAAGATGGCCGCGTCAAAACGACTCCTTTTGATTTCAACATGGGTGAGTACAACTTAAATCTGGCTGGAACTACTGGCCTAGATCAAACTATTGACTATACAGGCAAGCTTACTCTTCCTAGCTCTGTGACAAAAACAGAAAGCTTTAACACCTTAGGTTTCCTTATAGAAGGCTCATTTAAAAATCCCACTTTTAAGATTGACACCAAAGGAATGCTCAAAGAGGGTAGCAAAAAAATAGAAGATAAAGCCTCAGAACTCATCAAAAAAGAGTTACTCAAACACAAAAAGGATTCAACAGCTGTTAACGA
>JASLIW010000021.1 GCA_030152865.1 Bacteroides sp.
ATCTCTTTTGTCTTATAGAATCTCCCTTTATTTATGAGCAGTTTTTTATCACTAGTAAAAGTATAAGAGGTATTTATTGTTCGCTCAATTAATAAAATGAGAAAGAAAGAGAGTATGGTTGCAAGTATTGCGCTCTTTATCCAAATGAGATAAAAGGTAAGTAGACCAACTGTTATCATGTAAAAGAGTTGGAGATAAGTTACTCTAGAGTGAAACGTTCTGTTCATTAGGTTCTTTTGTTTGCAAGTTAGCTCTTTTAACAATTAAAGGCAACAAATGGATTGTTGAAAAGAGTTATTTTGTAGCTTTGTGGTATAAGCTTCCATCTAAGTGTTTCTTAGATAAAGATAATGTTACAATGGTTAAAAGATTTGATTTTCTAGTTATTGGAGCAGGCATAGCAGGAATGAGCTACGCCCTCAAGGTTGCCGATAAAGGTAAAGTTGCATTGGTGTGCAAAACAGCACTAGCAGAAGCTAATACCTTTTTTGCTCAGGGTGGTATTGCCTCTGTGACCAATAGGTTAGTTGATAACTTCGATAAGCATATTGAAGATACAATGGTTGCTGGTGATTGGCTTAGCAATAAACAAGCTGTAGAGAAAGTAGTAAGAGAGGCTCCAGCTCAAATTAGGGAGCTTATTAATTGGGGAGTTAAATTTGATAAGAATGAGAGCGGTGAATATGACTTACATCGTGAGGGTGGCCACTCAGAACATCGAATTTTGCACCATAAGGATAATACAGGTGCAGAAATCCAGGAAAGTCTAATTCGCGCAGTAAAGCAGCACCCAAATATTGAGATCTTAGAGAATCATTTTGCTATAGAGTTACTAACACAACATCATCTTGGAGTTGTAGTAACTAGAAAAACGAAGAACATAGCGTGTTATGGTGCATATATATTAAATCCAGAAACGAACAAAGTAGACACCTATCTTTCTAAGATAACGTTGATAGCAACTGGAGGGATAGGTGCTGTTTATCAAACAACAACAAACCCATTAGTAGCTACTGGGGATGGTATAGCTATGGTTTATAGGGCAAAGGGTACAGTTAAGGATATGGAATTTGTCCAATTTCACCCAACAGCTCTTTTCCATCCAGGTGATCGCCCCTCTTTTTTAATTACAGAAGCTATGAGAGGTTATGGAGCTGTATTAAGGACTTTGGACGGAGAGAAGTTTATGCAGAGATACGATAAGAGGCTCTGTTTGGCTCCACGTGATATTGTAGCCCGTGCTATAGATAGTGAGATGAAGAGTAGGGGGGATGATCACGTGTTTTTAGATGTTACGCACAAAAATGCCGAGCAAACAAAGAGACACTTCCCAAATATTTATAATAAATGTCTTAGTCTAGGTATTGATATAACGAAGGACTATATCCCTGTTGCACCAGCAGCACATTATTTGTGTGGCGGTATCCAGGTAGATTTAGATGGACAATCTTCAATCAATAGGTTGTACGCGGTAGGTGAATGTTCTTGTACGGGATTACATGGAGGGAATCGGTTAGCCTCTAACTCCTTGATAGAAGCTGTTGTTTATGCAGATGCGGCAGCAAAGCATAGTCTGCAGGAAATAGGTCATTATGGGTTTAATGAAGAGATTCCTCAATGGAACGATGAGGGAACCAGATCTCCTGAGGAGATGGTGTTGATTACACAAAGTATGAAAGAGGTAAATCAGATTATGGGAACCTATGTTGGTATAGTACGTAGTAATCTTAGGCTAGAGCGCGCATGGAAGCGGTTAGATATTCTTTATGAAGAGACCGAAAGCCTATTTAAACGTAGTGTGGCATCGAAAGACATCTGCGAGCTTCGGAATATGATTAATGTGGGGTACCTCATTATGCGCCAGGCCATAGAGCGGAAAGAGAGTAGAGGACTTCATTATACCATCGATTATCCAGCCATAAACCGACAGTAGAGGATTTGTTCGTACTTTTTAATCCGTCTGAATAGTTAAATAGGTCTTTTCGTTTATAAAAGTATCGATAAATTGGTACCTTTGTAAGTCATTAACAGAAGATCTTATTTAAACTTATTGTATGAGATTAATAAAAATAGGTGTATTCGCTCTGTTGGTAGCCTTTCTTGGTAGTTGTACGCAAGATGATTCAGAGCAAAACTCCTTATCCAATTCGATCCGATTCCATGCGGATAACATTTCTACTCGTGTGCAGGGAGCTTTGTGGGATAAGGAAGATTTAATAGGTGTATATGCTTTTCCGTCTGGTGAAAAACTAACCAGTCAAAACGCATTAGACGAGTTAAAAAACCGTTCGTTTGTAACACATACAGGAGATGGGCTATTTGTAGCTAAGGAACAACCTAACCCATCTTACCCAGAGGATGGAAGTAAGATAGATTTTATAGCTTACTATCCATTTTTTTATGATCAGAAAGTGCAAGAAACGACGCTGAAGGTAAATATTGAAGATCAGAAGAAACAAGAGGACTTAGACCTTCTTTACTCGTCGAATGCAAAAGAGATCTCAAATCAGTCTACAAGTGTGAAGCTGGACTTTAGAAGGCTAATGTCTAAGGTGAAGCTTACGCTTCTTACTAGCAACTCATCAACCCCACTAGCAGTTAGTGATGTGCAAGCTCTTCTTAAATCAATTTCAACTCAAGGATATTTGGATTTAAGTACAGGAGTCTTGCGTGTAGAAGGGGCTTCAAAGAAATCAGTGACGCCGTTGGTTAAAGAGGAAAATGGCTCTATAGTTATCGAATTCACGCTATTCCCAGGTAAAGTAACAGGGAGTGAATTAGAACTTACTATAAAAGATAAGAAATACAACTGGGTCATAGCAAATGATATTGAAGAACTTGTAGAGGGGCAGCGCTATACTTTAAATCTACAAATAGATTATGAAGGTGGCGAAGTTGAGGAACCGAAAGGTTATATAGAGTGGCCAAAAGAGCGTAAAGATTTAACAAATACGATGCTTGTTACTCATATGATTGATACTAGATATTTAAACCTATCTTATCCTGATCAACGAAAAGAGGTGAGAAATTACTCCTTGCTTTATGATATAGATCATGGAGTAGCTCATTGGGTTGCTTACCCTATGCATGGAGCTTATGTTAAAGGAGGGAATCGAACAAACGCTTGGGGATATGACCCAGTTATACCTCAAAGCCTTCAGGTAGAAATGGATCGTGTAAAATGGGGAACAAGGAATAGAGGACATCAGATAGCGAGTGCCGACCGATCTGCCTCTAGAGAGATAAACAAAACTACTTTCTATTATACAAACATGACTCCACAAGATTCTCAGATGAATGCGGGAATCTGGGCAAGATTAGAGGATAAGGTACGCTCCTGGATAAGTGGATGTGATACGCTTTACGTAGTAACAGGTATGACTCTTCCACAGCCTCCAGAAGCGATTGATTATACCCATGGCTCGAATGGGAAAGCTATATCCATTCCCAACTATTACTTTAAGGCTTTGGCTAAACGCAAGGGAGATACTTATGAAACCATAGGTTTTAAAATTGCAAACAAAACATCGGTCTCCTCACATAATTTTATGCAGTATAAGATGACTGTTGGTCAGCTAGAGAAAGAAACTGGATTTACATTTTTTCCACAACTCCCTAATCCGAGCATAAAAAATGAACTTCATATAGAACATTGGAATTAAATTAAAACGTATAGAAATGAATAAATTTAACTATCTAGTACTATCCCTACTATTTGTAGGAATATTCACTGCTTGTTCAAGTGATGATGATAATAACATCACTGGTTCAGAGTTAACAGCAAAGTTTGAAACCACAATATCAAGGGCTTCAGGAACTCAGTGGTCCACCTCTGATGCCATTGGGATCTATGCCATAGAGGCAGGAAAAAGCTTAGCTGATGAAAACATTTATGAGGGCAAAGCTAACATTAGGTATACTACTCCAGGAAATG
>JASLIW010000082.1 GCA_030152865.1 Bacteroides sp.
CGAACACCGTGCGACAAATAAAGCAGGTACTGCTGGTCTGTTACTGGCCAAGAACTGTACATACCCATGTTCGCTTTCCAATTGCCCTGCTTCTCCCCACTCTCCACATAAAGCGTATTAGAAGCATCACAAATAATATAACCCAAGTCTGCACTTATAAAGCGTGCATCGGCAGGCTGATTTAATTCTAGGGCACCGCTTAAAACTCTCCAACCCCCTGGAGTCCAATGATAGAAAGGCTGTTTTTGAAGGCGTTGATCCACTGATGTCGTCACCACAGAATCAGCCTTTGTCGTGATAGCTCCACCCAAACAAAACACAAAATCAGTATCAAAATACCACAGCTTGTGCGCCTGCAAACCATCTCTATTGAGTTGCATCACAGAAAGTCCACGCTCACCCAAGCTAAAACCACCCACCCATTCAGACGAATTGCCCGTATGGCCCCGATTGAGGCTGGGCAGCGGCTCCTTACTCTCGTAGGCCGTAACTCCAGGTATCTTGCGCCAATCCCAAAGCGGAAAACTATTGAGGTAATCGAGCTCATGAGTGTATAGATAAAGTGCTCCATCTGCCAAGTAATAAGCCAAAAGATTGTCCTCATTGACAGTTTCGGTACCAACCACCCTAGCAGAAGCCATCTTGAGAGAAGCCATCCAACTCGGTCGGCGGTGAATGGTATAATCAGACTTCCAAAAGTGCTTGTGCCCCACTTTGGTATTGACATAAGGGCGTGTAAAATTGGCAGCTATATACCGATCACAAGTCTGCTGCAAAGCCTTATTCTTATTTTTGGCCAGCTCAATGGCAGCAAAACCCACACTAAAACCTTTGTGCAAAGCAACCTGGTGAAACAGCTGTCTGCCCAAGGCATTCACATCCATTTGGCCATCCCACACCACCCAGGCATACCCCTGCTCTATGAGTTGATGCAACACATCAATAGTCTCTGTGTCAAAAGCCAAAGAAGTATCTGCAAAAAGCGAAGCATAAAAACTCATGCTGCTCAAAAAAGCCAAACCATAATTGCCAAACTGCTGCTGAGGACCATGCTGATGGAAACTCCAATCAGCTTGTATGCCCTCCTCATTGCCCAGACTTACTTCGCCTACTATTGCAGCCCGAGCCTTTTGTACCAAGGCTTCGTCAGACTCTAGCAAAGCCCGTATTAAGACATTGCCTGCTAACCACACCTTGTTTTGTCCCGTTCTTCCTATTTGAGCTTGCTCCATCACAGCTAAGGCAGCCTCTTGTTCGTCTGCACTTAGCTCATCATACACCAGTATCAAGGTAGCACCCAGCGTTTTGGGCACACTAATTTGGTTGTACCACCAGTTGAGGCATTGCGGACGCAACTCTAGCCAGTAGCTCAGTGCTAAACGCAAAACCTCCAACACCTCCTTGTTTTTGTAAAGTGGAAAAGACGTATCGGCATAAGCCTTGGCCAGCTCAAGCATACGTTTGGTATGACGAGCCGTATCCCAACCCGAGCGCTTACGATCTTGGTAGTTGATATCTGGCCAGGTACCATCTGCCTGCACATCTTTCAGATAAGCTCGGATTGTTGATTCAGACAAGGGATAACGCTCGTGAAGCTCCACCACCATTTGATCGGATAGCTCCTGCTCAGGTGGAAGAGCCGTCAAACGCTCAATAAGCTTTTGACTACTAGGATGGGTGGATAAAAGCAAACTACGGTAGTTGGCTTTTATTTGCTCTAACTCACCAGCCTGCATAGGCCTTAGCAGACCCAAGCAAACCAATAAGCAACAAGCTAAAATGCGTGCTTTCATACTGTATTAAGTTGTTTCACACACAAGATAGCAAAAGCGAGCCTTATATTCAACCCCACTAGCGCTTTACTAGCCCTATCTTGGCATTGAGCTTCATGTAGTATGTACCGTGCTCACGCTCAAGGAAGCCGTACTTATCCTTATCGAGTGGACCTTTTAAGAAACGAGTATTGAGGTATAAGAAATCCTCGTAAGTCTTTCTATCCTCTTTGTGGTAAGCGAGAATAGAGCCATCGGCATTTAAAACCAACATCCCCTCGACCTCGGAGTCTGTTCCATTAAATATTTTGGCAGGACGCATCCCCGAAACCGCTGCCATCAAAAACTGCTTCATCTTGTACTCGTAGAAACGATGCTTCTGAATCAAATCTTCTTTCACCTTCACGGGATTTTGCATCTTGATAAGATTAGTCAGCTCATAGATTCGTGTTTTGCCCTGCAGGTGCATGGCACGTATCATCTCGGCCAGTATTCGGCCAAAGTGCAGATCTATCATATTGATGTTGCAACGGAACACCCGATGCGCCACATCGGCATATTTCAAACTACCACCTAGCTGCTCCAGCATCAGCATCCGATCACGCACCGCCTCGGGAGTATCTATCGCATTGATGTTTTCAATCTCGGGCTGAGCAAATCGCTTGCCACACAGCTCCATTTTTAGATTGGCAGCCCGCCCACCATCGAGTAGCGGACGCATAGGCGCTAGCTTAGACTGAATGGTAAAACCTGAGGGGATCTTGTGAGGCGACCAAAACCCTAATTTGATATCTGTACGATCCATCGTCTGTGGCTCTAGCTCGTAAATCTTTGCTGCATTTAGAAACTTCTCAATATCGGCAGGGCAAGCAATCTCCTCCTCATTACTCGACTTGATCAGCTCCAACACCTTATCGGCCATAGCTGCCAAGGCGGCCCGATGTAACTTGTTGTAATCACCCTTGCCTGTCACATTGACCCACTCATCTTCAATAAAATACCGACGAGTCCCGTCAAAATCTTCACGCTCTATGGCGCTGATGGGCCAAAATGAACGCGTATTGAGCTCTCCACGATGATTGCCCTGATATACCTTACCCTCAGCTAGCAGCTTCAAAAACACATACAGCTCACTCCATTCACTCTTAGTTGCTTCAAATCCCATATCTCTATTACTATCTTTTATTCGTTCGTTACTTCTTCCTTAGCATCTTCTTCCTCACCCTCTATCTGTACACTCTGCACCCTTCTGATGCGATCGGCCAATGTTTCCATCTCCGAACGCCTGATGCTCAGTGTCATCTGACAATCGAGGTAGAACGTCTGCTCCTTCACCTCGGCATCCATCTCCTTGACTATCCGCATCACATCATTCATAAAAGGATACTCAAAACGAAAACTCAAGGTTTCGTCAACCGTACAGCTCACCACCTCAGCCTGCTCCAAAGCAGCAGCTGCAGCAGCCTTATAGGCCACGATTAAACCACCTGTCCCCAGCTTGATACCTCCAAAATAGCGCACCACAGCCACCAAGACATTGGTTAGCTCAAAGGAGCGAATCTGCCCCAAAATAGGCCTGCCTGCTGTGCCCGAAGGCTCTCCATCGTCATTGGCACGGTACTGCACTTGGTCGTGACCAATGCGATAGGCATAGCACACATGGCGTGCATCATAATATTTGTTTCGAATCTCCTCCAACAACTCCTTCACCTGCTCTTCAGACTCTACAGGATAGGCAAAACTCGTAAACTTGCTTCGCTTCTCACTGTAAGTTCCTTCAGTAGGCTTCACTATCGTCTTATAAACATCATCTTTTGCCATAGTACTGCAAAGATAAGGATTTTAAGAAATCTAGCGACTCTTCTTTCAAATTTAGCAGCACAGTCTATTCGAGCAAGATAGAGAAATCTAGTCAATATAAAATCAAGCAGAGCCCAAAGAACTTAGGCCAAACCCCACTTTCGTACAAATAAATGATCTGGTTTTAAAAGTGGAATAGAATGCAAAAAGTGTTATTTTAGTGACAAAGCAGGGCCTTTACCCGCAGAAACGCAACTAATGCGTTACGAATAAAATAAAAATTAATGTACTCGAAATAAAAACCGAAAGTTGAAACTTATTATCTTTGTAAAAAAATAATAATATACTTAGAACAATGAAAAAATATAAAGCGCATCCCTGGCATGGGATCAAGATAGGAAGCCAGTTTCCTAAGATAGTCAACTCATTTATTGAAAT
>JASLIW010000087.1 GCA_030152865.1 Bacteroides sp.
ACTAGTGCGTGAGGTCGATAAATGCATTGCTTTACTAAATATATAAAAGAAAGAATTTACTTTATTGAAGTATTAAACCTAAAGCATGTATGGACGATAATAAATTGAAAATTACTATAAATCTAGATGGTCATGACTATCGTTTAGTCATTGATAGAAGTGAAGAAGAAGATGTAAGAGCTGCAGCTAAAAGGGTCAATACTGCCCTAAATGCAGTAGGTCAACACTTTGACAACACTGAAGTGGGGAAAAACCAATTAACAACACTTGTTGCATATCAGCTAGCTCTAGATGGCATAAGAGCTGAAAAAAAAGCAGATACAAAACCATGTATTGATAAAATTAGAGAGTTAGATCAGGTCCTCACAGATCAACTATTGACCGACTATAAAGGTGATTTATCATTTTTAGACAACAAGAAAGAAGTATAAGCTTTTTTGTTCTGATTGAGAGTATAAACAAAATTCACGCACTGTCATTCTCTTTACGGCTAATAAGTAAAAAGAAGATACAGTGCGTTATTATTTAAAATAATTATTACAAAATGACACAAATAATAGTGGGAATAATCTGCTTTGTGCTTGGGGGAGGACTTGTATACCTTCTGGACAAGACTGCATTGAAGAAGAAAAGAGAAACTGCTCTTTTTGATGCACAATGCAAAGTGGATAACATGATTAAAGAAGCTGAAATTGAAGCTGAGGTTATCAAGAAAAACAAGCTGCTAGAGGTTAAGGAGAAGTTTCTTAACAAGAAGGCAGACCTCGAAAAAGAAGTAACTATCCGCAATCAGAAAATTCAGCGTATAGAGAACAAGCTCAAACAAAGAGAACTAGGTATTAAGCAGCGTAATGACAGTATCAGAAAGCAACAAGCAGAAGTTGATGCGATTAGATCTAATCTAGACAACCAGCTGCAACTGATAGAAAAGAAGCAAGAGGAACTGGATAAAATCAAATTTCAAAAAATCCAAATCCTTGAAAACTTGTCAGGACTTTCAGCGGAAGAAGCTAAAGAGCAACTGGTAGAATCATTGAAGGAAGTTGCTAAAACAGATGCTCAGTCCTATATCAATGACATCATGGACGAGGCTAAGATGACAGCCAATCGTGAAGCCAAAAAAATTATTATTCAATCGATTCAACGAGTGGCTACGGAAACAGCTATTGAGAACTCAGTAACTGTATTCCATATAGAATCTGACGAAATTAAAGGTCGAATTATTGGCCGTGAGGGACGTAACATACGTGCTTTAGAAGCAGCTACAGGTGTAGAGATCGTGGTTGATGATACACCAGAAGCGATTGTACTTTCAGCTTTCGACCCAGTTCGTAGAGAAATAGCACGTCTTGCCCTTCACCAACTGGTATCTGATGGACGTATCCACCCTGCTCGTATTGAGGAGGTAGTATCTAAAGTGCGCAAGCAAATTGAAGAAGAGATTATCGAAACAGGTAAACGTACCACTATAGACCTTGGTATCCATGGGCTACACCCAGAGCTAATACGTATGGTTGGTAAAATGAAATACCGCTCATCTTACGGACAAAACCTACTACAACACTCTAGAGAAACAGCAAACTTGTGTGCTGTGATGGCCTCTGAACTTGGCTTAAATCCCAAGAAAGCTAAAAGAGCAGGACTACTGCATGATATAGGTAAGGTGCCTGATGAGGAGCCAGAATTACCACACGCATTATTGGGTATGAAGCTTGCTGAGAAGTATAAAGAGAAAGCTGATATCTGCAATGCTATAGGTGCTCACCACGATGAGGTGGAAATGACAAGCTTAATCGCTCCTATTGTACAAGTATGTGATGCGATTTCAGGCTCACGCCCTGGCGCACGTCGTGAAATAGTAGAAGCTTACATCAAGCGCTTGAATGACCTAGAAAACCTTGCTTCATCTTATCCAGGTGTAACTAAAACCTATGCAATACAAGCAGGTAGAGAGTTACGAGTTATTGTTGGTGCAGATAAAATCACAGATGCTGATACTGAAAAGCTATCTGATGAAATAGCCCAAAAAATACAAGATGAAATGACCTATCCAGGCCAAGTAAAAATTACAGTTATTAGAGAAACTCGCTCTGTGAGTTTTGCTAAATAAGAAGAATACTTCATATATTGGGGAGGACGGTAGGTATCTATCGTCCTCTCTTAATTTATACACCTATGAAAGACTATCAATTTGAAATCTGTGCCAACTCTGTAGAGAGTTGTTTGGCAGCCCAAGAAGGGGGTGCTCATCGTGTAGAACTTTGTGCTGCTATACCTGAGGGTGGAACTACCCCCTCTTATGGTGAAATAGCTATGGCTAGAAAACTCTTAGATATAAAACTCCATGTTATTATTCGCCCTAGAGGAGGAGATTTTTTATATACTCCCCTAGAAATAGAAACGATGCTTGAAGACATACAGCTTTGTAAACAGTTACAAGTAGATGGCGTGGTTTTTGGGTGTCTGCAAGCTGATGGACATTTAGATGTGCAAGCCATGCAAAAACTTATGGATGCCTCAAAAGGATTGTCTGTTACCTGTCACAGAGCTTTTGATGCCTGTAAGGATCCATATCGAGCCTTGGAGGAGCTTATAAAGCTAGGCTGTGATAGAATACTTAGTTCAGGCCAAGCAGAGCGTGCAGAATTGGGCATTCCCTTGTTGCGTGAACTGGAGTGTAGAAACCAGGGACGAATTAAACTTTTAGTTGGCTGTGGTGTTAATGAATCAAACATTAATAAGATAGCAAAAGAAACGGGTCTTAAGGAGTTTCATTTTTCAGCTCGTGAAAACAAGGAGAGTTTGATGACCTTCCGCCGTAAGCGAATTCCTATGGGAAACTCTGAAAATATAGATGAGTTTAACAGAGCAGTAACTACTGTAAGACGTGTCCGTAACACCATAGCCCAATTACAAAAGTGCTGATTTTATAAACACAATACACCAACTATGATTAAAAGATTTTTGTTCTTGTCCTTAGCTCTTACTTTGTCTTCGCTCTCATTTGCCCAATCCCTTGAGCAAGACCTACAAAAAAGCCTAAGTCACTTTTTTCACAACTACAAGAGTACCAATGTTGATATAGGAAGAAGTAAGTTAGAAAAGTTCCACTTAGACAAACAGAGCAAAACTCTTACTGTTTATGCGGATGAGCGCTTTGCTTTCCAGCCTTTTCGAGAACAAAATACACAAGCTATATATCGACACGTCAAACAAATTATCCCCCACTCCATTCGAGACTATTCTATAACTATTCTTGCAGGAGGTAGAAAAATTGAAGACCTAATTCCTAACTACTACCGCTCATCACAACTAGATTATAAGCGTATTCATCGGCCCTTTGATACCAAGCAAGTTCCTTGGGTGACTAATATGTCAAGACCCTACTATGCTTCTAGAGGCCTCGAAGGTAGACATATTGCTGTCTGGCAAAGTCATGGCTACTACTTTATAAATAATAAGAACAAATGGGGTTGGCAACGCCCTCATTTATTCTGTACCACAGAAGATCAATTTACCCAGTCTTTTGTTCTTCCCTTCTTAATTCCAATGTTGGAAAATGCTGGAGCCATTGTGTTTACACCTCGAGAAAGAGATATTCAAAGGCAGGAAGTAATCGTTGATAATGACATTAAAACAAACTCTTTGTACATAGAAGAGAGTAAACGCAATCAAAAGTGGGAACGTTACGATGGAGCAGGCTTTGCGGCAAGTAAAGCTTTTTACTTGGATGGAGAAAATCCTTTCTTAAGAGGTACAAGTAGAGTTGTGCAAACTAAGAAATCAAAAGCAAAGGCTTTTGCTCAATGGGTGCCTACGATACCAGAGGATGGCAGATATGCTGTGTATGTAAGCTATCAATCGACTCCTCAAAGCGTTTCTGATGCACAATATCTGGTGTTTCACAAAGGAGGAATTACAGAATTTTCTGTCAATCAAAAAATAGGAGGCGGAACCTGGGTTTATTTGGGCACTTTCAACTTTTCTAAAGGAAACAGTCCATTAGGAATGGTAGTGCTCACCAATCAAAGTAAAGAAGAAGGTGTAGTATCGGCTGATGCTGTCCGTTTTGGAGGAGGTATGGGTAATATTATGCGTGGAGGGAGCCCCAGTGGACTTCCTAGATACTTGGAGGGGGCCCGATATGCTGCTCAGTGGTATGGCATGCCTTATGAGGTGTATAGTGGCAAAAAAGGAACAAATGATTATATAGATGACATCAATGTCAGAAGTAATGTCATTAATTACTTATCAGGTGGTTCGTTTTTCAACCCCAAACAAGCAGGGCTAGGTGTTCCTCTTGAGCTAAACCTTGCACTACATAGTGATGCAGGCTATCGCAGAAATGATAAAATTTTTGGTACCCTAGGTATTTATACCACACAAGCCAATGCAAATCCCCTCGGCACTAATATGGATAGACTCTCTGCCCGTGATTTTACAGATCTAGTCTTAACACAGCTTGAAAAAGATATTCAATCTAACTTTGATATACAGTGGACGCGCAGAAGTATGTGGGATAAAAATTACAGTGAAACCAGACTCCCCAATATTCCTTCTATTATAGTGGAGTTACTATCCCATCAAAACTTTGCAGATATGCGTATGGGGCATGATCCACACTTTAAATTTGTGGTGTCACGCTCGATATATAAAGCCATACTAAAATACCTGAGTGATCAGCAAAAGAAAAACTATGTGGTACAACCCCTACCTGTTCGCAACTTTTCGGCAATACTAAGTGGAAAGAATAAGGTAAAGCTTCAGTGGACCCCTACCGAAGACCCATTTGAGCCAAGTGCTCAAGCCAATAGCTACATTGTATATACCCGGATAGGAAATGATGGGTTTGATAATGGTGTGCTAGTAAGAAATAACGAATACCAAATGACTATCGAACCTGGACTGATCTATTCCTTTAAGGTTGCAGCACTCAATAAAGGTGGAGAGAGCTTTCCTTCAGAAACACTGGTCGCCTACAAAGCACCAAAAGAAAGAGCTGAAGCTTTAATTGTCAATGGCTTCAATAGACTTAGTGGGCCCAAGCCTATAGATACAGACATAGAAGCAGGCTTTGACCTCCACGCAGATCCTGGAGTACCTTATATCTATGATATTTCGCTGGCTGGAAATCAGGAGTACTTTCGCAGAACGGGTGCGGGTAAGGAAGGCAAGCAGGGCTTGGGTTATAGTACAGATGAGCTGGAGGGATTTACACTAGCAGGTAACACCTTTGATTATCCTTATATACATGGCAAAGCGATACAAGCGACTCCAGGTGTTAGCTTTTCATCAGCTAGTAAAGCTGCTGTTGAGTCTGGTCGTGTAGTTTTGGCCAACTACTCACTAGTCGATCTAATATTAGGCTTAGAAAAGGAAGATGATTTTAATCCTCATAGTAACGTACACTACAAAACTTTTAGCCCAAGACTTCAAGAGAAGATTACGGATTACTGCAATTGGGGTGGGAGAATTTTGATTAGTGGCTCTTATTTAGGAAGTGATATGAGTAGGTTGACTACTGACAAACACTTTACAGAGCATGTTCTTAAATACAGCTTAGCCTATTCTATTTTCAACAAGGATATTCAAACGATTAGTGGCTTAGGCCCATCTTTTACAATCCCTCGAGTAGTCAATGAACAAACCTATGCTGTCACTCATCCAGAAGTACTGAATGCAGAAGGCGAAGGTTTTCCTGTTCTTGTTTATCCAGAACTCAAGCACGCAGCAGCTATAGCTTTTGATGGATCTTATAAAACGTTTGTCATGGGCTTTCCATTTGAGAGTATCAACTCTCAACAAAGTAGAGCTCAGCTTATGGCTTCTGTTTTAAATTTCTTCCTCAATTAGTAAATAAGAAGTCGTTATTTCTCTTATCTTTGTTAGTATTAATCCTTAAAACTAAAAAATGTATACTATACAAGCAAACAGCAGAAACACTCGTTTCATAGAGGTATCAGAGAAGCACTTAGAAACGATAAGACAGTATAAGCTTTTTAATCAATTACCTAATAGTCATGGATTAATAAGCGAGGAAATTCTTGAGAAACTAAGACTAACAGTTCGCTCTCTTATTGCTTCACAAGAAGAAAACAGTAAAGATCTCTTAGATTTGTGTATAGATGTAATCTACCATAAGGACATGAAAGCTTTTGGACTAAATCAGCTTTATGAGCTTTACACACAAAAGTATAGAAGTAATCAAGAAGTTAAAGACTCAGATGAGGAATGAAAACAGTAGATACACGCAAGGAGACTAGATACAGTCCCTTGATTAGTGCTTTAGAAGCGATACTTTTATCCGAAAAGGGTACAAACCTGGAGTTAATTCTGGAAAAGACTGATGTACTTAAAGAAATTAAAGCTTATTTAATAGCCAAAAATATTGGATTTCGTGAAATCTACGATGAAAGTTGTATAACATTACAGTTTAAAATTTAAGATGAGCCAAGCATTAAAAACAATATCTGCATTTACAAAAGAAGTAAAAGAGTCAATTATTAAAACGTATGGTAGCCTAGACAAATTTTATGCTACTGTTTACTTAATCGCCAAAAACGAGCATTATGCTCAAATGAGCACCATACCAGCTGCTCAACAACGGTTAAAGACAATACAGGCTTATCAAGGAATTATACGCTTTAAGTTGGACGAGCTAGGGGTCAGTGGAAAAGAGCTGATGGATGATATTGCCAGTGATTACCTGGAGGATTTTGTTGCTTTTAAGGAGAAGGATTTCGGAATGACTAATGAGGAATTTCTAGCAATCATAAAGCGTCTCTAAGCGGCTAGCCTATCTGACTGATTTTGGTGAGCTTTTCTTCATCTATAATCTTGATTTTACGTCCGTCAATAGCAATAATCCGTTCTGAAGCAAAATTAGACAAGGTGCGAATGGCATTTGATGTTGTCATGTTGGAAAGATTCGCCAAGTCTTCTCTAGATAAATAAATGCTTAAGGTAAAGCCATCTTCTTCTAGGCCATAGCTTTCCTTAAGAAAAAGCAATGACTCAGCTAGACGTCCTCGAATATGCTTTTGAGTTAGATTAACAGTTCTTTCATCGGCAATTCCTAAATCAATAGAGAGCTCTTTGATAAAGAACATGGCTAGCTCGCAGTTTTCAGAAACGACTTGGGTTAGAATATCCATGGGAATAAAGCAAATACTAGTAGGTTCGAAAGCCGCTGCTGCCGTGATGTAATTTTCATTGGCAAAATAGGCTCTATAACCAAAATATTGAACGGGTTTTATCATGCGGATAATCTGGCTCCGCCCTCCTACACCATCCTTGTAGATTTTTACTTTGCCACGTAATAAACACATCAAGTACTTAGGTGTATCACCCTCCATGTAAATTACTTCATTCTTTTTATAACTCTTAATGGTATAATTGCTTAATAGAAGCTCACGCTGTTTTTCATTCAGCGGCACCCACATGTCAGCTAAGTAGTTAGCTAATTCTTTTGCTGTCAAACTTTTTTTCCCCATAGATATACTATTAAGATATGTTATAAAGCACAAATATAAAAAGAAAAAGCTAATTAGGACTATCGAAATCAGAATAATCAGAGGGTGTAAGTAAAAAGGTGAATTGATTTATAAGCGTATTATAAGTGGAGGTTTACAGCTAGGTGTTTCAATAATTAATTATATTTGTTCTTAATGAGTCGAAAGTATTTTAAACTTATTCTAGCCTGTATCCTTGGGCTACTCTTTCAAACACAGCAGCTATGGGCTAATGTTGTATCTAACAGTACTGCCCATACCCCTCAGTCCTTCTGCGTGGACTCAATTATGAATAATGTCTATTTTTATGCTCCTTTTTATAAGACTGCTATCACTGAGTATGATGCTGACTTATATATCAAGACTAAACTTAACATTCTTCGTAAAAACCTATTTATAAGATACCTACCCTCTATGTTCAGACCCAAGCACGGTATGAGGAAGTACATTATTGAGACCTACAATGACTTACATTATAAGGCACCAGATATTTATGACCAAAAAATAAAGGCTATTACAGGGACAACACCAAAGCTGAAAGGAGCCAGTGGTAATGTCTTAAAATATTTTCATATAAATATTTATTCCGATGCACTTATTAAGGATAAATTGATTTCTCCGCTAAGTAGACATGCAAGAAAATATTACAACTATGAAATTGAGCGAATAGACAAAGGTGTTGGAGGACATTTAGAGTTTACAATTAAATTTACTCCTAAAAACAAAAGCTACCAACTCGTTAGAGGACACATGATTGTAAGTGACAAGGTGTGGAGTATTCGTGAGATACATTTCTTTGGACGTACAGAATATATTTCGGTGAATTGGCGTATACAAATGGGAGAGGTAGGAAGACCCGATGAGTTTCTACCCAAAAGCTACCACATCGATGCAACAATGCGCTTCCTTTGGAATAAGATAAAAGGGAGCTATGAAGCTGTCATGAGATACGATGATATTAAACAGAAAGAGTTATGTGAACTCAAGCCTAAGAAAAGGAATTATGACTTAACGGAGTACTACTCCCTACAATATCAGGATACTGTCAATAAAAAAGAACGTGATTTTGATAAATACAGAATGCTTCCTCTACGTAGTTCTGAAGAGCAACTCTATGAGGAGTTTTACAAGCTAAGTGATAGTTTAGAAATAAAAAAACTAGATCAGACCTCCCAAAAGAAATCCACGGCATTTTGGGGTGAATTGGGAGATTTTCTACTCAATAAAAACACCCTAAATTTATATGAGGTGGGTACGATTCGCTTTTCACCTATAATAAATCCTTTCTTATTTAGTTACAGTGGCAAGGATGGCTTAAGATACAAACATAAAATAAAGTATAATCGCTTATTTAGAGGAGATCGTGTACTCAGAGTTACACCAACATTTGGCTATAACTTCAAATGGAGGGAGTTCTATTGGAAGGTACACTCTGATTTCAATTATTGGCCACAGAAAAGAACGGGCATAGAATTAAATGTGGGACGAGGTAATCGTATTTACAGTTCAGAGGTTTTAGACGATTTAAAAGGACAAACAGATACCATAGATTTTAACCAATTCAATCTTAATTATTTTAAAAACCTTTATGTTGACTTTATGCATACCTGGGAGGTTAGTAATGGATTGAATGTAGATATTGGTATCTCGGGTAATAAACGAGAAAGCCCCAAAAGCAGTTTGCCCGACACGATAGCAAATCAGGTAGAAGAACGCTTCAAGGGACGCTATGTCAGTGTTGCTCCTCGTGTTCGAATTTCATGGACACCTGGCCAGTATTATTATATGAACGGCAAGCGCAAAATTAATTTACACTCTGAGTATCCTACTTTTACCATAGACTGGGAGCGAAGCATTAAAGGTTTTTTGTCTGCCACGGGTGCACATGAGCGACTTGAGGTTGACGTTCAGCATAAGATTCCTTTAAGCATGATGCGAACCTTCTATTATAGATTAGGTGGTGGGAAGTTTACAAATCAAGAGCAAATCTACTTTGTGGATTTCGTTTACTTTGCTAAAAACAACCTTCCTGAGGGTTGGAATGATGACATTGGAGGTACATTTCAAATACTAGATAGAAGATGGTATAATGCTTCACAGTGGTATTTGAGGGGTAATATGGTGTATGAAGCACCATTTTTACTGCTTCCACATATAAGAAAGTACACACGCTCAGTAATCAATGAACGAATTTATATCAATGCCCTACTCATGAATCAGATGCACCCTTATATTGAGCTAGGCTACGGTATTGGTACTCATATATTTGACTTGGGTCTCTTTGTTTCTAATGCCAACTGGAAAAACACGAGCTTAGGGTTCAAAATAACCTTCGAACTGTTTAATAGATAGGTGTTTTTACTCCTTTTAGGTAGTTCTTAGCTAGTATATTAAAAGCAAAAAGAAAGATTCGGGAAATTTCAGAGCTAGTCTTTTGATATTTACTCGATTAATTGTAATTTTGCATCCGATTTATAAGATCAATATAATGTCTAATTGAATTAAAGTATTTATTAACAAGTAATTATTAATGGGAAATTTAAAAAACATTGCTCCAATTGAAGATTTCAACTGGGATGCATACGAAAACGGAGAAATCTCTACAGGAGTAAACCGCGACGACTTAGCTAAGGCTTATGATGACACACTAAACAAAGTAAGCGAGCGTGAAGTTGTGGACGGTATTGTAATCGCGATGAACAAACGTGAAGTTGTTGTTAACATCGGTTACAAATCAGACGGTATCATTTCTCTAAGTGAATTCCGTTACAATCCTGAATTAAAAGTTGGTGATACTGTTGAAGTATTTATCGAAAATCAGGAAGACAAAAGAGGACAACTTGTATTGTCTCACAGAAAAGCACGTGCTTCTCGTGCATGGGAACGTGTAAATGAGGCACTTGAAAACGATGCTGTAATCAAGGGTTATATCAAATGCCGCACTAAGGGTGGTATGATTGTGGATGTATTTGGAATTGAAGCATTCTTACCAGGATCTCAAATCGATGTACGCCCAATCCGTGACTACGATGTATTCGTTGGTAAAACTATGGAATTCAAAGTGGTTAAAATCAACCAAGAATTCAAAAACGTTGTTGTTTCTCACAAAGCTCTTATTGAAGAAGAACTTGAACAACAGAAAAAAGAAATCATCAGCAAACTTGAAAAAGGACAAGTACTTGAAGGTACTGTTAAAAACATCACCTCATACGGTGTGTTTATCGACCTTGGTGGCGTAGATGGTCTTGTTCACATTACAGACCTATCTTGGGGCCGCGTAAACGATCCTAAAGAAGTTGTTGAGTTAGATCAAAAACTAAACGTTGTTATCCTAGATTTCGACGAACAAAGAAAACGTATTGCTCTAGGTATCAAGCAGCTTACTCCTCATCCATGGGATTCATTAGATGCAGAGATGAAAGTTGGCGACAAAGTTAAAGGTAAAGTGGTTGTTATGGCTGACTACGGTGCATTCGTTGAGATTGCTCCAGGTGTAGAAGGTCTTATCCACGTATCTGAAATGTCTTGGTCACAACACCTACGTTCAGCTCAAGACTTTATGAAAGTTGGCGATGAAGTAGAAGCTGTTATCCTAACATTAGATCGCGAAGAGCGTAAAATGTCTCTAGGTATTAAACAATTGAAGCAAGATCCATGGGAAAATATCGAAGAGAAATATCCTGTTGGTTCTAAACACACTGCAAAAGTGCGTAACTTCACAAACTTCGGTATTTTCGTTGAAATCGAAGAAGGTGTTGATGGTTTAGTACATATCTCAGACTTATCATGGACTAAGAAAATCAAACACCCATCTGAATTTACTCAATTAGATGCAAATCTAGATATCGTAATCTTAGAAATTGACAAAGAAAATCGTCGTCTAAGCTTAGGACACAAACAACTTGAAGAGAATCCATGGGATGTATTTGAAACTGTATTTACTGTAGGTTCAGTACACGAGGGTACAATCATAGAATCTCTTGATAAGGGTTCTGTTGTAGCTCTTCAATACGGTGTTGAAGGTTTTGCTACTCCAAAACACCTAGTGAAAGAAGATGGTTCTCAAGCTCAACTTGATGAAAAGCTAGATTTCAAAGTAATCGAATTCAATAAGGATGCTAAACGTATTATTCTCTCTCACAGCCGTATCTTCGAAGATGCTGCTGGTAAAGAGCCAGAACATGAAACTAAAAAAGCTCCTAGAAAATCATCTCCTAAGAAAGAAAATGTTCAGGTACAAAACCAAGCTGCTTCTACTACATTAGGTGATATCGATGCACTAGCAGAGTTGAAAGAAAAACTAGAAGGTAATAACTAATTTTAGATTTTCCCTATCTCATATAAAAGCACTTACACTTGTAAGTGCTTTTTTTTATTTCTTATCTTTGTTTAAATTGATTGAAGATGAATAAATTTGAAGTAACTATATTGGGTAGTGGCTCAGCACTATCAACCATTAATAACAACCAAACCTCACAGGTAGTAAATGTAAGAGATAAGCTCTTTATGATTGATTGTGGTGAGGGGACACAGCTACAATATAGAAAAGCCAAACTAAACTTTAATCGCTTAGGCCATATATTCATTTCACACCTACATGGAGACCATTGCTTTGGACTTATTGGACTAATATCTACATTTGGTATGCTTGGACGCACAGCTGATATACATATTCATGCACCTATTGGCCTAAAAGCACTCTTTCAACCTTTACTCGATTTTTTTTGCAACCCTATGCCTTTTCAGGTACATATTCAAGAGTTCAATACCAAAGAGGCTAGTATCATTTTTGAAGATAGGTCGTTAACAGTCCAAACTATTCCTTTAAAACACAGAATCCCCTGTGCTGGATTTTTATTTAAAGAGAAAAAAGGCTTAAAACCTATCAACAGGGAGCAAATTGATTACTACAAAATCCCTGTACACCAGATTAACCGCTTAAAAGCAGGTTATGATTACATTACTCCTGATGGAGAGCTTATACCTAATTCAATATTAACCTTTCCTGCGGCTCCCCAAAGAAGTTTTGCCTATTGTTCAGACACACAATATTATGAACCTATAATAGAACATATCCAAGGTGTAAATTTACTATTTCATGAAGCTACGTTTGCAAATAGTGAATTAAATAGAGCCAAGCAAACATGCCATTCAACAGCTCAACAAGCAGCCAGCATTGCTCTACAAGCTAATGTAAAACAGTTACTTATCGGACATTTCTCTGCACGGTACCCTAACAAGGAGCGACTTCTTAATGAGGCCAAAGTTATATTTCCTCAAACTCGCCTAGCAAATGAGCTGGAAACTTTTCAGGTTGAATAAAGCTTTTGTATCTTACCTCACTAAGAACACATGATAAAAACAACAGATGATCATATTATTGAGCTAATAAAAAACCCAAAAAGCTTACGTAAAGGGTTTCATCTATTAGTATCTACTTACAGCGAGCGAATATACTGGCATGTAAGGCGTATTGTGCTTACACATGAGGACGCTAATGATACTGTACAAAATACATTTATGAAAGCCTGGATGAATATTGAATCTTTTCGTGGAGATGCAAAATTATCAACTTGGCTTTATCGTATTGCCGTCAATGAGAGCCTAAACCTAATAAATAGAGATAAGGATCGTCATGCTACTGCATTAGATGATCCAGATTTAGCACTCGAAAATCAATTAAAAAGCGACCCATACTTCGATGGAGATGAATTAGACATAGAATTCCAAAAAGCAATAAATAATCTCCCTGAAAAACAGCGCCTAGTATTTACCATGCGCTATTATGATGGATTGAAATATCAGGATATATCAACTATTCTAGGCACGAGTGTAGGAGGATTAAAAGCATCTTACCACCATGCTCTTAAGAAAATAGAAGAGCACATTCGGAGTCTTGATTAAACCTTTTAGGTTTTGTGTAGTCTAATAAATAAGGATATTACTTATGCAGAATAAAGATTTAAAACATATTGCAGATAAAGAGCCGTTTCATGTTCCAAGCGCTTACTTTGAGACATTGACGGACCAAATCATGAATTCTCTTCCTGATAAAGAAATAAAGGAGGAGATAGCAGATGTTAGCTTCTGGCAAAAAGCCAAACCTCTTGTTTACTTAGCAGCCATGTTTATTGGAGCAGCCTTAATCATTCGAATAATGATGCCTTTGGCCAATAGCAAAAATGACCTGGCAGCAGAGATAGATATTGAAACTGTATCTGACGAGTTTATCCAAGAAGCCATAGATGGAGCTATGCTCGATGATTACTTAATGTATGTGTATCTAACAAATAACGAAGATTAGAACGATGAAGAAATATATGTGTTTACTGCTTATCAGCATTCTTTCGATAGGTTATACTTCTGCTCATATCGTATGCCCACAAAAATTAGGTCCTACTGAATTCAACCAGAAGCAGAAAGAGTTTATAATTAGCGAAGCAAAACTTACAGACAATGAAGCTAAAGCTTTCTTCCTCCTCTACTTCGAGCTTCAAGAGTTAAAAAGAACTAACAACCAAGACGTGTGGAAGCTTATGCGACAAGCAAAAGGAGACCTAACTGAAAAAGAATACGAAGACACACTCACAAAAATATATCAGTTACGAAAAAGAAATACTGAATTAGACTTAGAATATTTCTATAAATTCCAAGATATCATACCCAACAAAAAAATATATGACGTCTTAAGAGCAGAATCTAGATTTCAACGTCATATCATTAGAGGTATGCACCAAAATCAAAAAGGTAGAAGAGGAAAACGCATGAGGTAAGCACCGCGGATATTTATACTATTAAATACTAGTCTAGGTCTAGTGCTTGTCTATATTCGCACCCCTCACGCCACTGCGAACAACCATAAGCTGTGTTTCCTCGAATCAAAACACCTCGCCCACATAATGGACAGGGGTCTCCTTCTTTAAGTGGATTTTTACGGTCTGTATAATCATTTTTGACAGTTGTTACAATATCAACCACCATCTCTTTCAACTCTTCGATGAACTGCGCAGCATCATAGCTTTTACGCTCTATTTCTCTTAGCTTCTTTTCCCAAATACCTGTAAGCTCAGCAGATTTCAATAAATCCTCATGAATAATACGAATGAGATCCTTGCCTAGCTGGGTTGGGACTAGGTTTTTGCGTTCTTTCTTTATGTATTGTCGTTTGAAAAGAGTTTCTATAATTGCAGCTCGAGTAGAAGGCCGCCCAATACCATTCTCCTTTAAGGCATCACTCAGTTCCTCTTGATCTACAAACTTACCAGCAGTTTCCATGGCCCTCAGTAAGGTAGCTTCTGTATATAGCTTAGGAGGAGTGGTTGACTTTTCTAACAAAGAAGGTTGGTGACTGCCTTCTTCTCCTTTAACAAAAGAAGGCAAAAGTTTCGCTTCACTTGCTTCTTCTTCTTTTTCGAACA
The DNA here is from genome assembly GCA_030152865.1 of Bacteroides sp. GTDB lineage: Bacteria > Bacteroidota > Bacteroidia > Bacteroidales > Bacteroidaceae > Bacteroides_E. Next base: position 14,930 of record JASLIW010000087.1, read on the forward strand.
CAACTCTCCAGCCTTTATCTACTATCTGTTTTCCTGTAACTTTAAACTTTACTTGATCAGATTTACCAAGTACTGTAGTCGTTGAAACCAGACAAGCCGGATAAAAAGCCGCAATAAACCTCAAAGTAATTAAGTTAAATACTTTTAGTTCTTTATCGCCTAGCTGAGCTGGATAAACTCCAGTAGGGATAATGGCATGATGATCGGTAACTTTTTTATCATCAAACACCTTCTTTGATTTGCGTAGCTTAGCCTGTAATAAAGGGGCTGTTAACTCACTATAATCTCTCAATCCCTTTAAAATAGCAGGGCACTTAGGATAAATATCATTGCTAAGATAAGTGGTGTCAACACGAGGATAAGTGGTCAACTTCTGCTCATAGAGTGATTGAATTAGCTTAAGCGTTTCATCAGCAGAAAAACCATATTTCTTATTACATTCAACCTGTAAAGAAGTTAAATCAAAAAGTCTAGGAGGATATTCTGAGCCCTTTTTGGCCGAGGTACTAGTGATCTGAAAAGGCTTATCTTCAATTTTTCTTAAAAGCTCTTCCGCATGTTCTTTCTTCTCAAACTTACCTTGAACAGAGTTAAAGAGCGTATCTCGATATAGAGTTTTGAGCTCCCAGTAAGGCTCTGGAACAAACTTATCAATTTCTTCCTGTCTCCGCACAATTAAGGCAAGGGTAGGTGTTTGAACTCTACCTACGGATAGGACTTGCTTTGCTTCCCCATACTTCAGTGTGTACAAGCGAGTAGCATTCATACCAAGTAGCCAATCCCCGATCGCTCTAGCCAAGCCTGCAGCATATAATGAATTGAAATCTGACTCATCTTTGAGCTTCTCGAACCCCTCTCGTATAGACTCCTCTGTCAATGATGATATCCACAAACGTTTGACAGGGCAAGTGGCACCCGTTTTTTGAATCACCCAACGCTGAATAAGCTCCCCCTCTTGCCCAGCATCACCGCAGTTTACAATCAGATCAGCTTGCAACATGAGCTGCTCTATCACAGAAAACTGCTGTTGAATGGACTTCTGCTCAATTAATTTAATGCCGAAGCGATCAGGTATGATTGGCAAGGTATTTAGATTCCAAGACTTCCAGATGGGAGAATACTCATGAGGCTCTTTTAGTGTGCATAGATGACCAAAAGTCCAAGTTACTTGGTATCCATTTCCCTCATAATAGCCTCCCTTCGGTTGCTGCGCACCCAAAATATGAGCGATATCTCGTGCAACAGATGGCTTTTCTGCAATACAAACAATCATAAACGGTTCCTAGATTAAGTGAGGTACAAAGTTAGCAAAAACAGATTAGTATTGACAGAGATCAGGTCAAACTTCATACACAAGAAAAGTATAGGCATAAAAAAAGGAGCAACGCTTTGCTCCAATCTTGTTAACCTTAAATCTAATACTATGAAAAACACATTACAAAGGTAGCCTTTCCACTGATTTATCCAAACTATAAGCCTATTGCCACATGTTTTACAACATCATTTAAGAGTATTACCTTCTATATTAATTTATTTTAGAATAAAATCTAAGTTTATTAGGCTAAATCTTGTTTTATCCAAAAATCACAATTACACTGCCATCAGCAACAGTTTGAATTGATATATATCAATTATATATCTTTTTGCATAAAAAAAAGGAGCAACACCTTGCTCCAATCTTGTTAACCTTAAATCTAATACTATGAAAAACACATTGCAAAGGTAGCCTTTTCCTCGATTTATCCAAACTTGACACACGACTTCACATGTTTTATAACATCGTTTAATATTTGATTTATGAAAAAGATGTCATTTTACACTTTATTTAGACAACAAAATAATTCTCCTCCCTCCAATTTATAAATGAGTCATAAAAAAAGCCTATACAATTGTATAGGCTTTTGGTATATTGCTTGTCTATTTTACTTAGAGTAAAGTTTTCGGATCTAAGTGAGCTGCCTCAATATCTTTGAAGTAGCGATAAGTTCCTACTTTTAGCTCTGCTGTTGCAGCATCATCACAGATGATCAGACCTTTTTTATGCATCTGTAGAGCTGTAATAGTCCACATGTGGTTAACTGAGCCTTCAATGGCGTGATACAAAGCACGAGCTTTACTCTGACCATTTACAAGGATCATAACTTCTTTAGCATCCATGATTGTACCTACACCTACAGTTAAAGATGTTTTAGGCACTTTATTCATATCATTATCAAAGAAGCGTGAGTTTGCTTGGATAGTATCAGCTGTAAGAGTTTTCATACGTGTACGTGATGTCAATGATGAACCTGGCTCATTGAAAGCAATATGTCCATCTGATCCAACACCACCCATGAATAAGTCCACCCCTCCGTATGAAGCTATCTTATCTTCATAACGTGCACATTCAGCTTCAGGGTCTTTAGCCATACCGTCTAAGAAGTTCGTATTCTCAGCTTTGATATCGATCTGACCAAAGAAGTTCTTCCACATAAATGAGTAGTAGCTTTCAGGATGATCTTGTGTCATACCAATGTACTCGTCCATGTTGAATGTTACCACATGCTCGAAAGATACAAGACCTTTTTTATTTAGCTCAATAAGGTTCTTATACATCCCCAAAGGTGTAGAACCTGTTGGACAACCAAGCACAAATGGTTTATCAGCTGTAGGCTTAGCCTCATTGATTTTAGCTGCTACATAATGAGCTGCCCATAGTGATACCGCATCATAATCTGGTTGAATAATTAATCTCATGTCTTTTTATTTATAGAATTAATATATGTTTTCGAGCTATTAGGCTCGATCCTTTTTCAAACGCTCTGCCATACTTTTTGCTAAGTGTGTGCACTGCTGGTAGTTTATTTCCTTCATGGCGTGCTTCATTTCAATAGGATCAGCCACTAATTCAAACTTACTTTTAGTAACAAAATCACCCATCTGCTTTACAGCAGCTCCTGCCCAACTACATGAACCAAAATAGCCAAAGTATCTATTTTTCAACTGACGCAATAATATATCCGATAGAATTCCATCTATACGGGGGTAAATCTGTCCATTATAAGTAGGACTACCTATAATCAGACCTTTGTACTTAAATACGTCTTTTATAATATAAGAAGGATCTGACTTATTTGCATTATGTAATACAATGTTTTTTATACCAAGAGCGGATAGCTCAGAAGCTATTTCTTCTGCCATGAGCTCTGTATTACCATACATAGTTCCATAAACAATAACTACACCTTCTTCTGCTTCGTATAAGCTTAGCTTATTATACAGTTCAACAACTTTTTTGATGTTAGGCTCATCTACCCAAACAGGACCATGAGTAGAGCAAATTGTTTTCAGCTCTAAACCCGATAGTTTCTTAAGTGCTCTTTGTACAGGAGAGCCATACTTTCCTACGATATTAGAGTAGTAACGAATCATCTCCTCCCAGTAGATATCTGTATTAATATGCTTATCTATAAAGCCACCGTTTAAGGCTCCAAAACAACCAAAAGCATCTCCAGCAAATAAAGTCCCTGTTGACTCCTCAAAAGTCATCATTGTTTCTGGCCAGTGCACCATTGGAGTCATATAAAAACGCAGTTTGTGCTTACCTAGCTTAAGGAAGTCACCATCACCCACTAGATACTGCTCACCAGTAACACCATAGAAACCTTCCACCATACCAAAGGTTTGCTTGTTACCAACAATTATAATATTAGGGTATTCCTGCTTGATTAATCGAATAGAACCAGAGTGATCAGGCTCCATATGATTAATAATAAGGTAATCTACGGGACGCTTACCCAAAATTTGCTTAATCTTACGAATATAAACCTCAAAATAGCAGATATCAACAGTATCTACGAGAGCCACCATCTCATCTACTATTAAATAAGAGTTGTATGACACCCCATAAGGCAACGGCCACAAGCCCTCAAAAAGATGGGAGTTGCGATCATTTACACCTACGTAGTGTATATCTCCATTGATCTTTGTTTTCTGTTCCATTTTCTTTTTATATAATTTCAATTGTCAACAAAAGTAACGCTTTATTCTTTAATTTTAAACTGCTTCCCTTGATAAGCTCCTAATTCCTTCATTTTGTTGATAATCCGATTCGTAAACTCATAGTTCTTGAGCCCCCAGTCTGGAGTTACTACGAGTTCCTTAGGCGATTGAGACAAAAAGCGCTCAATAACAAAATTAGGATTCATGAGTTGAATATATTCGATTACTAAATCAGCATATTCATTCACATCAAACAAATGGAAATCCTCAGGATGTTCCCGATACTCCTTTTCCATACGTGTACCCTTTATTATTTGCAACTGATGTAGTTTTAATGTGGTGAGTGGTAGTTTAGCTAACTCCCTAGCTTGCTGCAGAATATCTTCTTGACGTTCTCCTGGCAAGCCTAGTATTACATGACCTCCAGTTAGGATTCCTTTATTGACCGTACGATGGATAGCATCGACTGTTTCGGCATAAGTATGTCCTCGATTTATTCGCTGAAGGGTTTTGTCTGAAGTAGATTCTATACCATACTCTACCAATACAAAAGTCCTTTTACTCAGCTCACTTAAATAAGTCAATAAATCATCGGGCATGCAGTCGGGCCTTGTCCCTATAACTAAACCTACTACATCCTTGGTCTTTAGGGCTTCTTCATACTTTTCTTTCAGTTGTTCCAGCTCATCATAGGTATTTGTATAGGCCTGAAAATAGGCGAGATACTTCATTTCTGGATACTTATGTGCGAAGAATACCTTACCCTCTTCCAACTGCTGACTAATACTTTTTTCTGTTTTGCAGTAAGCAGGGTTAAATGTCTGATTATTGCAGTAGGTGCAACCTCCCCTGCCCTTAGTCCCATCGCGATTCGGACAGGTAAAACCAGCGTTCAATGATATCTTTTGCACTTTAAAAGGAAAATGCTTTTTCAAAAATTCGGGAAACGTATAATAAGGTTGCTTCACTTTTCTCATTATCTTAGTATATACATGCAAAGATACACTATTTAGATTAAATCTATAAAAGTAATGGAAATACATTCTTGCCTAAATCTTTTTTGGCAGGATATAAAGGAGTAAAGATCCCTGCCAAAAAACATTTTGTCAGGGATTCATCGCAGTGGTGTCCCTATAAAATATTATCTTAGATTTTATCTATCTTTGAAAGCCTTAGTTACAAGGATTCATTGCACTAATTCAAAACCCTAATAATAAAATAAAACTTATGAAACGTATTCAGTTAAGCCTACTATTTTGCTTGCTTAGTTTTTTTGCTCTAGCTCAAAATAGTCAGCAACTCGAACTTAAAGACATTGTTCAAGGTAAGTACACACCCGAAAACATCTACGGTGTCATACCCATGAGTGATGGAATACACTACACTCAAATGAATGCAGAAGGAACGCAAATCATAAAGTATTCATTTAAAACAGGACAGGCTGTAGAAACAATCTTTGATGTAAATACAGCTCGTGAGTGCTCATTCAAACACTTTGATAGTTATACATTCTCGCCTGATGAAACAAAAATACTGATTGCTACCGACAAGAAACCGATATACAGACGCTCATATACAGCTGTTCACTATGTCTATACAGTGGAGAGAAATATAGTAGAACCCCTTTCCGAAAACGGACCTCAACAAGCTCCTGTGTTTTCACCAGATGGGCACATGGTAGCCTTTGTTAGAGATAACAATATCTTTCTTATCAAGTTTCTCTACGGCAACAGCGAATCACAAGTAACAGAAGATGGAGCTTTCAATAAAATATTAAATGGAATCCCTGATTGGGTCTATGAAGAGGAGTTTGCATTCAACAGAGCACTAGAGTTTAGTGCAGATAGTAAAATGCTTGCTTACATCAAGTTTGATGAATCCAAAGTTTCCTCCTACTCATTCCCACTGTATGCGGGCCAAGCTCCACACCATAAAGAGTATGAGCTCTACCCAGGCTTGTACACCTACAAATACCCCAAAGCTGGAGATGATAACTCTCGGGTATCCGTTCATAGCTTCGATATCAAATCAAAAGTAACTCGTAAACTAGACATCCCCTTAGATGAAGATGGTTATATCCCACGTATTCGATTTACTAAAGATCCCGACAAACTAGCTGTCTTCACCATGAATAGACATCAAAACAGACTAGATATCTATTTTGCCAATCCACGCTCAACAGTAGCAAAACTCGCCTTGAGAGAAGAGAGTAAGTATTATGTGGAAGAAAGCGTACTTGATCATGTTCACTTTTACGACAACAACTTCAGCTTTATCAGTGAAAGAGATGGCTATGCCCACTTATACTGGTACAGCATGAATGGTAATTTAGTTAAACAAGTCACACAAGGCTCCTTCGAAGTAAAAAGCTTTTTGGGCTGGAATGCCAAAGACAATTGCTTCTACTACGAAAGCAATGAAGGCAACCCTACAGAAACAGCCATTTACAAGATAGATCGCAGAGGCAAAAAGACCAATCTAACACCAAAGAAAGGGATCAATACAGCTATCTTTAGTGGAGACATGAAATACTTTATGAATAAGCATACTAGCTTTGAAGAGCCCATGCTAGTTACACTAAATGACAATAACGGAAAGATCCTCCACACACTAATTGATAACCAAAACTTAAAAGAGCAATTGGCCAAGCACTCCCTACCCACCAAAGAGATGTTTCAGTTTAACACCTCTAATGGTGACCAACTGAATGGATGGCTCATGAAGCCTGCCAATTTTGACCCTAAGAAAAAGTACCCTGTCATTCTATTCCAATATAGCGGGCCAGGCAGCCAACAAGTATTAAACAAGTGGGGAATCAGCTGGGAAACATACATGAGCACACAAGGTTATTTAGTTGCTTGTGTTGATGGTCGAGGCACAGGTGGAAGAGGTGAGGAATTTAAAAAATGCACCTATTTGTACTTGGGTGTCAAAGAAGCAGATGACCAGGTAGAAACTGCCAAATATTTAGGAAGGCTGGCTTATGTTGATCAAGATAGAATAGGAATCTGGGGATGGAGCTTTGGGGGCTATATGACCATCATGAGTATGAGTCAAGGCACTCCAGTGTTTAAGGCAGGTATCGCTGTAGCTCCAGTGACAGACTGGAAGTACTACGACACCATCTATGGAGAACGATTTATGCGTACACCCCAAGAGAACTTTGAAGGCTACAAGGCAACTTCAGCATTTACTCGTGCAGAGAATCTGAGTGGTAAGTTATTAATTGTTCATGGTATGAATGATGACAATGTACACTACCAGCAAACCGCTGAATACACAGAGTGGCTTGTCCAACTCAACAAACCCTTTGATATGCATGTGTACACCAACCGTAACCACAGTATATTTGGCGGGAACACCCGACTCCACTTATACTCAAAGTTAAGCGATTACTTTAAAACAAACTTATAAGGTTCTTTTGAAGACAGCACGAATTGACTAAATTAGTGCTGTCTTTCTTTTTTAAATCAAATACTACGAACATGAAACAACGTGTAAGAAAGCCTGAGTGGCTTAAAGTCAATATAGGCACTAACCAGCGCTATACAGAAACAAAGAAAATTGTAGACTCTCACTGCCTACATACCATCTGCACAAGCGGACGCTGTCCTAATTTAGGAGAGTGCTGGGGTCGAGGAACGGCCACCTTTATGATCGGAGGAGAAATATGTACCCGTAGCTGTAAGTTTTGCAACACCCTAACAGGCAAACCCCTAGCCCTAGACAAAAATGAACCTACAAATGTAGCCAAATCTATACAGCTCATGAAGTTGGAGCATGCGGTCATCACTTCAGTAGATCGCGACGACTTGCCTGACTTAGGTGCAAACCATTGGGCCAAAACAATTCAGGAAATAAAACGTTTAAACCCTAACACTAGCTGCGAAGTGCTTATACCCGATTTCCAAGGTAAGTCTGACTTAATACAAACAGTCATAGCTGCCCAACCAGATATTATTTCACATAATATGGAAACGGTTAGAAGAATTTCACCAGAAGTACGCAGTGCTGCCAATTATGACACAAGTTTAGGTGTTATAAAGCAGATAGCAGAAAGTGGTATTCGCTCAAAGTCGGGAATAATGCTTGGCTTAGGAGAAACACCTGATGAAGTATATGAGCTCATGGATGACCTAATAAAAGTAAACTGTGAGGTTCTAACCATTGGTCAGTACCTACAGCCTTCACACAGACATTATCCCGTAAAAGCTTATATTACGCCCGAACAGTTCGCCCAATATAAAGAGATAGGATTAGCTAAAGGTTTTGACCAAGTTGAAAGTGCACCACTAGTTAGATCCTCTTATCATGCAGAGAAGCATATTGTCACCAAGTAGTGCTCAAACTTATTTGTGGTAGAATTGTTCTTATACTAACAATACTAGAACTATCATAAATGAGTCGAAATAAAAATTTATCATCTGTTTTCAATATGTCTTTAGGCTTCCTACCCATTGTCTTAACAATGGTGTTATGCCTTTTTATAGCACAAGATTATGCCGTCTATATTGGAACAGCCACTGGACTACTAGCCTCTTTAAGAACATCATTTGTCAAAGGGGTAAAAGTTCCACGTTTTATTTTATACCTAAGTACAGCTATACTTGTAGTCTTTACATTGGCTACGTTTATATATTGCAAATACTGCCCCTATGGCTATCTCCCACTAACCTTAGAGATGAGTACATTCATCACTATGGCTATACTTTATATGCATAAGAGTCGTTTTGTCAACTACTTTGTCAAACGACAAGACTCTTGTAGCAAACACTTTTATGCTCAAGGTGCTGAATCTGCTATTGTATCAGCCCGAATATTTCTTATCGTTGCTGCCACTCACTATGCGGTTGTCCTTTTGACTCTTTTATTTTCAAGTTCATTCGTAAAAGAGAATCCTGTTTTATTTCACCGCTACCTCCCCCTATTGGTTTTTGTGCTGAGTATCTTATTTAATGAGATTGCTATTATGTACTTCAATAAGATCACCAAGCACATAGAGTATGTACCCATTGTAACCAAAGAGGGTCATGTGGTAGGCAGAACTATGGCACTAGAGGCGATCAATTATAAAAATAAGTTTATCAATCCCGTCATTAGAGTAGCTGCTTACACTCAAGGTAAGCTGTATCTAGCTAAGCGCTCCATGAGCTGCATACTTGATAAAGGTAAGGTAGATGTTCCTATGGAGTGTTATTTGCGCTACAATGAACAAGTAGAAAAAGGAGCTTTACGATTGGTTAAGTCTGTCTTTCCAAAGGCGAAAACTCATACTCCTTTCTTTACAACGACCTATCACTATGAAACAGCAGTGACCAATCGCCTGATTTACCTCTTTATAGTTGAAGTTGAGGATCCAAGCCTACTCATCAATCCGAACTTAAAAGAAGCTAAGCTGTGGAGTTTTGAGGAAATAGAAAAAGCATCCAAAGACCAGTTCTGTGAATGCTTCCTTCAAGAATATACCCATATAAAAGAGGTTATCTGTACAAGAGAAAAATACAAGGAATTTTAGCTAAATCAGGTATGCCCTTCTCTTTCCATTCCCCTATGCTTTTGGTGTGAATAAATTCATCAGCACAGGTGATATTGGCAGCTATGCACAGCTTGGTTTGAGACTTACAGTATTGAAGTATGTCATCAAGCATCTTATGGTTGCGATAAGGTGTCTCAATAAAAAGCTGAGTTTCATCATACTTCACGATACGCTGTTCCAAATCTTTCAGCTTATTCATTCGAGCCTTACTATCAATTGGAAGATAACCATGAAAAGCAAAGCTCTGCCCATTAAACCCTGAAGCCATGAGTCCTAATAAGATAGAGGATGGACCTACTAGTGGAATAACTCTTAAACCTTTGCGTTGAGCAATAGCCACTACATCAGCTCCAGGATCGGCTACTCCTGGACAACCAGCCTCAGACATCACTCCCATAGGTTCCCCTTGCTGTAAGACATCTAGGTACGAAGCATACTTACTCTTCGGAGTACGCTTATTGAGCTCATAAAACTTCAAGCTATCTATATCAATACTACGTTCTACTTTTTTTAAAAAACGACGAGCCGTACGAATATCTTCAACAATAAAATGTTTTAACTCAAGAATAATTTCTTTGTTATAGCTCGGTAGTACCTGCTCTATCGGAGTATCACCCATAGTAACAGGTATCATATACAATGCAAGTTCCATATCTAATCTTTTAATCGTACAAAGATAAACATACAAAATGAGCTGCTTAAAATTAAGCAGCTCATTTTATCTTTATATGATTCGTTTTTACTTCTCACTACCATTAATAAAGCTTACCAACGCCTTATCACTCATACCTACATTAGAGAAACCTCCATCATGATACAAGTTCTGCATAGTTACTTTCTTCGTTAAGTCGGAGAACATAACCATACAGTAATTCGCACAGTCATCTGCATCGGCATTACCTAGTGGAGAGATCTCCTCAGCAAACTTAAATAGCTTATCCATTCCTCCTACACCTTGTCCAGCTGTAGTCATGGTAGGTGATTGGGAGATTGTATTGATACGCACCTTACTATCTCTACCATAAATATATCCAAAGCTTCGAGCAATTGACTCTAAAAGAGCTTTAGCATCTGCCATGTCATTATATCCACAGAAAGTGCGCTGAGCTGCAATGTATGTCAGCGCAAGTACAGATCCTTCTTCTGCAATTGCATCCAACTTCTTAGCTACTTGCAACATCTTATGAAAAGAAACAGCTGAAATATCTAATGTTTTATCTAAGAAGCTGTAGTTTAAGTCATCGTAGGCTTTCTCTTTACGCACATTGGGAGACATTCCAATCGAGTGCAAAACAAAATCGATTTTACCACCCAATACTTCCATAGACTTCTTGAATACTTGTTCAAGATCTTCAACACTTGTTGCATCAGCAGGGATTACTTCACAATTTAGTTTTTTACTTAAATCACTAACCTGTCCCATACGAACAGCAACAGCTGTATTAGAAAGAGTAATCGTAGCACCTTCTTCAACCGCTCTCTCTGCTACTTTCCAAGCAATAGATTGGTCATTTAGGGCACCAAAAATAATTCCTCTTTTTCCTTTTAATAAATTATAGCTCATATTGATAAGTATTTTTCAATGTTGATAACTATGCAAATATAACAGATTATTGCATAAAATTGATAGAAGTGTGCAAATAAAAGACAAAACAACCCTTCCTACGCGTTAATACATGAAGTTTCGCTATGTTTGTATGCAGAAAAAAATAAAAAGATACTGTTTTTATTATGATTAAACTTGCAATATTTGATTTAGACGGCACACTATTAAACACCATAGCTGACCTAGCAGCTAGTACTAATCATGCTCTAAATTTATTAGGCTACCCTACCCACCAAGTAGAAAGCTACAACTTTATGGTGGGGAATGGGATTAATAAGCTTTTTGAAAGAGCCTTGCCCGAAGGAGAAAAGAGTAAAGAAAACATTTTAAAGATGCGAGAGATATTCATTCAATATTACTCAGCACACCTTACAGATAAGAGTACCCCTTACGAGGGTGTTCTGGATATGCTTCAAACCCTTCAAGCTAAAGGCATAAAGCTCGCACTAGCTACTAATAAATATCAAAAAGGGGCAGAAACACTCATGCAACACTTCTTTAGCAATTTTGAATTTGAGCCTATTTTAGGTCAACGAGAAGGCTACCCCACAAAGCCTGATCCGCATATTATTGAGGAAATTCTGGCTATTCATCCAGTACATAAATCGGAAGTGCTTTACATTGGAGATTCAGATGTAGATATGCAAACGGCTCGAAATGCCGAGGTTACAGGCTGTGGAGTAAGTTGGGGGTTTCGTCCAGTTGAGGAACTCGAAGCTCAAAAACCAGATTACATTATACATCATCCACGACAAATCATCGATATAATAAATAAAGAACAAGCTAATAGATAAATAAAAAGGCTGCAACGAATTGCAGCCTTTTTTATATTAATCAAGAAGTGTTGATGCTTACATCATGCCACCCATTCCACCCATTGGGTTTGCACCACCCATAGGCATTGGATTTTCTTCTTTTTTATCTACAATTACACACTCTGTAGTCAAGAACATACCTGCAATAGAAGCCGCATTTTCTAGTGCTACACGAGTTACCTTAGCAGGATCAACAACTCCAGCTTTTACAAGGTCTTCGTATTTATCGTAGCGAGCATTGTATCCAAACTCACCTTTACCCTCACGTACTTTTTGTACAACTACTGCTCCTTCTTTTCCAGCATTAGCTACAATTTGACGAAGAGGCTCTTCGATAGCACGCTTGATGATAGCAATACCAGTATCTTCATCATCAGTCTCACCTTTCAGTCCTTCAAGAACTTCTGTAGCTCTGATGTAAGCAACACCACCACCAGGTACAATTCCTTCTTCTATGGCAGCTCTGGTTGCACAAAGTGCATCGTCAACGCGGTCTTTCTTCTCCTTCATCTCTACTTCTGAGGCAGCACCTACATAAAGTACAGCTACACCACCAGATAGCTTAGCCAAACGTTCTTGTAGTTTCTCCTTATCATAGTCTGATGTAGAAGCTTCCATCTGAGCCTTAATTTGCTCACAACGTTCTTTTATAAGCTTGCTATCGCCACTACCATTAACAATAGTAGTATCATCTTTCGTAATAGTTACTTTTTCAGCTGATCCTAACATTTCAAGGGTAGCTTGTTCTAGCTTAAGACCTTTTTCTTCGCTAATTACTACACCACCTGTTAAGATAGCTATGTCTTCCAACATTTCTTTTCTTCTATCACCAAAGCCTGGAGCTTTCACTGCACAGATTTTCAGTTGTGAGCGAAGACGGTTCACTACAAGTGTAGTCAAGGCCTCACTGTCCACATCTTCAGCAACAACTAATAGAGGGCGTCCTGACTGAACGGCTGGCTCTAAAATAGGTAAGAATTCTTTTAGGTTGGAAATCTTCTTATCGTAGATAAGGATGTATGGATTTTCCATCTCACACTCCATCTTCTCAGTGTTTGTTACAAAGTAAGGAGATAAGTATCCACGATCAAACTGCATACCCTCTACAATGCCAATAGAAGTATCCATACCTTTCGCTTCTTCAATGGTAATCACACCATCTTTTGAAACTTTACGTACAGCATCAGCGATTAGCTTACCAATTACCTCATCATTATTGGCAGAAACCGTAGCTACTTGCTCTACGCTATCGTAGTTATCATCTACCTGTATAGCTTGTTCTTTGATCGAAGCAACTACTTTTTCTACTGCCTTATCAATACCTCTTTTCAAATCCATTGGATTTGCTCCAGCAGTAACATTTTTAACACCTTCAGCTACAATAGCTTGTGCCAAAACAGTAGCTGTAGTTGTACCATCACCAGCATCATCACCAGTTTTAGAAGCTACTTCTTTCACTAGCTGTGCACCAGTATTTTGATATGCATCTTCTAAGTCTATTTCTTTTGCTACAGTCACACCATCTTTAGTAATGTGTGGTGCACCAAATTTCTTTTCAATAATAACATTACGACCTTTTGGTCCGAGAGTTACTTTCACTGCATTTGCTAACGCATCAACACCATCTTTAAGTTGATTACGTGCATCAATATTGAATAAAATTTCTTTTGCCATTGTTTCTAATGTTTAAGTTATGAATGATTTAAAAATTACCCAAGAACTGCTACTACATCACTTTGACGCATAATTAGGTATTCAGTACCCTCATACTCTAAAGCAGTACCAGCATACTTACCATATAAAACAGTGTCTCCAACTTTCAACACCATTTCTTCGTCTTTGGTACCTTGACCAACAGCTACAACTTCACCTTTTAGAGGTTTTTCTTTAGCTGTATCAGGAATAATAATTCCACCAACTGTTTTCTCTTCTGCAGGCGCAGGGAGTATTAATACTCGATCTGCCAAAGGTTTAATATTCATAATCTTAGAATTTATTTAAATGTTTAACTTTTATACATGTTCACCTATAGATATGCCAAAACTGTGCCAAGCCTCTAGGATAATAGCTTCTGTCAGTATTTCTGTCATTTTGTCATAACACAATACACAAAACGGCGAGCACCCCTAGGTACTCGCCGTTTGTAGATTAGATAAGCTTATATCTTTATTTGTTTTTTACAATTTGGATTAACTCTTCTAAGCTCACCAACTTTTGTTCTCCTGATGTCATGTTCTTCAGAGAAATTTTATTGTCGTTTATTTCATTTTCGCCAACCATAGCTACAAACTGCACATGATTACGATCAGCATAAGTCATCTGCTTCTTCATTTTTGCACCAAAGTCAGGATAGATTTCTGCACGGATACCCTCTTTTCTTATGCTTGTTAATAGCTTAATGCAATGTGCAGCTTCTCTCTCTCCAAAATTGACAAACAATAATTCACTACCAAAAAGAGCTTCTTTGGGATACAAATCCAATTGATTCAATACATCAAAAATACGATCTGCTCCAAAAGAGATACCGACACCTGATACGTCCTTTAAGCCAAAAACGCCTGTTAAATTGTCGTATCGACCTCCACCTGTAATACTGCCAATCTTGACATCCAAGGCTTTTACCTCAAAAATAGCTCCTGTATAGTAGTTAAGTCCTCTTGCCAATGTCAGATCTAATTCTAATTCATTGGTCAAGTTCAGATCGGCTAAGGTATTAAGAATAAACTCACACTCACTTACTCCCTCAAGACCTATTTTACTAGTACCAAGTACTTCTTTAATAGTAGCTAATTTTTCAGTGTTGGTACCAGATAGTTGGATGATGGGCTGAAGCTTAGCTATAGCTGCTTCAGGAATACCTTTCTCTGCCAACTCCTTATTGACATTCTCTAAGCCAATCTTGTCCAGTTTATCAATAGCTACAGTAATATCTACTATTTTATCAGACTCTCCAATAACTTCAGCTATACCAGATAAAATCTTTCTGTTATTTAGTTTGATGCAAACTCTTATGCCAAATTTGGCAAAAACGGTGTCTACTATTTCAACTAATTCAACCTCATTCAAGAGTGAATCACTACCTACTACATCCGCATCACACTGATAGAACTCACGGTAGCGTCCTTTCTGTGGGCGGTCAGCACGCCATACAGGTTGTATTTGGTAACGTTTAAATGGAAATGTTATTTCATTGCGATGCATTACCACATAACGTGCAAAAGGAACCGTTAAGTCATAACGTAAGCCTCTATCACAAAGCTGAGCTGTTAGCTTATTGGTTTCACGATTTACTAACTCCTCATCTGAGATTTTTGATAAATAGTCTCCAGAGTTTAATATTTTAAAGAGTAGCTTATCCCCTTCATCCCCGTATTTCCCCATCAAGGTAGAAAGATTTTCTAAGGCTGGAGTTTCTATCTGCTGAAATCCATAAAGATGATAAACGTCACGAATGGTATTGAATATATAATTACGCTTCGCCATCTCCTCTGGCGAAAAATCTCTAGTTCCTTTGGGTATTCCTGGTTTTGCTGCCATAATCTTTTTATGTTTTTGAATTACAAAAATAGCTGAATTTATTGACAAATGCACAAAATACATTTTATCCTTACAAAGAGTAAGTGAACAAGTCGAATCACTAAAATACGTATTCTCACTGACAAATACGATATTTTACAACATCTTATTCTATTATAAATTCAATAACAAACTTAATACCAATCACTTGCATATAACCCAACAAAAAAGGGATGGCAGTGCCATCCCTTACTATATATAAATTTATTTTCTCAATTTCTGCGATTACCCATAAAAATCATAATGTAGTAAACAAGTGTAGCTAGAGAGCTTAGAGCGGCAACCACATAAGTATATGCAGCAGCTCTCAGTGCCGAACTCGCTTTGTCTTGATTGAAGTTATTCGTGATTCCAGCTCCTCGCAGCCATACTAAAGCCCGTCTACTTGCATCTATCTCAACAGGAAGTGTTATAAAACTAAATAAGGTCGTCGTAGCAAATAGTATAATTCCTGCTAATAGTACCTCCGGAAATGTCTGTACCATTAATATGCCTATCAGCAAGATCCAAGTCATAATGTTGGATGAGAAACTCACGATTGGCACTAGGGCACTTCTCATTTTTAAAGGTGCATAAGCACGTGCATGTTGAACAGCGTGCCCACACTCATGTGCAGCTACTGCTGCAGCCATTATACTTGAGCCTTCATAGACCTCACGGCTTAAGTTGACCGTTTTATTTATTGGGTTGTAATGGTCGGTAAGCTGACCGGGAGTACTCATAACAGTCACATCATGAATACCATTATCTACTAACATTTTTTGAGCGATATCACGTCCAGTCATTCCATGGACTAGATATTCTTTTGAGTATTTCTCAAATTTCCTTTTCAAGTTTGCCTGAACAAGAAAGCTGATTAATGCGATACCACCAAATAAGATCCAATATATTGCCATAGCTTATTTTTTTTAATTATACATCCTTATATAATATAGTACAAATAGCTTGCCAAAGCTAATTAATCTCTCAACACCAACTCTACTATATAATCTATATCTGTTGGTATTTCAGATAAATTAAGAACTAGACCTGTTTTTAACTTATCCAGAATTACTTTTTCCTCCGTACCAAACCGTTTGGCTGATTTGACCATTCGTGCATCAAGAGGCAAATACAAGCTAGAATCAAGCAAGTTTAAGATGTGTACATAGAGCTTATTTCCTTTTTGCGTAGTCACGCCCCAATCTCTTGGAGTTATAAGGCCTCCCCTAGTTCCATAGATGGTCTCTCCATATTTATTCAACCACTCTCCCATTTGCTTGAGGCGCTCAACCGACTGTGCGGGGAACTTGCCATCGGGTTGTGGCCCCACATTAAGAAGCAGGTTTCCATTCCTACCCGCAGCTTGAACTAGGTAGTGGATTAAAGTTTTGGTAGATTTGTAGTTTTGATCGCTTATCTTATATCCCCACATGCCATTCATGGTCTCACAAGTCTCTAATGGTAGGTCAATGACTTTCTGACCAGAGAGTCCTGCCTTATTTTCACCGGGCAAGTCTCGTTCGAAGATTTGGATATCTTCTCCTTCAAAGGGTTCTTGATGATGATTGTTACCAATAAGGCAAGCAGGCTGTAAACGATGTATCAACTCATATTGATAAGGAAGCTCCCAATCAAAATCTGGATTCTGGTCCTGATCCCACCAACCATCAAACCAAATCGCTCCAATGGGTCCGTAATTGGTCAGTAGTTCTGTAAGCTGATTATTCATAAACTTATAATAACTATTCCAATCCCCTTTTGGATTAGGTCGTCCTGTTCCTCTACCTGTCCTGCCCCAAGGTGCGTCCTCACGGCCCCAATCGATATGCGAGTAATAAAAGTGTAGTTTAATTCCCTGTGCTTGACATTCATCGGCTAGCTCCTTTATAATGTCTCTTCCAAAAGGAGAGGCTTTGGTGATCGTATAATCTGTATATTGAGAATCAAACATCGAGAATCCATCGTGGTGTCTTGTTGTAATACAAATATACTTAGCTCCTGCCTCTTTCACCGTCGAAACCCACTCCTTGGCACTAAATTGGGAGGGATAAAAGCCTCCTGCCAATTTTGCATACTCTTTGTAGTTGAGATTATTGTTTGTCATTGTCCACTCACCTGTTGCTAACATAGCATAGATTCCCCAATGGATAAAAATTCCAAACTTATCATTCCTAAATTCCTCCCTTGCCTGAAGGTTTTCTGCTGTGGGAGTATATTGATATACAGACTGAGCCGATGATGAGCATATAAAGAAGAAAGCAAACAAGATATAAATTACGCATTTTTTCATAGTTATTGATTTAGATACAAAAAAGGGAAGATTGTGATTTCACAACCTTCCCCTAATATAGCAAGTTTCTAGAATATTAGAATTCTAAATCTCTTATAATCGTTTGTTCTCTATCAGGCCCTACTGAAATAATCGCTATAGAAACACCTAGTTCTTCCTCCAAGAATGAAACGTATGCATTAAACTCTTCGGGGAACTCATTTTCTGAATTCATAGCTGTCATGTCTGTTTTCCAACCTTCTAATTCTGCATAAACAGGCTTAACCTGTTCAATATCAAAAGGGAAATAATCCAACTCCTGACCTTCATACTCGTAGGCTACACAAGCTTTTATCGTATCAAAAGTATCTAAAACGTCACTTTTCATCATAATCAGCTTGGTTACACCATTGACCATAATAGCATACTTAAGAGCCACTAGGTCTATCCAACCACAGCGACGCTTACGTCCAGTTACAGCTCCATATTCGCCACCTAAGTCACACATTTTATCACCTACTTCATCAAAGAGTTCAGTAGGAAAAGGGCCTTCACCCACACGCGTGCAATAAGCTTTAAAGATACCATATACATCACCTATACGATTAGGTGCGACACCTAAGCCTGTGCAAGCTCCAGCCGAAACGGTATTGGAAGAGGTAACGTAAGGATAAGACCCAAAATCAACATCTAACATAGTTCCTTGAGCTCCCTCACATAGCACACTTTTTTCTTGCTTTAAAAAGTTATTTATCTCAACTTCACTATCAATGAAATTGAACTCTTTTAGAAAAGCAATTCCTTCAAACCACTTAGCTTCTATCTCCCTTAAGTCATAAGAGAAGTTCAAACTTTTAAGAATAGCTTCATGACGCTCCTTCAATCGTTTATACTTATCGTCAAAGCCATGTAATAGATCACCTACTCGCAAACCATTACGGCTTATCTTATCTGTATAAGTTGGGCCAATGCCTTTGCCAGTAGTTCCTACCTTTGCATCACCTTTTGCCGCTTCATAAGCAGCATCAAGAAGACGGTGAGTAGGCAAAATAAGGTGAGCTTTCTTGGATATAAAAAGTCGCTCTGTTAAGTTATGTCCAGAGGCTGCTAAAGCTTCCGCTTCATCTTTAAAAAGGGAAGGGTCTAACACGACTCCATTACCAATTACATTAATTTTATCCCCCTGAAAGATACCAGAAGGAATAGAACGTAAAACATATTTTTCACCTTCAAAAATCAATGTGTGACCAGCATTTGGTCCACCCTGAAATCGAGCTACAACATCGTACTTAGGTGTTAGAACATCTACAATCTTTCCTTTACCCTCGTCACCCCATTGCAGTCCTAATAGAACATCTACTTTCATCTTTGTTCTGAATAATTATTTATTAGTATTTTCTTTGTCAGCGCAATTTTGACAAACGCCATAAAGATAGAGCGAGTAGTGTGAGAGATGAAAATCATCCTCCTTCGACTCTTCTATGACACGCTGAAGCTTTTCACTTTGGAATTCGGTTATTCTACCACACTCTGTGCATATTTGATGATGGTGAGTCTCCCTATTATAACTCCTCTCGTATTGAGATGTAGTACCAAACTGATGTTTAATGACTAAACGAGCGTCAATCAATAGAACGATTGTATTATATAATGTAGCTCTACTTACACTGTATTTACGTTCTTCACGCATTAAACCATAGAGAGTATCAATGTCAAAATGCCCATCTATAGAGTATATTGTATCAAGTATAGCATAACGTTCGGGAGTCTTTCTATGCCCGTTGGCATTAAGATATTCCGTAAATATCTGTCTTACTATCTCTTTGACTTTCTGTTTATCCATATCTATATTGGGAGAGTATTACTACTTACAAAGGTAGTTATTTAAAATTCATTTATAGAAAAAGCCACGTACTTTTAAAGGTACATGGCTTCTTCAGTTATTTGTTCATATAGTATTTTAGCATTCTTGTTTTCTGAACCTGCATAAGACTCAATCAGAGCTAAAAGTCTGTTCTTATTTTGTGTGCTCTGCTCCATATAAGCTTTCAAAGCTTGTATAGCTACCTCTCTAAGCTGAAAATCACCCGAAATAGCAGCAGCAATAGCTTGATTAGTAAACTCTTCAGCAGCTCTTTCATCCATAGATTCACCTCTGCGCAGTAAGCGAGTAATGGTCAGATACCCAATAATAGCTGTCATCTCTTCACTACTAGCTATCCACGAAAAGCAAAAAGGACGTATAAAGGCCAAGTGCTGAAGCAAGTTCATTGAGAGTAAACGAGCTATCTCGATATTAGGTGTTTGGCTTACCCAAGTCCTTGTGGTTTCTTCATTGAACTCATCTCTGGGATAGAGGAGTGTGGCTAAAATCTTACATTCACGGATATTTTCTACCCACAAGGCTTCAGCCAGCCCTACCGAAGGAGATTCTATACCCTTAGCTATCTCTTTTATACGAGGTAGCTCTACTCCAAAATTCAATTTATACTCGAGGCCACTTTTCCTCATGCTAGCAGAAACAACTCCGTTCATAAATAAACGGAGTTGTCCTTTTATATCTTTAATTTGTTCTTGAATATTCATCAATAGCAATTCTTTACTTAATTTACATCAGGTAAAAAAGAGTAATCTTTCGAATAGCGTAACATCTGAGCATCATAAGCCTCATCATAGGTGATATTGACATCAGTGATTTCTCCATTCGCATCAACTACTGGAGTATACACTGGATTCACAAAACCTTTGTAAGGAGCTAAATCTAGCTTTTCATAGCGCTCAAGTATCTCTTTGTGAAGTTCAGGATC
This sequence comes from Bacteroides sp., assembly GCA_030152865.1. Taxonomy (GTDB): domain Bacteria; phylum Bacteroidota; class Bacteroidia; order Bacteroidales; family Bacteroidaceae; genus Bacteroides_E. The sequence goes on from JASLIW010000087.1 coordinate 35,502, forward strand.
TATTCTTACAGCATACGCCTCAACAATATCATGTGCTGCTTGATAATCACCCGTTGAACGAATTCGCTGAATCTCAGCCAACAGCTCACCAAAGAGACTACGTAGCTTTTCATAGTCATTTACGACAACATAAGTTTTTCCATTCTCCTTCTTAACAAGCTCTACTACTTTGTCAGCCTGACCTTTTTCATATACCCACTTTGCTATAAGCTGTCTATTACGCATATGAGACTCTTCTACATTATTACCTAAGTCAATACGAACCAGCTGAGTCATCAAGCCATTCATCATATAGTTGTAATAAGCAGCTTTATATGCTTCTTTGTTAGGAACTAATCCTAACTCCACTAGCTTGTCATCACCAAGATAATATAGACCAAACAAATCAGCTCGTGCCTCTTCTATAGTAGCACCATAAGCCTTCAAGGCATCTTCTTTACCTGGAAGTACTATACCTGATCCATGTCCTAGACACTCGTGTATATCTGTATGAAGATCATCTGTGATATCAGCATACTTCTCCAAAAGCTCTAGCTCCTTATCTGAATAAACAAACTCTTCATTAAAGCCGTTGCCATGTGCTGCTTTATTATAGGCATCTGTTATATTACCAATCGTTACGGACTTAGAGCCATATTGATTTCTAATCCAGTTAGCATTTGGTAAATTAATACCGATAGCTGTAGCAGGATACAAATCACCCCCTAAGATAGCAGCTGTAATTACCTTGGCCGAAACTCCTTTTACTTTTTCTTTTTTAAACTGCTTATCGACGGGAGAGTTATCCTCAAACCATTGTGCATTTGAACTAATTAACTCTGTACGACGTGTAGCTTCAATATCCTTAAAATTGACCAGAGCTTCCCAACTCGCCTTTAAGCCAAGTGGATCACCATAGGTTTCAGTAAAGCCATTCACAAAATCAACACGAGAGTCTAAGTCTTTTACCCACTGTATAGAGTAATCATTAAAATCTCTCAAATCTCCTGTTTGATAGTAGGTAATAAGCTTATCTATTACAGCCTTTTGGGTCTCATTTTCTGCTACTGTTGCTGCTTTCTCTAACCAGTAAACGATATTCTCGATTGCCTCGGTATAAAGCCCTCCTACCTTCCAAACTTTTTCTTTCAACTCCCCATTTTCTTTGACTAAACGGCTATTTAATCCTAAGGAGATAGGTGCAGGATCATTTGGGTTCTTTTGTTTTTCGTAAAACTCTTCTGCCTCCTTTTGAGTTACTCCATCGTAGTAATTACAAGCTGAGGTTAATAATAGATCCTCACCTGCTGCTTGATTTACACGCTTTGGTAATACTGTTGCATCAAAAAGAACTGGATTTAAAGTAGCATATAAATCCTCCACCGTTTCACCCTCAGCCAAAGGTAGCTTAGCCTGATCCACACGAGACAAAGCCTCTTTAAAGTAGGCTGAAGAAAAACCTGGCTTGAACTTTTCCATACCATAATGGTGATGGATCCCATTAGCAAACCAGACCCGCTTGAGGTATGTAGTTAGCTCTTCAAACTCTTTTGAGTTTTGATCTTCATTTGGATTAGTGTAAATAGCCTCTAGTGCTCTACGAATACGTAGGTTATACTTGCCATTTTGGTCATAGAGAATATCTCTCCCAGAAAGAGCTGCCTCTGTTAGGTAATAAACAAGCTCTTTTTGCTTTAAAGGCAATTCAGAAAAGCCTGGTACTTGATATCTCAGAATCTGTAAATCTGCAAAATGTTCCACGGAATAAAAATTATTCGTCCCCTCAGCCTCATTTGTCGCTTCTTTGGGACCTCCACTACAAGAAACTAATAGACTTGCAGCCATTGCTTTAAAAATTGTACTTTTTTTCATTCTCACTAAATTTAGTCATGCACATAAAAATAAGAAGAAATAACTGGATGATAAAATATCACTCGGCTATTTCTTCTTTTATTTAATGTTTAAATTTAGCTAGCTATTTTTTTTGATGCCTTTTTCGATACTTGTTGGGGGTTTCTCCCATGTACTTATAAAATGCAGCATAGAAGGATTGGCGATTAGCAAAACCCACCTCTGTACTTATTTGCTCTATATTCAGATCTTTATATCTCTTATCTTTGAGCATATGCAAAGAGTCCTTAATTCTGTACTCATTTAATAAGTTAGAATAATTCATACCAAAACGAGAGTTCACTACCGCTGATAGATACCTCGTATTTGTATCAAGCTCTTTAGCGAGCTCTTTGGCTGAAAAGTTCGGATCTCTATATTTCTTTTGAACTACTATTATCTCTAAAATTTTGTCATGCAGTTCATCTGCTAATTCAGGACGAATCAAACTACGGTAAGCAGCATGTTTTTCCTCACGCTCTCTAATATTGTAAGGCTGTTGCTTCATTTTTTTTGGTTTTTCTGAAGAGTTAGTCATAATTATATCTAGTTTAGGTTATTTTGATATACCTATAAATTAATCACAAGTTTTGTAATGTAAAGGATGTTTTAATCTAAAACGCATAAAACCCTATTTTGTCTAAAAGCTATCGGATTAATAAGAATTATTAACAAATAGGTAGTAAACAAGTAGATTCTAATCTATTTCTTAAATAGATAACAAAAATAAACCAATTTCGTTCAAAAATAGGTAGCTTTGCTCAGATTTTTTTCTAAAATATAAATATGCTAGAAACCCTAAAGACTAAATTCGGCTATACAAGTTTTCGCCCTTTACAAAAAGAAATAATTGAATGCCTATTACAGCGGAAAGACTGTATTGTTCTCATGCCTACTGGTGGAGGTAAATCCATATGTTATCAACTTCCGGCACTCTTAATGAAAGGTGTGGCAGTAGTTGTATCACCACTGATATCACTGATGAAGGATCAAGTCGAATCTTTAGAGGCTAATGGAATTCATGCAGGAGCTTTAAATAGCAGTAATACAGAGACGGAAAATGAATTAATAAAAAAACAGTGCAGACAAGGTAAAATATCTTTGCTATACATCTCACCTGAAAAACTACTTGCTGAGTTACACTATTTTCTAAAAGATATTGACATTTCTCTTTTTGCCATTGATGAAGCCCATTGTATTTCTCAGTGGGGTCATGACTTTAGACCTGAATATACACAACTTGGCGTATTACATCACTATTTCTCAAGAATACCCATTATAGCTTTAACTGCTACTGCAGATAAAATAACAAGGCAGGATATAGCGAAACAACTAAATTTAGATAAGCCTAAGCTATTTGTATCAAGCTTTGATAGACCAAATTTAAGTCTAAAGGTCTTGACAGGTTTCCAACAAAAAGAAAAACACAAATACATTCTCAATTTCATTGAAGAACGCCCAAGTGAAGCTGGTATTATTTACTGCCTGAGTAGGAAAAACACAGAGCGAATCTGTAGATATTTACAAAAAGAAGGGATTAAAGCAACTATTTATCATGCTGGCTTATCAAATGCTGCTAGAGAAGAAGCACAAGATGATTTTATCAAAGACCAGGTACAGGTAGTGTGTGCTACAGTTGCATTTGGAATGGGTATAGATAAATCAAATGTCAGATGGGTAATTCATTATAATATGCCCAAAAGTATAGAAAGCTACTATCAAGAAATTGGTCGTGCAGGTAGAGATGGAGTAGCTAGTGATACGGTCTTATTTTATAATGTAGGAGACATTATTCTTTTGACCAAATTTGCCAATGAAAGTCAACAACGAGAAATAAACTTAGAAAAGCTGGATCGTATACAGCAATATGCTGAATCCAGCATCTGTAGAAGGCGTATCTTACTTAATTATTTTGGGGAAGAGAGTTCTCACGACTGTGGCAACTGCGATGTCTGTAAAAACCCACCGCAAAAATTTGATGGTACAGTTTTAGTCCAAATGGCTTTAAGTGCTATTGCACGCACCAATGAGGCGGTTACCAGCCGAGTTCTTGTCAATATACTTAGAGGCACACTCACACCAGAAATCACGAATCATCGCTTCAATGAGATTAAGACATTTGGTGTAGGGAGAGACATCCCAACACAAAACTGGAACAGTTATCTACTGCAAATGCTTCAACTAGGCTTATTTGAAATCGCCTACAACGAATACAACCGACTAAAGATCACTGAAGCTGGCAAAAGAGTTTTGTTTGGACAAGATAAAGCCCAGTTAATAACACTAATAGATAAAGAAGAGGTCAAAGTAAAACCAAAAACCAGAAAAGTATCTCAGGTAAGAGAGCTATCAGAAACGGATACTAAGCTGTTTGATCAGTTAAGAGTGCTCAGAAAAGAGCTTGCTAAAAAGCAAGAAGTTCCTGCCTACATTATTTTTTCAGATAAAGTTCTACATCTACTAGCCTCATCAAAACCAACTACCCTAGCCCAGTTCGGCAATATTAGTGGTATAGGAGAGTATAAAAAAGAACAATATGGGGAATTATTTATCAAAGTCATCCAAGACTTTATGTCTTAGTACCCTTATACAAGCAGTACTTAGAGTTAAATAATGTTACCCGACCATATTTTTAGATTTGAATCTTGCATACTCACACAAAAAGGCCTATATTTGCACTTAGTAATGATCGCGGAGTGGAGCAGTGGTAGCTCGTTGGGCTCATAACCCAAAGGTCGTTAGTTCGAATCTAGCCTCCGCAACTAATCGAAGGAATTCAATAATTGAATTCCTTTTTTTTGTGTCTTTTTGTCTGTTATTTTCCAAGCAAATCAAAACCTATAAGCCTGCTTTAAAAAAGGGAACCAACTGTCCTGCTGATTCCCTTTCATACTAACCTTTAAATATTTTTTCTTTTATGAAAAAACGCAAGCTAAATATAAGCGTTAAAAGCTAGCTCCAAAACTTTCAGCCATAAAGCCATTGAGTATATAACTTATATTAGCCTATTTTTACTTTGTCACATACGCTAACAGTGCTTTATATATCGGGTTTAATTGTAGCAAATGTGGTACCCCAACTAAAAAAAGCTGCTTGCGTGCCCTAGTTAGTGCTACATTCAACTTGCGGTCCACAGGAATACCATCTTCAATCACTAAATTTGATAAAAACTTGAGCTGATAAGGTGCATTCACACAAAAAGAGTAGATAATAATCTCACGCTCGCTACCTTGAAAACGCTCTACAGTATCAACTAATATTCCCTCTAGCTCTGGAGTCTTATATTTACGTAGCTCACTTTTTATCAAGGCTATTTGAGAGCGATAAGGTGTTATTATACCGATAGAAGTGTGTGACTCAAAGTCTTCTCCCAAAGTTTGGCAAACTTGATAAGCCAAGTAGGCAGCTATCTCTGCTTCTGACTGATTAAGCTTGTAGGTTTCAGGACAATCTTCTACCTGAGCAGGAATAAAAGTTACGCGCTGGCTTAGCCTGGTCAAATGCTTATCAAAAGGAGAAAGATACAACTCCTGAACAGGCATCTGACTTTCTTGCTGATGTGGTAAGTTTAGGCTTTTCAACTTATTACGATAGAAATAACAATTGGTAAACTGAGCTATCTCTGGATGCATCCTCCCTTGCGCAGTTAACCAATCTATACTCCCAGGAAAATCCAAACGATACAAACGCTCAAACAAGGCATCTCTTAGGTTAGTAAGCTTGAGCCTATTCAAGCCTTCGTCTAAGACAGCAGAGGTTTCTTCTTTTTGCTGTACAACTGCAGGAAGCTGCTTGTGATCTCCTATCAATATGAACTTTTTAATCGCATTCTCCCCCCTTGCACTCTTTGCAGCTAAAATACCCAAAAGCTGAGGTTCTAATATCTGTGAAGCCTCATCTACAATGGCCACATCAAACTGTTTCAATAAAAAAAGCTCGGGTTTGCCATTTAAACTTGCTACCGTAGAAACAAAAATAGAGCAGGACTGTATTTTATGACGAACAGCCGCTCGGTTATTACAACCACCAAGAACATTCTCCAATAAATGAGAACGATAAGTAGGCTCACAAGAAAGCTCGCTACCTATTCGAATGTAATTTAAATCGGGATCAATACGCGATATAGCTTTACATATCTCATTGACAGCCTGATTAGTATAAGCCAACAGCAAAATTGTTTTACCCTCTTGTCGAAAGGCCTCCACCATCAAGCGAAGAGCAAAAGATGTTTTACCAGTGCCAGGAGGTCCGACAAGCAAAAAATAATCTTTAGCTGCCAAAGACTTTGTTACAATTCTATCTAGATCTGTAGATGCAGCATCAAGAACTTTATTATATCTGGGATCAAACTCAGGAGCACGCTTACCTAATAATAACTCTCTACGATCTTTATTAGCTGATATAAACGCATCTAACCCCAAGTACATGTGCCTAAATGTAGTATCCATACTATCTGGCTCAATCGCATAATCAGAATCAGCTGGGAGCACATGTGGGTTTTGTTGAGGTGCTCTTAAGCGAATTTTTACAGTCTCATCACTTATAGCTTCCAAGTTACCTTTGAAAACCAACTTATTAGTCACATTATCGTCTGCAGTGTTTCGCTCATACAGTACAATAGCATCACCCTCTCTAAAATTGGGTAATACCAAAGCCTCACTTTCTACTGGCAACATCCGCTCTAAAACTAATGAAGGCTTATGTAAATCTGCAGCATGACTCTCCTTGATTTTTAGACCATACAAAATAGAACCTTCTTCACACTTTTCTAGGAAAGTGGCATTCCACAAACTCGATGCTCCACGATTACCCTCATAGGCTACATCCCCTGATTTTGAAGTATATAACTCCTTAGTTATAAAGTTGTATGTGGCATAAAAATAAGCACGCTCATCAGGCTCCAAATCAATAAGTTTCTGCCTTAAACTATCAATTTGAGGAGCCAAATATTTAGTCCAAAACACACCTGATAGCCCATTTATATTAAGTTGGTCAGGATATATTTGCTGCAACAGCTTCTCTGTGTATTGCAGAGAGTTATGTGCTTGAACCTGATACTCAGTAGCTACAATTTGATTTCGCAGATGGATAGCTTGTCGAATCATGCGCCAAGAAGTACGAGCTGGATACAGTAAAGGATAGCGTGTATAGAGTAAATAAGCTCTCATATCCTTTCTATCTTGATCCATATTAAAATAGAGCACTGCTTGATACAGAAGCATCTGAACACGGTGATTGATATGCGGAGTGATTTTATTGTGAATAGCATACTCGTCGGCCTTACCTGACTTCATCTCGATAAATGAAGACATATCTCGTTGCATATAGTCCAAACGACCCTGCACACCTAAGGCCTCACAGATATAAGAAGGTTCTAATACGGCATCAGACTTATCAAGTCTATAGCCTTCCTCACGAAAGGTATTATTGACCACCTCTCCAATATTATCGTAATGCAATTTACAGTCTTGAAAAAACTGATACTCTTTCTTTTTATCGCTTAAGTCAGGACAAGAGGCAAGCTGAAGTGCATACGCTTGAAAAACTTTTTGCATACTACTACGATAACTCATCTGCTTACCCAAATAAATCCACTCATCTAAGAAGTGATTGGCTATGCTTCCTAAAAGTAATGGCCTAGGATTATTGATAGGTTGTAGTTTAGATAGGATATAGTTGAGCGGATGTGCCCCATATGGACGAAAACACTCAGCAAGGGCACTAATATCTAAAAGATAATCAGGCTCTAAGACAAAGATACGAGGCGTAAGCACCCCCTCTTGATCTACATGTACATCTAATAAGTTGAGTTGTGCATGTGGCCAAAGCATAGTGTGTATCTCATCAAATTCATCATTAATCTCCTTAACACCATAGCGCACCTTTACAAGGTCAGAAGTCAAATAATCTACAGCCTGCACATATAAGAACTCCTCATCGGCATACTGGAAACAAACACGAAGTTTTTTATGCTGTTTTCGCCCAATATCAGCGAGGTGGTAGATAGCATCTGCTGTAGGTAAAAGTGAATATAGCTCAGATGGAATAGGGTCTTTGCTTATTTTCTTCACAAAAAAGGACAGCGTCTTTAAGTCTCGATAGAAAGAAGACTCATCTGGCTCTGCCTTCTGATTCATTAACTTGTTGGAAGTGAGCCTAAAGGTATGTAAACGCTGTTGCTCACTATAGCTTAGACCAAACTTATCAGCCATAAAGCTAATTCGCGCGGATAAATCTGTAGCTTGCAAATCAACAGACTCCATCTGCTCACGGCAGATCCGCTCAAGTAATGCCCGAAGTTGTTTATATTTAAACAGGAGCGAAGACTCCTGATTCTGGACAATAGAGAATAAGGTCGAATAATAACTCAACACCTCTTCATTCATAAAACTAAATTTTTACTAGACTTATTTCGAAGGAAATTCTTTTTGAAAGTCATCAATAAAACCATGTGCCATCCACTTAGCTAAAGCTTGACGGTTCGAACTGCTTACTATTCTCCGCTGATCAAAGTTGTTCTGGATGTTACCTAGCTCAACAAATAGAGCTACAGGGTGAGTGTTTTTAAGCACATATAAGTTTCGAGAGCTTACTGTTCCAGTAAATCCACGACTGGGTTGATGTAAGTCATATTTCGCTGAAAACATATCACGCATATTTAAAGCTAGTTGCTTCCCTTTCGGACTCTCAGCAAAATGATAAAAGAACACATCGACTTGTTTTCGCTGACTACGACTATCTATATGTAGAAATACAGCTCTCAGGTATTTATACTTCTTTTTATCTTGTGCATAAAGCTGATTAATCTTGTCGGAGCGCTGCTTAAGCCTTCCTAATTGATCCAAGGGTATTCTAGCCCCCATACAAGTTTCACGTTTACTGTTGGACAATATACGATCCTCACGAATGCCATCTTTAGCATCTTGAATAATGATGTGTACCTTAGCTCCATGCTTCATTAAATCTCGAGCCAATCGCAAAGCTATATCATAAGCGTACTCATCCTCATGTAAGTGATGACGTCCCATTTTACCTATCGCACCAGGATCAGGTCCGCCGTGTCCACTCACCACATAAAAACAAGCACCTTTCAGTTTCTCTGATTCTATTTTAAAGCTTTGCTTACTAGGGCCAAAGAGAGGTTCGGTAATCGTTTTTCCAATTAAACTTTCTTCCTCTACTTTTTTAGGCTTATTTGGCTGAGAACTTCCAACACTACTAACACCAACACTATCTTTAGCTGGAATAATATAGTAAAAGCCAAGTTTCAAAGAATTGTTTTTGCCTAACTTCTTCTTGTTGAGTTTTACAAACTCATCCACGTAGTCTAAACTCCTACCGTTACGAAGCAAGAACTCATACAAGCCCTCACCCGTTTTTGGCTGAGACTTAATAACTTTATTATCTTGCGCCCAAACTGGAGTAGCAAGCATAAACAAGCTAATTACCAATAGGTAAAGAATTTTAGACATAGAAGTACTTAGTATCTTTTTCATTCTGTAGTTATCATTACTAAAAAAGAGCAGTTGGAGTCAAAAGTACATTAAATTTTCTATTTTTGTAAATATTATACCCCTTTTTAAAACCCCAACTTATAACCCTTTAAGATCTTTTGAGATGGAGACTAAAACTAAGCAATCAACAATTTGTGTTCAAGGTGGATGGGAACCCAAGCAGGGAGACCCCCGTGTCCTTCCTATTTATCAAAGTACTACTTTCAAATATGACACCAGTGATCAGATGGGTCGTTTATTTGATTTAAAAGACGATGGATACTTTTACTCCCGCATACAAAACCCTACAACTGATGCTGTTGCCAAAAAAATTGCAGAACTTGAAGGAGGCATAGGTGCTATCCTAACTGCTAGTGGTCAGGCAGCCAATTTTTTTGCCATTTTCAATATCTGTGAAGCAGGAGATCATATTGTATCTTCCTCCTCTATCTATGGTGGCACTTACAACTTATTTGGTGTCACACTTAAAAAGTTAGGCATAGATGTAACCTTCATCAACCCTAATGCCTCGGTAGAAGAAATTACAAAAGCGTTTCAACCCAACACTAAAGCTCTATTTGGAGAAACTGTATCTAATCCAACCTTAGAGGTTTTAGATATTAGCAAAATGGCAGACATAGCCCATAGCCAAGGAGTTCCACTTATTGTTGATAATACATTCCCAACACCCATAAACTGTCGTCCATTCGAGTGGGGTGCCGACATCATAGTACACTCAACCACCAAATACATGGATGGCCATGCCACCACAGTGGGAGGTTGTATCGTAGATAGCGGTAATTTTGATTGGCAAGCTCATGCAGACAAATACCCAGGCTTATGTACACCTGACAGTTCTTATCATGGCTTAGTGTACACCGAGAGTTTTGGCAAAATGGCTTATCTTACTAAAGCAAACGTTCAACTCATGCGTGACTTAGGCAGTACTCAAAGCCCATTTAATGCCTTTCTACTTAATCTAGGCTTGGAAACCTTGCACTTACGCATGCCCAGACACTGTAGTAATGCCCTTAAAGTAGCTGAATTTTTAGAAGCCCAAGAACAAGTTGCATGGGTAAAATACTGTGACTTACCATCTAGCCCTTATTATGCCCTAGCCCAAAAATACATGCCTCAAGGCTCTTGTGGAGTAATTGCATTTGGCATCAAAGGAGGAAGGGAACAATCCATACAGTTTATAGATTCTTTAAAACTAACAACTATTGTTACCCATGTAGCTGATGCCAGAACCTGTGTGTTACACCCTGCCAGTCACACCCACCGTCAATTATCCGATGAACAACTACGAGAAGCAGGAGTAGAGCCAGATCTAATTCGCCTTTCAGTAGGTATAGAAGATGTAGAAGACATCATCGCTGACTTAAAACAAGCACTAAACCAGTAGCTTATTTACAAATACATATAAAAAGGGAGCATTATGCTCCCTTTTTATATATCACAAACCAAATCTCCTACCTGAGGAATAATTATTCTATTCATTCCCAAGTCAAACTTTTTCTTTTCTATATTTTAACGTTTATGTGTATCATTTATACTCTGTGATAAGCATTCAGGATTTTAAATCTGTATATTTGTTAGACACACAATTTATAAAAACTATTAAAAACTTACATCCTGAATCAATGAAAATCACTAAAGAACTAGCCCTTCGCTATCATGCTGAAGGGAAACCAGGTAAAATAGAAGTAGTACCTACTAAACCTTACCGCACACAAACAGACTTATCGCTCGCCTACTCTCCTGGAGTTGCAGAACCTTGCTTAGCCATTCAAGAAAATCCGCTTGATGCTTACAAATATACAGCTAAAGGAAATTTAGTTGCCGTTATCTCCAATGGAACAGCAGTACTAGGCTTAGGTGATATTGGAGCCCTTGGTGGTAAACCAGTCATGGAAGGCAAAGGCTTACTTTTTAAAATCTATGCAGGAATTGATGTTTTTGACATTGAACTTGACGAAAAGGATCCCGATAAGTTTATAGAGGCTGTAAAAGCTATCGCTCCTACTTTCGGTGGAATAAACCTTGAAGATATTAAAGCCCCTGAATGCTTTGAGATTGAAGAGCGCTTAAAGAAAGAGCTAGATATCCCTGTGATGCATGACGACCAACATGGTACAGCTATTATCTCATCTGCTGGCCTTATCAATGCCTTAGAAGTGGCAGGAAAGGATATAGAGCAAGTAAAAATCGTGGTAAATGGTGCGGGAGCTTCTGCTATATCATGTACCAAACTCTATATGCTTTTAGGAGCTAGAAAAGAGAACATTATCATGATTGATAGTAAAGGAGTGATTCACAGTGGAAGAACAGACCTCAATCCTCAGAAGAAAGAGTTCGCTAACGATCATACCAAGGCACGAACACTCGAAGAAGCTATCGCAGGAGCCGATGTATTCCTAGGTCTATCACGTGGAAACGTTCTCAGCAAAGATATGGTGAAAAGCATGGCTAAAACGCCTATTGTTTTTGCTCTTGCCAACCCTACTCCTGAGATTTCTTATGAAGATGCAATGGAAGCACGCCCAGATGTACTTATGGCTACAGGTCGTAGTGACTACCCCAACCAAATCAACAATGTGATTGGCTTTCCTTATATCTTCAGAGGCGCATTAGATACCCGTGCTACCGCCATTAATGAGGAGATGAAAGTAGCTGCTGTTTATGCCATAGCAAACTTAGCTAAACAACCTGTACCTGAGTTGGTACATCAAACCTACAGCGAAAACCACCTTAGCTTTGGTCCTGATTATTTTATACCTAAACCCGTAGACCAAAGATTAATAACAGAGGTATCTACCGCCGTTGCTAAGGCTGCTATTAAATCAGGGGTAGCTCGTATAGAAATAGAAGACTGGGATGCTTATCAAGATCAGTTGCGCGAGCTCATGGGCTACGAGAGTAAACTAAGTAGACAGATTTATGAAACAGCACGCCAAGACCCTCAACGTGTAGTGTTCGCTGAAGGTGGTCATCCCAACATGCTTAAGGCTGCTATTGAGGCCAAAGAAGAAGGACTCTGCCATCCCATCCTACTTGGAAATACAGACCACATCACTCGCTTAGCACACAACTTAGACTTATCACTTAAAGGCATAGAACTTATCAACCTAAGAAGTGATACAGAAGAAAATCGCCGTGAAAAATACGCAAAGATATTAGCCGAAAAACGAGCACGTGAAGGAATGACCTTTGACGAAGCCAATGATAAAATGTTTGACCGTAACTACTTTGGTATGATGATGGTAGAAACAGGGGATGCAGATGCGTTTATCACAGGTGTCTATTCTAAGTACAGCGAAACAATAAAAGTAGCTAAGGAAGTCATTGGTATTCGCAATGGTTACAAGCACTTTGGAACCATGCATATCTTAAACAGTAAGAAAGGTACATACTTCTTAGCCGACACTTTAATCAACCGCTTACCTGGCTCCGACAGCCTAATAGACATTGCTCTACTGGCTGAAAATACAGTAAAAACATTTAATTACGATCCTGTAATGGCTATGATAAGCTTCTCCAACTTTGGAGCAGATACAGGAGGTAGCCCAGAGCAAACACACAATGCCGTAAAACACTTACACAAATACCATCCAGATATTCTTATCGATGGTGAAATGCAAGTAAACTTTGCACTCAATAGTAAGCTAAGAGACGAGAAGTATCCTTTCAATCGCCTAAAGGGTAAGGATGTAAACACCTTTATATTCCCTAATCTTAGCTCTGCTAACTCAGCTTACCAGCTCTTGCAAGGCATGACAGATGCAGAGATTATTGGACCAATCCAGATGGGATTAAATAAGCCAATTCACTTTACAGACCTCGAGTCATCTGTTAGAGATATTGTAAATACAACGGCTGTTGCTGTTATTGATGCTATGATCGAAAAAAGTAAGAAATGAAAAAGAGAAAGCCTTTAACTAACTTCCAAATTGTATGTATACTACTGCTGTGGGCTATACTCTGTACCTTAGTTATTAGTGGTACCCCACAACTAGATGGAATAACTATTTTATCACTAGCTATGGCTACAGTATTAATCTTTATTCCCATCTATCAGTCCATAACAAGAAGAAGAAAATGAGCGTTCACTCACTCGAATTAAAGTTATAGGATAAGTGAATGCTGTAGAGAAAGGCATCATTGCATTAATCAATTTAAAATGAGTAAAAGAGGCTAAATCATCTTGCGTGATTCTAGTCTCTTTTATTTGTTTATGATCCAGCAAAAACTGCCGCTGTGTGCCCTTAAGTAAATAGCTAGATGGCGTAAACCACAGACCCTCCCTTAAGAAAACCAAATTAGAGTAAGTTGTATCCGTAACAAGGCCTTGCTGGGTTAGAATCAACTCTTCCTTAGAAGCTTTGCTCTTCAAGTGGTCAAAACAAGCTCGATCTAGTTTTTTAGTAGCGTAGTCTAGATCTGCAGCTTCAACCAACTCAAAAGAACTCCATTGCTTGGGCCGATAGGGCTGCCAACTCACATCTACAAAACCCTTCACATTATAAACTACTCTAACTTTGTACAAGCCTTCTGAGGGCAAAGATATAGTAGACAGCAGTTGCTCAAGCCTAAGCACAGCACTACTCTTATGCAGGCTCAGGGTATAATCCATCCTAGCTTGATGGTAATCCAAGTGAAGTATACTACCCCCTTGAAGTGCAATAGACTCAAGCCAATGGCACATAGATCTTATCTATTAATTCACGATACTCAGATTCAGCCGTACTATCAGCTGTAATGCCTCCACCACTTTTATAGAAAAAGCCATCCTCTTCTTGTTCTATAATACGAATCAACACGCAGCTATCTAAGGTTTCCCCATCAAACAGCCCACACACTCCTGTATAATAAGATCGAGTGTATCCTTCCACCTCCTTGATAACTGCCAAGGCTTTGTCTCTAGGTGCACCTACAATCGAACCTGCGGGAAGGATGCAATCAAGTAAACTTCCATAAGCACGTTTATACTTATCTTTAAGCTCCCCCCTCACTTCCGAGCTTACTTGTAGGAGATCCTTGTCAGTGGTATGTAAGCGATCAATGTATCGATAACGAGGTACAGTAACTTTACTAGACACCACACTTAAATCAGCAATAAGCTGCTCTACTGTAGATCTGTGCTCCCTTTCTTCTTTTGGGTTCTTTAGTATGAGTTCCTCAGCATTGGGAATATTCGCATCTATAGTCCCTTTCATAGGGTAAGAACGAATAATACCATTCTTATCTATGCGAACAAATATTTCGGGCGTGCAACAAACAAAGTGATTTTTATAAAGAATTTTGTACTTGGCCTCTGCCTCTTGAAATATAGTTTCCATAGATGCTGGCAAATGCACAGCAGTAGGCATCGTAAGGTTGATTACACGAACTCCCTTCTCTTGAAATAACTGCTGAGCTCGTTCAAACTTCTCATGGTATAGCTCAAAATCCTGAGCTTGCTTAGCTAACTTAAGATTTGTAAGTCTATCGCCAGTAGTAGCCCAGATATCTTTGTTGCTCATCATTGGAAAAGAATACCAAATCGCTGCTTCTTTATTATCTAGCTCTGAGAGCCGTTTGAGTATAGGTTTTTGCTTTTCAAAATCGATTATAAATAAATAAGGAATGCCCGCAGCACTCCATTCATCCATTTTTTTATAAAAAGAGTTTAATTCCATCTCTGCTGTATTTTAGCTATATTACAAATATACGGGTTCTAGCTATAAGCTAAGCTTGTTTTGCTTAATTTTGTACACTAACTTAGATTAAAACCCTGTCATTAATATATTAAAACAGCTCTATTTCAATGAAAAAAACAACATTATTATTATTAATTGTGAGTACTATGCTAACAGCTTGTGGTTCAAAATCACCTTACCCACAGACCAAAAAAGTAGATGTCGTAGATGATTACTTCGGCACTCAAGTAGCAGACCCATACCGTTGGTTAGAAGACGATCGGTCGGACGAAACAAAAGCCTGGGTTAAAGAACAAAACAAAGTAACTGATGCCTATCTGGCTCAAATCCCATTTCGTAAAGCTTTGCTAGAGCGTCTAAGCAATCTATCAAATTATGAAAAAGTAGGGGCCCCCTTTAAACGTCATGGAAAATACTACTTTTATAAAAATGATGGCTTACAAAATCAAGACGTACTTTATGTGCAAGATACACTAGATGGAGAAGCTAAAGTATTTCTTGATCCTAATAAGCTTTCGACCGATGGAACAGTAGCTTTAACGGGTATAAGCTTTTCTAAAGACGGGAAGTACACAGCCTATACCATTTCAAGAAGTGGCTCGGACTGGACCGAAATTTATGTAATGGACACAGCTACTCAAGAGCTCCTTGATGATCACATTGTGTGGGCTAAGTTTACTGGAGCTGATTGGTGTGGGGATGGTTTTTACTACAGCGCTTACGACGCTCCAACTCAAGGAGCTGAATATTCGAGTAAAAACGAAAATCATAGAATCTACTATCACAAACTAGGCACAAAGCAAGAAGAGGACCAGCTTGTTTTTGAAAACAAAGACGAACCCCTTCGCTTTTATTCGGCTAGTGTAAGTGAAGACGAAACTATTTTATTTATCTATGAATCAGGAGCAGGAAGAGGCAATGCCCTTTTCATGAAAGACTTGACACAAAAAGACAGCCCCATTCAAAAACTTGCAACCAACTTTGATTACACCTACTACCCTATTGACGTTATAGACAATCAAATCTATATCTTGACCAATTACCAAGCACCTAACTATCGTATTATGGTAGCTGATGTAAAACAAGCTAACTTAGAACATTGGAAAGAATTAATTCCAAACTCTGAGGCAGTAATAGCAGATGTATCGATCATTGATCATAAGCTCTTTGTGAATTACAACAAAGATGCTTCCAGCCATCCTCTGATCTACAAACTAGATGGCACACTACTTCAAGAAGTAAGGCTACCTGCAGTTGGTACAGCTAGCTTTAGTGGTACAAAGAAAGAAGCTGAATGCTTTATGACATTTACCTCCTTCACTGTCCCTGCTTCAGTCTATAAATATGACATTGCGCAAAACAAATACACCTTATACAATACACCTAAGGTAAACTTCGAGCCCGACGAGTATGAAAGCTATCAGGTGTTCTTCTCCAGTAAGGATGGAACCCAAATCCCCATGTTCTTAACACACAAGAAAGGATTAAAGATGGATGGCTCTAACCCTGTTTATCTTTACGGTTATGGAGGTTTTAATATCAGCCTCAACCCAAGCTTTGCACCATCACGCATTCCATTCCTTGAAAATGGAGGTATCTATGCCCAAGTTACACTCCGAGGAGGAGGAGAATATGGAGAAGAGTGGCACATCGCTGGTACACAAATGAACAAGCAAAATGTTTTTGATGACTTTATTGGAGCAGCAGAGTACTTAATTCATGAAAATTACACCGCGCCCCAAAAAATAGCTATTGTAGGAGGCTCTAATGGTGGCCTACTTGTAGGTGCTTGTATGAATCAACGTCCTGAGCTGTTTGGGGCCGCTATACCTCAGGTAGGAGTGATGGATATGCTGCGCTACCATAAATTTACCATTGGTTGGAACTGGGCGAGTGACTACGGCACAAGTGAAGATAGCCAAGAGATGTTTGAATACCTCTATGCCTACTCTCCCTTACACAACCTCAAGCCAAACACAGCATACCCCGCAACCCTAGTTACTACAGCTGATCACGACGACCGAGTAGTACCGGCACACTCATTCAAGTATGCAGCACGTTTGCAAGAGTGCAATGACGGTACCAACCCAACACTCATTCGTATTGACGCAGATGCTGGTCATGGTGCAGGCAAGCCTATGAGCAAAAGACTAGAAGAGCAAGCCGACACCTATGGTTTTATTATGTATAACTTAGGAATGAACCCCAGCTTCAATTAAGACTAAACATAGAATGAATGTATTCTTGAACTTTTAACTCTTTATTCGCCGCTCTTTGGCATAAGATTTATAATTTCAAGAATACATTAACCTATAAAAGAAGAACTATGAATATTAAGCAGTTTATAGACAACTTAGCCAAGAGACACCCTGGAGAACCAGAGTACCATCAAGCCGTCAAAGAAGTTTTGCAGTCTATCGAGGAAGTGTACAACCAACACCCTGAATTTGAAAAAGCTAAAATCATAGAACGGCTTGTAGAACCCGATCGTATTTTCACTTTTAAAGTTACTTGGATAGATGATAAAGGTACTCCTCAAGTAAATATTGGATATCGTGTGCAATTCAATAACGCTATAGGTCCTTACAAGGGAGGCATTCGCTTCCATCCCTCAGTCAATCTATCTATCCTTAAGTTCTTAGGTTTTGAGCAAACCCTAAAGAATGCACTAACTACACTCCCTATGGGTGGAGCCAAAGGAGGATCTGATTTTTGCCCCAAAGGAAAGAGTGATGCAGAAATTATGCGCTTTTGCCAAGCCTTCATGCTAGAGCTATGGAAACACCTAGGGCCTGACACAGATGTTCCTGCCGGAGATATTGGCGTGGGAGCTCGCGAAGTGGGTTATATGTATGGCATGTATAAAAAATTAACTAACGAATGTACAGGTACCTTTACGGGTAAAGACCTATCCTTCGGTGGTTCTCTTATTCGTCCTGAAGCTACAGGTTATGGAGCTCTCTACTTTGTCAACCAAATGTTGGCAACTAAAGGAGATCAATTGGCTGGTAAAACGGTAGCTATATCAGGCTTTGGCAATGTAGCTTGGGGAGCTGTGTCTAAAGCAAGTGAACTGGGTGCTAAAGTAGTCACCATATCAGGCCCAGATGGATACATCCTAGATCCCGAAGGAATCTCAGGTGATAAAATAAACTACATGCTTGAACTCCGAGCTTCAGGTAATGATGTAGTCGCACCTTATGCTAAGAGATACCCATCAGCTACCTTCTATCCTGGGAAAAAGCCCTGGAATGTCAAAGTAGATATAGCTATGCCTTGCGCTACACAAAATGAACTAAATAAAGAAGATGCACAACAGCTTATAGCTAATGGCGTACATTATGTAGCTGAAGTATCGAATATGGGGTGTACGGCAGAGGCTGTTGATGCTTTCTTAGCACATAAGATAAGCTTTGCTCCTGGTAAAGCTGTCAATGCGGGTGGAGTTTCTGCATCTGGACTAGAAATGTCGCAAAATGCACTTCACTTAAACTGGACAGCAGAAGAGGTAGATAAACAACTCCATCAAATCATGTCTGGCATACATCAGCAATGTCTAAGGTATGGACAAGAAGACGAGTACATCAACTATGTAAAAGGAGCCAACATAGCTGGCTTTATGAAAGTGGCTAGAGCTATGCTAGGCCAAGGTATTCTATAGATTAAAAGAAAATGAAAAAAGTAGTAAGCTTACTCATTACTTTTTATATCTGTACTGCCCATCTACTTGCACACAAGGAGGTGGGTAGTGCTTCTTATTATAACCATCGTTTTCATGGTCGAAAAACGGCTAGTGGAGAGCTTTATGACAAGCAAAAGTATAGCTGTGCACACCGAAGCTTACCTTTTGGCACACTACTCCAAGTAAAAAATCTTAATAACGGAAAATCTGTCCAAGTCGTAGTCAATGACAGAGGCCCCTACCACTCTAAAAGAATAGTGGACTTATCTTACCAGGCTGCTCGGGCTATTGATTTAATACAAGCAGGAGTAGCCCCTGTACAAGTAGAGGTGGTGCAAAGTATTCCTATCGGCTTACCTCCCTGGCCTTTCCAATTACAATTTATCATAAACTGCTGGCAAGATGTCGTATCTCCCACCCCAGTTCAGCTCCAGTGCATACAAGAAGTAAAACTAAATGGGTAGTGTGGATTTAGTACCACTCGATATTACTCTGGGTCTGGCTACGTTGCTCCCATTTCAAGTCTTGCAACATACTTGCGTTTGCTCGAATCGTAAAGTTGTAATACTTCCAAACACCAAATGGTGAGAAGCTGGCTGTCATACTGAAGCAATGCAGATCACGTGTGATGTTGCACGAGGTCTGTGTTACTTTTTTGGCCTCAAAGTCATAGCCTGTCGTGAAGTTAAATGCCCACTTATTAGAAAGGCGAAGATTACCAGAAGCATTGATGTTATGCGTGTACTTATAGGGGAAACGCATCGTCTTTGGATTTATCTTTTTAGGATCCATGCCTCCTGTATCTTCAGAAATATTGAAAGAGTAATTGATATTGACAGACCAGGGCATACTAAAAGCTTGATAACCATCAGAACTCACTTTTGGTTTTACTTTTTTCTTCTTTTTTTCTGTCCCATCTCCTTCTTCATGAGCTAAGTCTGAGCCCTCTGCTTTACTCTTGTCGTTGGAGTCCTCCTCTTTCTTTCCAAACCACTTTTTCCAACTGTTATTATCAAAAGTATAGCTAAAAGAAGATCCCCAGCCTCTGAATCGACCAAATCGACCATACGACCACTCTGTTTTATCTCCCACATAAACCCTTCCATTTTCATCAAACTGGTAGGCATAAGTAGCAAACTGAGTGTTCATGTTTAGCGTATAGTTCTTAGATAATTTGAGTCGTAACCTAAAGCTCAAATCACTCCAGCGTTTAGTCTCTGCAGCTGCATTGTATGAGATACTTCCTCCCAACTCATCAATCAAGCTTACCTTACGCACCGAGTCATTTCTATCTCGGTACTTCATCTCTAAGTTATTCGATAAGTCGAAGGAGATGTTTCCTTGTTTTCCTCTTCCTGGCACACCAAACATTTGGCCTTGATAAGGAGAGTAATATTGTTCTTCACCACGATTGTCTGTGTATTTTTCGTAATAGCCATAGCGTGATGCACCAAAATCGGGAGCTGCACTAATGGTAACCTGAGGTGTAATGACGTGGCGAATATCAATCTCCTTTTTCTTCATAAAAAGAGGGCGATAGCGTCCATACACCTTAGTACTTAAGCCCAAACTCGCGTTGTAATCATATACCCTGTTAAACCCATAAACAGTGTCTGTGGGCATTAGTTGTCCTCTTACAGGATCATACTCACGCATCACCTTACGGGTGTACCAACGCTCTCTATAATTGAAAGAAGGAGTAATATTAAAGTACTTAAATAAAGTAAATGTTGCACTAATAGGTATGTTATGATTCATTGCATTTTCCCAATCGGTCTTTAGATTAGACTTAAAAATCATATCATCCTTAGTCTTAAGAGTATTACTAAAACGTCCTGTATAACTCAAGGATATCTTCTCATACCAACGTTCTTCACCTGCTGCTTTTTTACGTTTGAATGGGAAAACACGACTTAAACTGATATTCAAATCTGGTAGAGTGATGGCAACCGATGAATCTCGAGTTGTCTGAGCTATATTGAAGGTACTTGACAAAGTTAGTTTCTGATCAGGAAAGCTACGGGTGTAGTTAACACTTGAAGTCTTGGTATTTTGAGTAAGTAGATTTGAGTTGTATAAGTTGTTTATGTTAGAACGCTCATAACTACTTGTTGCAAAGTTTACACTAGCTGAGAAGGAGCTATTCGGACTTGCTTTAGGATCCTGACGATGCGACCAAACTATTTTGAAGTCTTTGGCTACCATATAATCATCAAGACCTTTATCACCTGTTTTGGTCACCTGATAGTCTGCCATTAGATTACCCGAATACTTATAACGTCTGTTGTAGTTCGTTTGAGCACGTATGGCCCAAGACCCTTTAGTAAAGACATCTGTCAGTAGCTTTAGGTCCATCATATCACTAATCGCAAAGTAGTAACCTCCACCCGAGAGTCCAAACCCACGACTGTAATCATCCATATAAGAAGGCAAGATAAAACCAGAAGAATAACTGCTCGAAAAAGGAAAGAAAAAGAAAGGTACAGCAATGGGTAGAGGTACATCTTCTACGACCAAGTATGCTGGCCCTGTCACTACGTTCTTCTTAGGACGCACTTTCGCTCGTGTTAGCTGCATATAAAAGTGTGGATGGTCATGACGATCACAAGTCGTGTAGCGCCCATTCTGCATAAAGAACTCGTCTCCACTTCCTTTTTTTGCCTGATAGCTAGTCACATAACCTTCACCTTGCTGAGTTACAATATTGGTAATAAAGCCCTTCTCTGTCTTGAAGTTATAGCGAATGCCTTTTGTATCATAACTACTCTCACCATCCTTAAATACTGTATTGGTTTGTCCGCCTAAGGAGTCTACTAGTCCACGCGCATACACATTACTACTATCTAGGTTCATGGTGATTAGATCTGCATCTAGCTCTATTTGTTCGTAAGTAACCTTACTACTTCCATAAAGATGGGCCAAACCTCCAAATTCATAAACAATAGAATCTGATGATTCAAACTCCACGGGAGCATCGATGGGCTCCTTTTTTTTCTGAATCAGGGAGTCAGTTAAAAGAGAATCAGTAACCAAAGAATCTGGAGCTGTAGTGCCTCTAGGAGAGGATACAGAATCTGTACCCAAGGAGTCAGTTCGTAAGAACTCTTTGGATATTGGTTTGGGGAGGATAGGACTTCTCTTACGACCTTTACCCATCAGTAGTATGGGAAGGAACATAAAGAAGAATATAAATCCATATAATAGATACTTCGCTTTATGTGGCTTCATTGGCCTACAAAATTACACTTTAATTGCAAAATTACATATTCCTGAGTGATTAACTTTAAGAAAGCCTCCATTTAATGTTTTTTATTAACTACAAGAATAAGCGACACCAATGATCAAACTTTTCAACTCCCTCTTGTCCAAATCTTTGGAGCTTCTGGCGAATATCCTCTACACACTTCTCCTGGCCCAAATGAGTCTTTGAGTAAAAGCTATCTGCAAAACAGATTAGCTGTTCCTCTAAGCTCTCTGGCTGCATATCTCTATGTGGAAGCGGTAATTTTTGTTGAGTTATTTGAGATAAACTCAAGCCAGTACCTGTGTGCCGTTCACAAACTCTAGCGTGCTTAGGATAACCTGCTTGACGTAGCAAGTCGGCGCCTAAATAGCCATGTGCAATATAGGGCTGATCACCAAAGCACAGTATAGCAGGCGCATGTGTTAAGAAAATACCAATATCATGCAGCATAGCTGCCTCATAAATAAACTGCTGATCCAGCTTGAGTTCGGGATGTAAGCTAGCTAGGGCCAAAGCTTTGTCAGTAACCGATTGACTATGGTCTATAAGCAACGCTTTCAATTCTTCTTGATTCTGATAGTACTTATCAATAATCTTTAATGGATTCATGTCTTTCTATTCCTTATAATAAGCTACAAGTTTAACTTTAAAAAGTGATAAGCTAAGCTTCTGCAAGCTCTTTTTCTTTTTTACGCCGATGCACTTCCAGCTGATAGGCATTAAACCCGTTCTGAAAAAAGATATAAGCACCTGGTCCTATCGTTACCAAAGGGTTTAAGTAGGTGTATGCCATCCATATCGCTAAAATTGTGTTTTTCTGTCCTAGAGATTGTCCACAGGCAATACGTTCTCCATGCTTTGTACCTATAGTTTTACCCACAAAGAACTGCATAAAACAAACCCCTAAGGCGACCAGTGTAATCCCTATCAACAAAGCCCAACTGATCTCGTATTCTCGCAAGGCCTCTATCGTTTTGGCAATAGCAATAGATAGAGATACAGCCCACATATAAAAAGCAAAGTCGGTTTTATTTACTAATATAAAGTGGAGCTTAGGAACATACCTAGCAACCAGCCATGCAGTAAGAAAAGGACCAAATAAGAGAGGAAATACCTTGTAAAAGATGAGTAAAGCACCTTGGGCAAACCCCAAAGTGGGCGTATCTTGAACAAAAGAAAACAACAGAGGTATGGCTAAAGCTGCTGTTGTATTACTTAATAAGGTATATGCCGTTACACTATTCATATTCCCATCTAGCTTGGCGGTGATAACAGCAGCGGCTGTAGCAGTGGGACAAATAAAGCAAACCATACCCGCTTGAGCTAAAATCGAATTGAAAGGGACTAAAGCATAATAGACCAATATGGAGCCTACAAGCTGTATGCCTAGCATAACTAAGTGATGAGCTCTAATTTTGATTTCTCCAATAGGCACCTTAGAAAAGGTGAGCAGGAGCATGAAAAAAATAAGGTAAGGGGTGATAAACTCTATGGCCAAGAATAAGGGATAGCCGATAATCCCTACCACCATCGCAATAGGAAGGGTCCAATTCTTTATAAATCTTAACATCAAGTGATTGTTTTAGAATTCAATATTAGACAATTAATGTTTTATAAGCCCTATATTTGTCCTGTTTTATTTCAAAATTTTTATAAAATGCACAAAAACAAGTTAGCAAATGGCTACGTGACTCGTTGGAAACGATTCAGCCATAAGGGTTTCGCTGTTTTTAGTAGCTTGAAAAGAAATGTAAACATCGGTGTATTAGCAGTTTCAACCTTGACCTTTGCTAATCCTGAAGTTGCTTTCTCTCAAAACAAGGCTACCAAAGAGCAAATAAACTCGTATGAGCTCGAAGAAATCGAGGTCACAGCTAGCCGTGTCCCACTCACTCAAGCTGAGTCGGCGCGCCTGGTAACTGTACTTACACAGCCTGATATACAAGCTGCTGCAGTACACAGTATCAATGACCTACTTAAATATGCAGTAGGTGTGGATGTTCGCCAACGTGGCGAATTCGGAATACAAACCGATATCTCTATTCGTGGGGGTACATTCGATCAGATTACTCTTCTATTAAACGGCGTAAACATCAGCAGTCCACAATCAGGACATCTTAGCGCCGACTTCCCTGTCTCCCTAGAGGACATTGAGCGCATCGAAATCTTAGAAGGACCAGCAGCTCGTGTATTTGGGACCTCTGCATTCAATGGAGCAATCAATATTATTACTAAAAAGGAACGCCAGAGCCACATCGAGGCCAACCTACTTACAGGTGCTTATGGTCTCTTGGGTACTGGTGTGCGAGGCAATTACTCCAACAGGCAGTTTACACATCAGCTGTCAAGCCAGTACAATCGAAGTGATGGAGCCACGAGCAATAGTGACTTCCAAACACTCAAGGGCTTTTATAGTGGACTTTTCTCCTCAAAAGAAGTGGATGTCAATTGGCAATTGGGTTATAGCGATCAGAAGTTTGGGGCAAATACTTTTTACTCGGCCAAGTTTCCCAATCAATATGAAAAGACACGCAGATACTTAGGAGCTATTCAGGCTCAGACTAAAGGATGGTTTGTGTTTGCACCTACAGTATACTGGAACAGAGGCTATGATAATTTTCAATTGACAAAGGGTTCACCTCAGTTTGAAAACTTCAATCGTACCGATGTGTATGGTGCCAATCTTAATGCTTACTTTCACTCGTTTCTTGGCAAGACAGCCTTTGGTATGGAGCTGCGAAACGAGGGTATCTTGAGTACTAACTTAGGCAAACCGCTACAGGAAGGACAAGAGGTGAAGATACCTGGTAAAAAAGAACTTTACTATACTAAGAAAGACAACCGCACCAATATTGCCTACTATTTAGAACAGACACTTGTACTAAACAAATTTAGTGCTTCACTAGGTGTGTTGGCCAATCTAAACACCTGGCTTGACCATAAATATAGTTTCTACCCAGGCCTTGACTTAGCTTATAGACCTCATACTGACTGGAAACTATTTGCATCTTGGAACAAAGCCTTGCGTATGCCTACTTTTACAGACCTCTATTATAAAAACCCTGCACAAGAGGGAAATATAGGACTACAACCCGAAGAAACACAAGCCTTTTCTCTGGGAATCAAGTATAGTAGACCTATCATACAAACTGACTTGAGCCTGTTTTATCACAAAGGCAAGCGCATGATAGACTGGGTGATGTATGGAGAGGATGACAACTATCATTCTGCCAACTTTAAGCTCGACAACAGAGGTTTTGAAACCAATACACGTATCCATTTTGATACTTGGTTAGGAGAAGAGTCTTGGCTAAAAAGTGTGCAGTTTGCTTACAGCTATATTTCTCAAAAAAGAAAAGATGCGGTAGAAATCTACAAATCGAGTTATGCTTTGAATTATCTTAGACATAAATTCACTACTCAGCTGCAACACCAACTTTTCACCAACAAGTTAAGACTAAACTGGTCATTTAGGTGGCAGGACCGCATGGGTGATTACTTGGATTACAGCAATCCAGATAAGACGAATGGCGAATTAAGACCCTACCCTTCTTATGCTCTACTAGATGTAAGAGCACAGTGGTCTGAAAAAAAATATTTGATTTATGTAGAGGCTAATAACTTGCTTGATAAAACTTACTTTGATTTGGGTAGCGTACCTCAACCTGGGTTTTGGCTAAAGGCAGGCATCAAGTTAAAACTATACTTATAGTATAAGAATAAGCCCAATTTAAAAGGTCCCTGACAGAGGCTTGCTCTTTCAGGGACCTTTGCCTCCTTTGTCAGGGACCTTTAGCCCTTACATCCCTGCCTTATTTAGATGCCTTATTCAGCTGTTTTCAAAGGGCCAAAAAGGTAAAACTTCCAATTTGTACTCTAATTTATCCTTTTTATGCTAAATTTGTAAGCTGATATTTCAAACTCCACTAAATGGATTTGAGCAAAAGAATACACTAAAATTAGATGAATGAGGTTCTTTACTAAAGAAGTAAAAATAGGTTTAGCTAGCATCCTAGCACTTTTCTGTTTAATCTATGGCATCAATTACCTGAAAGGCGTTGATATGTTTAAACCATCAAGCTACATGTATGTAGCATTTAAGGATGTTAATGGACTAGCCAAATCCAGTCCTGTATTTGCAGATGGCTTTAAGGTGGGTATTGTGCGTGAAATTAACTACGACTATAAAAAACCTGAGAACGTAATTGTGGAGGTAGAGTTTGATACAGACCTACGTGTCCCCAAAGGAAGCCAAGGAGAACTTGTGCCAGAATTGATGGGTGGGGTGAAGATGAACCTTTTATTGGCGAATAACCCGCGAGAAAGTTATGCTGTAGGCGATACTATCCCAGGCTCACTTCAAGAGGGTATTATGGGAGAAGTATCAAAAATGATGCCCGATGTGGCCGAACTTCTGCCCAAGCTAGACTCCATACTAGGATCAATAAATACTCTTCTAAACGAACCGGCACTGGCCGAAACACTAAACTCTGTTAATCAAAGTAGTAAGAACTTAGAAGTAGCCACTACTGCGCTAAGCCAGCTAATGAGCAACGATATACCTCAGCTCACTCAAAAGATGAATACCATCGGTGATAACTTTGTACAGGTAAGTGAGTCTCTTGCTCAGATTGAGTTTAGTGAAACTCAATCTAAAATTGATGATGCAATTTCAAATATCAACTTACTCACACAAAAACTGAACCGGAAGGATAACACTCTTGGGCTATTCTTAAATGATTCAACTTTATACAAGCGCCTTACCGAAACAGGTGAGCATGCAGCAAAACTCTTAGAGGATATTAAAGAGAATCCAAAGCGATACGTTCACTTCTCGGTATTTGGAAAAAAGAAAAAATAGCTTATACTTAATAAGGTAGAGTTCACACAACTTCTTGAAAAAGATTGCTATATTTAAAGTAGCTGTAGTTTGACCTATTTAGATTCTTTAACCTTCGATAAAAGCTAAGAAAAACATTTGGGTTAATCTTTTATGTTTCAATCTATTGTGAGTAGGTATATGCTATAAAACATCTTCAGTAATGTTATTTTTTAGCCTAAAAAAGAGACTACTGGGCTGCTTGTATTTTCGATTGATTTTCCAAGAAAAAATACATTTGTTTATCTCAAATAAGATTATCAATTTTGTATATATTATAGTTGTTTTAATTTTTAAATGCGCTAAGCCTATATGAATAAACCAATTCATGTTGAGCTTTGGGAAGATTGTCTTAAGATCATCAAAGACAATGTTGCAGAGTCGACATACAGTACGTGGTTTGCCCCTATTATCCCCTTAAAGTTTGAGGATAAAACCTTAGTTATACAAGTTCCTAGCCAATTTTTCTATGAATTTTTGGAAGAGAAGTTTGTTGACTTACTTCGTCATACACTTTATCAAGTGGTGGGCGATGGAGCTAAACTCATGTATAATGTTTTGGTAGATAGAAGTGCCAGCGCCACTGTAAATTTAGAAGCGACTAACCGTTCCACTGCAGTACGAGGTAACTACCCAGCAGCACAAACTAGAACACATACACAAACTCCAACTGGCTCGCAGCCCACACAGCAGCCTGCACCTATTCAGGATTTAGATCCACGTCTAAACCCCAATTACACCTTTGAAACATTCATCGAGGGTGATAGCAACAAGCTATCTAGAAGTGTGGCTGAGGCGGTGGCTGAAAATCCGGCTAAAACTGTTTTTAATCCTTTCTTTATCCATGGAAATTCAGGTGTAGGAAAGACGCACTTGGCCAATGCTATTGGCTTACGGATCAAAGAGAATTTTCCAGAGAAGCGGGTTCTATATGTATCGGCTCACCTCTTCCAAATTCAGTACACTGACTCCGTTCGTAACAATACGACCAATGATTTTATAAACTTCTACCAAACGATAGATGTGCTCATCATTGATGATATCCAAGAGTTTGCTGGAGTGGTAAAAACACAAAATACTTTCTTTCATATTTTTAATCACTTGCACCAAAATGGTAAACAATTGATTCTAACCTCAGATTTGCCACCTGTACTTTTGCAAGGAATGGAAGATCGACTCCTTACCCGTTTTAAATGGGGTATGGTGGCTGAGCTAGAAAAACCCTCTGTTGAGTTGCGCAAGGATATTTTACGGAATAAGATTCACCGCGATGGCTTAGATTTTCCTGCTGAGGTAATAAGCTACATTGCCGAAAATGTAGATGATAGTGTTCGAGACTTAGAGGGTATAGTTATTTCTATTATGGCTCACTCCACCATTTACAACAAAGACATTGACTTAAGCCTTACACAGCGCATCGTCAAGAAAGTAGTACAGGAGGAGAAGAAGTCAATCAACATTGAAAATATTCTTCAAGCTACTACTAAGTACTTTGATATTGATGCCAAGCTTATTCACTCTAGATCTCGTAAAAGAGAGATTGTTCAAGCAAGACACATTGCCATGTATCTTGCTAAAGAATATACCGACTATTCTACACCCAAAATTGGCAAGCTCATTGGGGACAGAAATCACTCCACAGTTTTGCATGCCTGTAAGACTGTGAAACATCAATGTGAAGTAGATAAGGCATACAAGAAAGATGTAGATAAAATAAAAGAAATCCTTCATCAAAAGTAATTTTAACAATTGCTTTTTTCCATCGACTTTCCTTTATACAGCCCTAATACAGCGGCTATTCAAATAAAAACTTTATTTATCATTCTTATTTCCTAATTTATTTTTTGGACAACTCCAATTAGGTTAAATATTTTCAAACTCCTTATTACCAGAGATATACGAAATTAATTCGATAACTTTGAAATAAAGGCTTTATTTTAGTTGTTCTTTTTGAAAATGATTTCTAGCTTTGCATGACGCTAAAACAAAACAAGGCAAGCGACTAAATTAAAACAATTATAACAACTTTATTCAGACATTTGTTAATAAACATTTAACCTAATTATAAATGAAAACTTATTCTTATGAAGAGGCTTTTGAAGCATCACTAAAGTACTTTAAAGGTGATGAACTTGCAGCCAGAGTATGGGTAAATAAGTACGCCTTAAAAGACTCATTTGGTAACATATATGAGCAGTCTCCCACAGACATGCACTGGCGTATTGCCAATGAGCTAGCCCGTATTGAAAAGAAGTACCCCAACCCTCTTTCTGCAGAAGAGCTTTTTTCATATTTAGACCAATTTAAATACATAGTTCCTCAGGGTAGTCCAATGACAGGAATAGGTAATAACTACCAAGTAGCATCCCTATCCAACTGCTTTGTGATTGGTGCTGATGGTCCTGCTGACTCTTATGGCGGAATTATCAAAATGGATGAGGAACAAGTGCAACTCATGAAACGTAGAGGGGGTGTAGGACATGATCTTTCACACATACGTCCCAAAGGTTCACCTGTCAAGAACTCAGCACTGACATCGACGGGTATCGTACCTTTTATGGAGAGGTATTCAAACTCTACACGTGAGGTAGCTCAAGACGGCAGACGTGGGGCTCTAATGCTTACTGTATCTATTAAGCATCCCGACTCTGAAGCCTTTATTGATGCTAAGATGACCGAAGGCAAAATTACTGGTGCCAATGTATCGGTGAAGATAGACGACGATTTCATGAATGCTGTGGTTAAGAACGAAGTCTATCAGCAACAATACCCTATTTATTCCGATAAGCCTACTACTCTAAAAGAGATTAATGCGGTCAATCTTTGGAATAAAATTGTGCATAACGCATGGAAGTCTGCCGAACCAGGAGTTCTTTTTTGGGATACTATCATCAACGAGTCAGTACCCGATTGTTATGCAGACCTAGGTTACCGTACAGTTTCTACTAACCCCTGTGGCGAGATTCCTCTATGTCCTTACGATTCTTGTCGCTTACTCGCTATCAACCTTTACTCTTACGTAAAGCATCCTTTTACCGACAAAGCTGAGTTTGATTTTGAACTCTTTAAAAAACACGTTGCTGTAGCACAAAGGGTGATGGATGATATCATTGACTTGGAGCTAGAAAAGATTGAGGCAATTATCGAAAAGATAGAGAAGGATCCTGAAACAGATGATGTTAAACGTACCGAGCTAGAGTTGTGGAGAAAGATTTACCACAAAACAGGCCAAGGTAGACGTACAGGTGTGGGAATTACAGCTGAGGGCGATATGCTAGCTGCTTTAAACTTACGCTATGGTACAGAAGAGGCCACAGACTTCTCTGAAAAAGTACATCAAACTATAGCTCTTGCAGCATATAATGCATCAGCAGATATGGCTGCCGAGAGAGGTGCTTTTGCTATCTACGATACAGCGCGTGAAAAAAACAATCCATTCATCCAACGTCTAAGCAAAGCTGATCCTAAGCTTTACGAGAAGATGAAAAAACACGGGCGTCGTAACATTGCATGTCTTACTATTGCTCCAACTGGAACAACTAGCTTAATGACACAAACAACTTCAGGTATTGAGCCTGTATTCTTACCCGTTTACAAGCGTCGTAGAAAAGTAAATCCTAATGATACCAATGTGCGTATTGACTTTGTCGATGAAACTGGAGATGCTTTCGAAGAGTATATTGTGTTTCATCATAAGTTTGTTACTTGGATGGAAGCAAAAGGATATGACCCTGCAAAACATTATACCCAAGAAGAAATTGATAAATTAGTTGAGGAATCACCTTACTACAAAGCAACATCTAATGATGTAGACTGGTTGATGAAAGTGAAGATGCAAGGTCGTATTCAAAAGTGGGTAGATCACTCTATCAGCGTAACTATCAACCTGCCTAACGATGTAAGTGAAGATTTAGTAAACAAACTTTATGTGGAAGCATGGAAGGCTGGCTGCAAAGGATGTACAGTATATAGAGATGGTTCACGTTCAGGGGTTCTAATTTCTACCGATGACAAAAAGAAGAAAGAATCCAAACAGCTGAGTGATGACCTAGCATCTATGGGTACTAATCCCCCTGTTGTAAAGCGTCCAAAAGTACTAGAAGCTGATGTAGTGCGCTTTCAGAATAACAAAGAAAAGTGGGTGGCTTTTGTAGGACTTTACGAAGGCAGACCTTACGAAATATTCACAGGTCTACAAGATGATGATGAGGGCATCTCACTTCCTAAAAGTGTAGTCTCTGGAAAAATCATTAAGAATGTAGATGCAGAGGGTAACAATCGTTACGATTTCCAATTCCAAAACAAACGTGGCTATAAAACCACCGTCGAGGGACTTTCTGAAAAGTTCAACAAAGAGTATTGGAACTACGCTAAGCTTATTTCAGGTGTACTCAGATGGGGAATGCCTATTGATCAAGTAGTCAAACTGGTAAGCTCTATGCAGCTTGATAGTGAGAGTATCAACAACTGGAAAAACGGAGTAGAAAGAGCTCTTAAGCGCTATGTAAAAAATGGTACTAAAGCTGCTGGAACAAAATGTCCTAACTGTAAAAATGAAACACTCATTTACCAAGAAGGTTGTTTGATTTGTACTACCTGTGGCTCATCTCGATGTGGATAAAATAAACTATACTATAAGTACAGTGCAAAAGGAGGAAACTTTAATCAAGTTTCCTCCTTTTATATTGTAGAATATAACTGTTTATACTCATATATTATCTAATATTGTAGTGAGTACTAGATTACACTAAGGATAGCTTAACTATGAACCTTCACTTTACAATAGAGTATAAAACCAACTGGGGCGAAGAAGTATTTCTAATTGGTAATTTTGCCGAATATGCTTACCTGCCTGAGGCCATCCCTTTGACTACAAAAGATGGTCAACAATGGGAGGTAGAACTCATACTTCCATATCGTAAACAATATACCCTTACATACTACTACATCATTAGTAAGAATAATAAGATTATCCGAAGAGAGTGGGACAAGCTTCCTCACCAACTTCTGCTCAAGAACCCCACAACAACTAAGTACAGAATAAAAGATATATGGATGGATAAACCAAATTTTGCCCATCTGTACAGCTCTGCTTTTGTAGAGGTGTGGATGAAAAGGAATCCTCCTTTCGTTCCACTACAAGACATATATTCCAACTATGCTATCCAAGTACATGCTCCGCAAATTGAAGCCAATGAGGTTCTTGCCATCTGTGGCAACCACGAAGTACTCGGTAATTGGGATCCTCATAAGTCTCTACTAATGTGTGACAAAGCTTTTCCTTGCTGGCAGCAGAATATTCCCATTAGTTCGATAGATGATACGCTGGAGTATAAGTTTGTACGCTTAAATAAAAACGATCATACAAGTATCGAATGGGAAGAAGGTCCAAATCGTGTCTGTAATCATTCAGATATTAGCAAAGACAGCCGATTTATCAAACAGGTACATACTCCAATATTTTCAAAAAAACGCTGGCGAGCTGCTGGATTTGCAACACCGGTATTTTCCTTAAGAAGCAAAAACAGCTGGGGTATTGGTGAGTTTTCTGATCTGAAGCTAGCCGTAGATTGGGCGGCTCAAACCCAACAAAAAATTATTCAAATATTACCTGTCAATGATACGACTCAGACTTTATCTTGGTCTGACTCTTATCCCTATCGGTGTATCTCAGTCTTTGCGCTAAACCCTGTATATGCTAATCTGGAACAACTAGGTATTTTAGAAACCAAGTATAAAGAAGAGTACCTCAGCTTGCAGAGTCAGTTGAACGAGTATAAAGATGTAGACTTCCCTACAGTTCAGAAAAAGAAACTTTTCTATTTGAAAGAACTATATCAGAAGTTTGGCAAAGTTACGCTAGTAAATACGTCTTATAAGGAGTTCGTACAGAATCAGAATGAGTGGTTACTACCCTACAGTGCCTATTGTTATCTTAGAACTAGGTATCAAACTGCCAACACATCAGCATGGGGTAAATATAAGACCTACTCTAAGGAGCTCAGCAAAGAACTTATTGCTAAGCATAAAGAGGAGATACAGTTTTATATGTATATACAGTTCCACTTGTTCCGACAACTAAAGGATGCCAGTGATTATGCCAGACAGAAAGGAATCGTACTTAAAGGTGACTTGCCTATCGGGATAGGACTAGATAGTGTAGATGCTTGGATGTATCCCCAGCTATTTCATTTAAACAGCCAAGCAGGTGCTCCACCTGATGCTTTTTCGACGCTAGGACAAAATTGGGCATTCCCTACTTATAACTGGCAGGAGATGGCTAAAGACAGCTACAGGTGGTGGAGAAAAAGACTTGAATATTTGGCTCTATTTTTTGATGCATACAGAATCGATCATATCCTAGGTTTTTTTAGAATCTGGAGTATACCTAGAATATACACGCGAGGCATTATGGGCCAATTTGATCCTGCTTTACCATTCTCATATCGTGAAATAGAGGAGTTTGGCTTTGTCTTTAAGAAGGCATTGTTCACTCAGCCGTATATTGATATGTCCATGCTTAAAGAACATTTTGGGGATGCTTCAGGACAAATCATCGAAGAGTTCTTTGATAATGTAAGCGATAAAACATTCAAATTCCAAACAGAATACAATACACAACATAAGCTAGCTAGCTTCTTTGCTTCATCGAATAAATTGAATCATAAAGAGAAAGATTTCTTACTTG
This sequence comes from Bacteroides sp., assembly GCA_030152865.1. GTDB lineage: Bacteria > Bacteroidota > Bacteroidia > Bacteroidales > Bacteroidaceae > Bacteroides_E. The sequence continues at coordinate 69,056 of JASLIW010000087.1, forward strand.
GTCTTTTCGAAAACGTTCTGTTTGTAGAAGATTGTAATCATCCTAATCACTTTCATCCAAGAATAAACGGGCAATCCACCTCCCAATATCTAAATCTATCTAAACAACAGCAGCAGGCTTACGACCGACTCTACAATCATTTCTTTTATGAAAGACACAATGAGTTTTGGAAAGAAGAAGCGTACAAAAAACTTCCTAGCCTACTTTCAGCAACTAATATGCTAGTATGTGGAGAAGACCTGGGTATGATACCTAAGTCTGTGCCTGAAGTCATGCAGGAGTTGTCAATTCTTAGCTTGGAGGTTGCTCGGATGCCTAAGGAGGAAAGAAAACACATGGGTACTCCTTCAGCCTATCCCTATCTTTCTGTATCGTCTTTTTCCACGCACGATATGCCTACATTAAGGGCTTGGTGGAAGAAAACAACTCAAGATAAGGCAGTAATACAAGAGTATTTAGACAACAAAAAACTGGATGAACAATCATTGCCAGAAGTATATCAAACTATTATCGCTCAAGAATTAAATGGAAACTCTATATTAGCTATCCAAGCAATACAGGACTGGATGGCTTTAAATGAACAACTAAGCCAGCGAATAGATTCAGAAGAGGAACAAATAAATACACCTTCCAACCCCAACAATAAGTGGAAGTACCGCATCCCTTGCTATCTGGAAGAAATACTTACAAATGACGAATTCAATAATATAATTCGTATATTAGTTCATTATAGTCACAGACAATAAGTTTATGAAGATAAAAGACTCATACATCCTATTAAAAGATTTGCGTTTCCATGCTTTCCATGGTGTGGCAAGTCAAGAAACTAGAGTAGGCAATACATTCATTATTAATTTAAAAATGAAAGTTAACTTTGTAGAAGCAGCTCAAACTGATGACGTTGCTCTAACGGTAAGTTATGCCGATGTATACTCTATTCTGGCACAAGAAATGAGAACACCATCTAAACTACTAGAACATGTAGTCTATAGACTTGCAAAGGCTCTATTTAGACACTTTGATCAAATTGAGGCTCTTGAAATATCTTTGGAGAAAAACAACCCACCTATGGGTGCTGATATAAACTCAGCTGGCGTTAGTCTAACATGCACAAGAAACTAGACTCATTCCTTGACAATAGACTGTAAAGCTTAATCTCTATTTTGATTCCTTCATATGATCAAGTTATATTACATCCTCGGAATAATAAAACCTAGAGTATTATGATAATCCCAAGTAAAGCATTATCTTTGTGCATACAAAATCGCGGAGTGGAGCAGTGGTAGCTCGTTGGGCTCATAACCCAAAGGTCGTTAGTTCGAATCTAGCCTCCGCAACACTTAGGGAGTTAACAAGCTAAAAAACAGCGAGTTAACTCCCTAATTAGTTATAAGGCGGGACAATCCCGCGACAAACTATATTTGTTTGAATTTATGAACGTATGCATTCTTCAAATTTGAAAGAATGTAAAAAAAATGTTGTCTAAAAAAGTTGATTCTTACAACCAAGTAGAGAGTAACATCCTCGACGAAATCAAACAATTCACTTATCCTAAATTGCACGAGCCCAAAGTCAAGGGTAAAGACTGGTACATTCATTTCTACGCGTACGATCCAGCCAAAGGTAAAATGGCACGTAAGCGCATTAAAATCAATCACATATCAGATAAAAAAACAGAGCTTCGCAAATATGCAGGAGGCTTAATATCTCGTTTATCCAAGCGCTTGGAGTCGGGTTGGAATCCGTGGGTAGACGCAGAGAGCAATCGTGCTTATCAATCTTGGGATGAGGTCTGCGATGAGTATGTTAATTTATTAGACAAACAGTTGGCCGATGGTTCTTTACGGCCAAAGACGCACCAAGATTACTTGTACCGATTGAAAGCTGTTCGAGCTTGGAATAAGAGTATTCCCTTACCTATTCGATACATTTACCAGTTTGACCGCAAGTTTGTTAGTGCATTTTTAAACTACATCTATATAGATAGAGATAGTGCTCCTCGCACACGTAATAACTACTTAACCTGGTTGGGTATATTTAGTGCATGGCTCGTCGAGCGGTTTTATGTAAAGGTTCGCCCAACTGAAGGAATTCAGACTCTGCGTACTGGTCCGAAAAGCGATCGCCGTATTATCGCAGATGCAGACTTGCTTAGGTTAAAAAGCTTCCTGGCCAAAGAGGATAAATACTTCTTGCTGGCCTGCTACATTATACACTACTGTTTAATTCGGCCGAAAGAAATGAGCCAGCTGAAGTTAAGGGATATATCCTTAAAACAACAGACGATTACTGTCTCAGGTGGCATCTCAAAAAACAGAAAAACAGAAGTTGTAACACTCCCAGCCAATGTGATCGAGTTAATGCTCGATTTGCAGATATTCCGTTATCCCACGCACTATTACCTATTCTCTGACAGATTTCGCCCAGGAGCAGACTATGTGAATGAGCGTAAATTTAGGGAGTACTGGCTGCGAACAGTTCGCAAGAAATTACGATTCCCTGACACTTATAAGTTTTATTCTCTCAAAGACACGGGTATTACAAATATGTTACGCAGTTATGATGTTATTACTGTTCGTGATCAAGCTAGACACAGTTCTATCGAGATGACAAACATATACACTCCTCGGGATATCCAAGAAGCCAACCAGCTTATTAAGAATTACAAAGGGGTGTTCTAATTCTCCAGTTTCTTATGCAGAATAATTTGCTGCACAGGGTTTATTCCATCTGGCTTGATTTCAACCTCAATAGACTTAGCCACGTACTCCTGGTTACGTATAAGGAAGAGATCTCGAACGTTGGGTATAGTCTTGGCTATAAATCTAAACTTATGCTCCACCTGCCTATCTATATTTATGGAGGTGTCGTGCAAGCTACCTATACTTAGCTTATCCGAATCACTAGCGTGTAAGCGCAGTGATTTCTCTTCTCTGCACTTATACAAGGGGTAAGGATATTCAGGTTGCCCTTTTCGATAGTCGTAATAAGTTACTGGATAGTCTGCTCTTCTTCGCATTAGATTATCTGTATATACATATCCAAAGCCGTCTTTCCCTTTTTGTACGTCAGCAAGAGCGACTTCTATTAGGTCTTTTTTGAATTCTGTATGAGCTTCGGAATTTAAAATTGTCTCTAAATCAGCTGGAGTCTCTTCGCCTTCAGATGGGGCTAAGTTAGGCACCCCATCGACGTAAGGGATATACACCTTGGCCGTCCATCGCTTACCGATGGTTATGGGCCTTTCGTTCACTTCAACTTCTTGTGATATTAAAGGAGCAGGAACTATTTTTAAACTTGTAACATTCTCATTCTCTTTGTCCCTAGTCAAATCTCGTAATTGATTAAACTCCTTGAAGTGATCTCCTGTTGCATCTGGTCTAGTTGTGTGTCCAGTACCATGCTTTAACATGAAGTGCCTATTGCCACATATATATAGGTAAGAATATCTCTCTTCAATTGGTATAGCATTTTTTTTGCTCTCCAATTCATTCATAGTTGTAGCTACTACTTTATGCAATGAGTGAATAAGAGAATTATCCACTCTCTCTAAATCAACAACTTCTCGCAATTCGTAACTTAGATTTGCCGCAGAAATATCATTCTCTCCATTATTTTCCTCTATCGTTGTGGTGTACTCGTCAATGACCTTTAAGGAAGTAGTGCTAGCCACATCTTCATAAAAACTAGCAGCTGGCAACATTTCGAGCGTATTTCCTTTTTTTAGAAAAACGACGTTTAAGAAATTCTCCACCTCAGTAAGTAGTTCATTTAACGTCCAGTGTGGCAACACATCGTTCAAATTTCGCACAAAAACAGAAGAGTGACAGATGATAAGGTTTTCAAAAATTGGAAAGTCCTTCTCATTAAAGTGGAGGTCATAGCCAAATTTAGAGAGTACAGTTTTTAAGGCATAGATAAAGTAGGGTTGTGGCGATTTAGAAGACAGAAACTCTTGATGTGTGCGTGTTGGAGGAAAAGCAAAGTTTGTGTAACCTCTTGTTTCTCCATCTCGCCAACCAAGGATAGCTACTAGCTTGTTCTTTAGCTGATTGTCTGACGCACTCTTTACAGGAGTAAATATCCACTCTACAGGCTTTTGCTCGCCTTTATAGTTTTTACCCATAGCTCCGTAAGCTCCCCAAAGCATAGTCTGCTCCTCTCGATTAAATTCAGAGTACTTCGTGCCTAAGGGATATTCCACTCGCTTTGAATTATCATACTCCAGCTCGTCGATGTAGGCATCTCCCTGCTTTCCCAAGAAGTTCAGCTCTGCATTATCAGCTACAAACATTAGATTTACCTGGTCGATTTTGACCTCGCGTAAGACTACTCGACCACTAATATCTACCACTTGGCCAACCTTTAATCTGGCTGGCCAAGAAGTCGCCCTCTTCGTTACTTCTATACGGTTTAGGTTCTTGAATATGCGCTTATTTACAAGCGAATTGAGAGATAGTTTAATGTCCCTTGTATAAGTCGCACTTTTAGTGAAGTAAGGATTTTCCTTTATCAATTTAATTTTAAATTCCTTGGGTAAAACTACTTGTTGCCCATCTACATATAGCTGTGTTATCATTTTATCTAGACTTTATGCGTTCGATACTATTGGCATCTTTTAATGCCTTTTTTATACCATAATCGCCTTCCACCGTATTAATCGTTTGGAATGGTTCATTAAGCCTCTCTGTTAATTTGCGGCTGGCTTCGGCCAAGCTTAAGGCTGCATGTACCACATCTGCTGCTCCTTCTGCCTTAGGCTCTCCTGCAGGGGCAGAAGTTACGGGAGCTATTTGTGGATAGAGTCGCCTGCTTATGTCTTCTGCGGTAATGCTACCTATCGTATTGTTGCGCTGTGCTGTGTCTATAAAGTCGAGCACAGGTCGAACGGCTGGGTTCTTCACCGCATGTCTGTTGGCCACAAACTCGTCTGCGTGCACCACTCCTTTTTCTTCATCCCAACGACCACTACCTGTATAGCCACCTTTAGCAAAACCTTTCTTAGCGGCGGCCTGCTGCTTCTTTATCGCAGCTACATTTAGCATTCCTGCAGCCATTGCAATACCTGCTGCTATTGGTGCAAGCTTAGGCCCGATAATAGGAATAGCAGCTGTAGAGGTATAGGCGTTAATCGAACCTTGCACAGCCTGTGCCATAGCCATGGCCATTTGGAAGATAAGAGCTTTATCGGCCGCCTTGGCTTTTACCTTCTGTATCTCCTTTTGTTTCCGCTCTTCGATTTCTCGGAGCTTAAACTGGTTATTCCCTGCAGCTTTTATCTCAGCTTCATATTTACGCTCTACAGAAGCTACCTGCGCATCAGTAGCAGCCATCATATAGTTGTTAAATCCGCCCATGATAGTTTGCAGCTGAGCTAAGCCGAACTGAGTCTTTTCGATAATCAGCTGGCCCTCTTCGGTATCGAGAAAATTGGTAGCTACATCTTCTCTGTACTTCTCTTCTAGGTCTTTTTTTGCTTTTAAAAACTCCTCTTCTGATAGTAGTTTTTGCGCATGGAGATAGTCAAGGGCTTGGAGTTCCATATCACGAGTTTCATCAGCGCTCAATTTGCTGTACTGCTTTAATAAGGCCGACTTCATGCGCTCGAACTCTTGCAACTTACTCTGCTTATCTTTCAGCAGCATATCCTGTATTTTCTTCTCAATATCGGCACGCTCCTTGGAGCCTTGCTCATAGGTTTTAGATAGCTTTTGCTGATATTCGAGCTCGATGTTAAATAGCTGCTGGTTGTAGCTCTCCAAACTTACTTTATTATTTATAAAGTCTTGGCCGAGCTGACTTCTGCGTAGTTCCATCTCTGCAGCTAATCTCTTTCTATCCTGGGCAGTTAACTTTTCGTTTAGTTCTGCTTGTTTTAGGAAGAGTTTCTCCTCTTCCTTAGCGCGTTCAGATGAGCCCTCAGCATAGAGCTCGATGCGCTCCTGCATAGCCTGTAAGTCTAAGTCTTGCACCTTGCTGTCGTACTCAGCCTTATCAATTAATCCATTGGCATAATGACCTGCTACCTTAGCTCGCTCGACGCTAAGCCACTCCTCTATCTGTTTTAATCGCTCTTTTTCTTTAAGCTCTGTTGCGTCTGTAGTTGGAATAATTGGATCTTCATCTTCCTCATCTGCGTCTTTCTTGTCAACCTTGGTGGTTTTTGGCTTAGATTCAAGAGCCTTAGAAGTATAGCTATCAACTATTTTAGTCCACTCTTCAATTCTTTCTTGAAACTCTTTTTCCTCCTTTATCATCTGCTCTTTTCGTCCTCTGTGGAGCACAGACTGCATCATCTCCTCTACAGGGGCTTCATAAACCCTCTTACCTGACTTAGAGCTTTTTATGTCATTCAACCATTTCTCATACTCCTCTTTTACATCTGCTAAGGAGTTAACAGCTCTTTTTGCTAGCTCTTGGTTGGTTAAGGTTTGAGTATAAGCACGAATTGCTTCAGTAGCTTTTTTTGTTTTGATAGTCTCTAAATCTAAGCCTCCAAGATAATCAGGACTAATTTCATTGAGCTTTTTTATAGCCTCCAACCGCTTTTCTTTTTCCGCATTGTCATCAATGGCTACTTTGTATAAAGCTTCAATTTGTGTCTTCTCCTCCTCTACAGCTCTATTTGCATTTCTGCTCATTTTAGCCAAATCTCGTGTGAGCTGGTTAGTACGACCCAAATGCTCGTTTAGATATTTAATACTACCTACTACAGCAACAATAGCAGCCAACAATACACCAAATGGATTGGCTTTAGTAGCTCTTGTAAATGCCTTGAAGGCTACAGTAGCTCGTTTTAAATTCCCTGTGAAAGCATTAGTAGCAGTAGCTAAGAGGTATTTTGCACCAGCAAATCCTTTAGCCTGTATAGTTGCTGCTTGTACGGCCAATTTATATGCTCCAATCGCTGCAATTAGAGTTATTAAAGCTGTCCGATTCTCATACAAGAACTTAACGGTCATACCGATTAATCGCATGGCTTGCTTACTTCCATCCATAGCGGCCAAGCGCACAGGTAGTAGTTTTTCTCCAATTATGGCAGCTTCTTCACGCAAGGCATTCTTGCGCTTATCCAGTTGGGCCTGCGCAGTGTTGTTGACTAAGGCGGCTTCTTCTAGCACAGAGGTTCCTTTATCGTAAGAGTCGTTGGCCAAGCTTTGCGCCTCTTGCACATCTTCAAGCTTCCCGGCCAATACAGTCAAGGTACTAGCCATACCTGAACCTGATAGCTGTAAGTCTTTCAACACTGGAGATATATCCGTTAAATCTCCCAACCCTCGCAAGCCTTCTAAGAATTGGATAAGAGCAGCATTCGCATCATTTTTTAATAGCTCTGTAAACTGGCCAACTTCTACACCAGCAATCTCTGCAAATTTAGCTGGAGCTGAAGTCATGCGCAGAATAACATTCTGTAGAGCTGTAGAGGAGCGTTCTACAGACTGCATATTTTGGTCTAAGACCGATGCGAAACCCATAACGTTTGCTTGGGATATATTGGCCGTTTTGGCTACCCCACCTAATCGAGAGGTAAACTCTACCAAGTAAGGTTCACTCGCACTACTAGCCTGAGCTACCTCGTTAATGGCCGAACCAGTAGCTAGCATAGCTCCTTGCAATCCCTTTGCTTGATCTTCGCCAAACATTAGAGCCAACTTACCTATGTTTTTTACACCTTCCTCTCCAAGGTCATCGCCAAGAGCCATATTCAACTGGTCTGCTGCGTAGACAAAGGCATAGATGTCTTCTACTCCTGTAATGCCTAGGCGGCCAGCCTCTCCAGCTAGGGCATTTAACTGCTCTCGCGTAATGCGTGTATCCATTTTGGAGAAACGCGATTGAAGCTCATCCAGCTCTGCCTTAGTTAAGTCTGTATATTTACGGACATCCGTTAACGACTCCTCTATCGAGGTGTAAGTGCTAATAGACTCATTCACGCCCAGTCCAAGGCCTCGAATAGCTAGCAGAGAGGTTAGTATACCTGCGAAATTCTGCTTTATGGAGTTTGTAAAGCGTGTAATGGCAGGCTCAGCTGCTTTCTGCTCCTGCCATATTTTACTAAGCTCACCACGCACCAGCCGTGCATTATTGGTCAATTCTTTCCATTCATCCGAGTTTCTCTTGACGGTACCACTATTTAGCTGCCTATTGATAGCAGACAGTGTCTTTCGCAGCTCCTTAGGAGAGGCGGAATCTAAAGTTTTCATCGCCTCTCCAACATCGTAGGTCTCCTTTTTCAAGCGTTTGACATCACGCTCGGTACTCTTTATTTCCTTACGCAGTCTTTTACGTAGGGATTCCTTACCCTTACCAGATGCCTTGTGCAATTCTTCACGCAGGTCTTTAAGGGTAACTTCTAATATCTCCAGCTCCTTCCGAGCCTCTTCTCCATTCACGGAGACCTTTACTCTAGCTTCTTCTTGTAGGTTTGCCATATTTTATCGCTTCAACCTGTTATAAATCACCAAGCTAACAACCAATAGAGCAACGACTGCCCAAATAAGCTTAGTCCACTGTTGTGGCTTACTTTGAACGTTTTGCTCTGCCTTATCTATAAGGTTGTCTTGCTCAGATTCTTGTTTATTTGTCTCTTTATTAGTTGTTGTATCAGCCTTGCTCTCTTGCTTAGCTGCTTGTTTATTATTAGCCACCCCTGTATCGGAGGCAGTGATTCTCTCCTTAACAGGGTAATTACCCTCATGGTCTGGTGGTGCAGTCGTGTCGTACACCACTTTTTCGAACTGGATATTATTCTCTTTGATAAAGTCCATCGACCAGGAGAGGAAGTCTGTTTCTTCCATTTCAATATGCTCCTGACTGAGCTCTGTTCCTTCCCTGGTAGACTCCTGTTCGTGTAGGGTCTGAACAGTCTTACACCCCTGCATGAATAAGAGTAGGAGTAGTAAATACCTCTTCATAGCTTAGTAATTACGTTTTACTGTACTAATAACAGCCTTTAAGGTCTTAGCATAGTTGGGGTCTGTGGCATAGCCTGCTTTGGAAATTTCCTCAGCAAATAGGACAGGATCTTCACGCACTTCTAAAGCTTTAGCGTATCGCTTATTACTTAGGTAGAAATTTGCGTGATCGGTAAAACTCTCTTCGGGTGTGTCGTACTTCCTGAACCAATCCTTAACCTTGTAAGTGTACTTTCCATCTGAACGCTTTGTCACCGATATGACCTCAGGGAACTGATAATCTGGCCGTGATAATACTTCCCTGGTAGTAACTAGCTGACGTTTATCTGCAGGTGTATTTTTGCCTGCTTTCACGCCGAACATCATATTACCAGGAGCGCTCTTGCCCCAACCTGTTTCCAAGGCAGATTGCGCCAAAATGAACTTGGCATTAATTCCTGTTTTAGCCTCTGTATTCTCAGCATAAGGCTTGTACTTGTTTACAAATTCTTTAGGACTCATTTTTATTAGGTTTAGATTTTTCAACTAGGACTCCTTGCAAGTCCTCTTTGGTTACTTTAAATGTTTTGCTAAGTGCTAGGTGCACTACCTTTAAGTAGTCCACTTTATAGCCTAAGGGGGCTACAATGTGCCCGATAATAGACATCCCTTCTGCGATAAAAATTACAATAAGGATTATTTTATGCAGCTCGACTGAGCTATGCCAAGCCTCGTTTAGCAGGATAAATGCAATAAGGGCAGAAAGGTAGGTGGCTATCTTGGCCAAGGATTTTCGAATTGATCCTGACCACCGCCACTCTTCCTTCTGCTTATCCTTGCTCAGCCAGTGTTGGCGTTTGGCTGATATTAGGTCGGCCACCACAAAGGTGACCATGACCAATGTCCAGATGGGTATCTCTTGCAGAGATTTTACGATGAAATTGTCGAGCAGCATAAACATGCTCCCATAGCTCAGCTGTTGTACCAGCTGGCGACTGTCGTCTATCGTGTTAATTGTGTGTAGTGTTGTCATTTATGTAGGTGTATTGTTTTAAATCTAAGCAAGGATACCCTAGTTTACAGACTAAAAAAAAGACACCTATATAAAACTAAAATAGAGACACTTGCTGATTGATTTCTTCATAATTACAGACCATCCACTCCTCCTGCTTCCTACGAACAGTCTTAGCTGCACTTATTACCCGTTCAATTCTATGGATTATCCAGCCATGTTCCGTGGCATATTGCTCTATTCGTTTATTCGGGAACATGGTGAGCATAAACTTGCCTTTCACTTGAGTTAGTAGGTCTAGTAGTCTCTCCAAGCAGTCAGTATCAAAGGTCCCTTCGTAGTGCCCGCAAGCGGTGTCTACGTAGGGAGGGTCGACGAAGTGAAAGGCATCCTTACAATCATATGTCTTAATCACTTCTAGAGCATCTCTACTTTCAATGGTAACACGTTCTAGTCTTCTACAGAGTTGCTCTGTAAATGAATCTTTAGCATTATCTAGCTTCTTAGGCATCATACCCTTAAAATCATATCCAAACACTCCATCTAGCTTGCTTGCAAAAGACATCTTTGATAAGGCCCAAATAGCCCAGGCTCGTTGAGCTCGAGTAAAGAAAGCTGGATATTCAATTATATGTGCTGCATGTGTGTGCATGTCTCGGCTATGGAGTGTTTTATCTATTTCTGCCTTTAACTCTCTATAATACATTTGTGCTATCCAATAGAAATTGATTAACTCCATATTCAAGTCATTGATAATCTCAGCGTCACAAGGCCTTTTAGCAAATAAGACTGCAGCTCCGCCACAAAATGATTCGGTATAAAGTTTATGCTCAGGTATCAGTGGCAAGATATGCTTTAGCATTGTCTGCTTACCTCCATAATAAGTAATTGGTGTTTTCATTTTTTTGTTAGTGTTTTATATTATATTTGTAGTCATCTCACCTATATGCACAAAGATGCGGTACATCAAGCCAGGAATTTTATCCCCCAGCTATGCGATGTACCGCATCTTTGTGTGAATATGTAGGTGAGATGACTATTTACAAGCTGGGGGATTTTAATCTCTCAGCTTGTAGGAATACTAAAACTATGGTTCTATCCGACTTACTAGTCTTTTGGCTCCAGTTCTCCTTTGATTTCTGCAAGAATATCCCTGAACACCATAATGTGCTTAACAGTGTCTACTTCCTCTTGAAAGTTGAAGTTCGATTTACCATCAAAATGCATTACCCCTATGTAACTATTCTCCTTAATTACGTTGCATACTACCTTTTTTAGCATATTGCTAATCTCCTCGAATGCATACTCAGTCTTGTAGGTGAAGCCCTCCACCTCTGTGATGGCTATTACTACAATGTTTCTCTCTTGTTCTTTTAATAACTTTGTCATAACTATTTATTTTACTGATTAATAATTTTATCTAGTTTTGGGAATAAGGACTCCTTAACTATTGCTCCAAAGGCTTGGTCGATGTAGTTCTTTAGAGCCTGAGCTTGCTCCTTATCTAGCTCCACTTTACCTGTTTTGTAGAGCTTTCTAGCAAGCTCAAGTTCTCCTATATCCTGCGTCTTGCTGAAGATATAATTAGCTAAGCCTTTGTAGTCAAATTTGATCGTTTGACATTTTCCGTCAATTCCTGTGATTTCAATTTCTTTTAAATTCATGATTATTGTTTTAAACTATAATTCCACTATTTGGAGGAAGCATACCCCCTGATGTATCAGATGGACCATTCCAACACACATATTTGGTTTTGTAAATTTGGCCTCCCTTATACTGCATTACCATTCTAAAGTAAATAGGTGGTATATCTCTGACACCTGTGCCCCACTCGTAAATACCATCTTCTCCAAAAAGTCTGACAAAAGCAGTTGTATTACCAGCTATGCTCATACCCGGAGTGCCCTCCATCATATACCAGCCATCGCTTATCTTAGAATTGAAGTTACCCTTCATCGTATAGATGTAATTCTCTTTCTCTTTTTCTTTGGCAGTAATGGTTGGGTTGCTACCAGCAAAATATCTGTAGTAGGTGTGCCCTCTATATGAATCTGTGTTAGTATACAGATTGAAGTCAAAGAATTTAGGGTCATCGCCAGTGGTGATTGGTCCCACAAGTTTGGTTTCTGTCCAACTTTCTGGCTTAATAGAACCCCAGTTGATACCACGAGGTCCTAAGTCATATATCAGTTGTCCATCATTAGAATAGTAAGCTAAGACTGCATAGCCTTGAGTATTTACACCA
>JASLIW010000014.1 GCA_030152865.1 Bacteroides sp.
GTGATGGACTGGCCTTTTTGATAGGCTTGATGATGCTCAATGCAGGCTATCCATGCCTCAAGAAGTGCTGACACATAACGATAGGTAAAGGGCGTAATCGTTTTCTTTTTCAAGTGCTCGCAAGCTTCCCTTAAGTTCCTAATTAGTATGCTCTTGCTTTTAAAATTTAAGAAGTAGATAGTTGCTAAATTTTAATAGTTAGTGAAAATATTTTGACTAGAAACGCTGCAAATATAGAGAATATAAAACGGATTAAACCAAAATAGATGTGTATAAATTTCATAAAAAAAGACTAGGTGCTAATAATGGTTAAGATGCTGTAAAAAATGACTTTTGTGAATTGTTTCTCAAGATTTATGCAAAAATAGGCCTCTGTAACTTAATAATCGCGTGTGTAGTTATATATAAGCACAACTATTGTCATAAATCAGCCAGATAGTTTTGTGAAGGGGTAGGATTTGTAATGTTGTGTTATTTTATCGTTTTTGTGTTCTGAAAAAATAAAGTATGTTTGCATTCAAATTTTTTTTACATGAAGAAAATACTGACACTACTAACGCTGTTCTTTTCGCTTACAATGAGCGCACAAAGCGTTGCCATTAAAACCAATTTACCGTATGCAGCGAGTCTGACACCCAACCTGGGTATCGAGTGTACGCTGTCATCCTCACTTACTTTCAATCTGGAAGGAGGTTTTTCACCTTTTGAGTGGAAAGAGGATAAGTATTTGAAACACTACTTAGTTGTACCTGAGCTTAGGTACTGGACCTGTTACCGCTACAGTGGATTCTTTTTTGGTATTCACGGCTTGATCGGACATTATAACCTAGATCATGCTAGCTTTCTCAAACACAGATACGAAGGAGATATGTACGGAGGAGGCGCATCTATGGGCTATCACTTTTACTGGTCCAAGCACTGGGGAGTAGAAGCTGTAGTAGGCATTGGCTATGTCAAGCTAGATTATGACAAGTATGAGCCCGGCAAGTGTGCAGAGTTTATCGGGCACTTCAAGCGCGACTACGTAGGTCTGACACGTGCGGCCTTATCCATTGTATATGTTCTTTAAGATTAAATCAAGATGAAAAAAATCATATTATCCTTTGTCTTCCTCCACCTCTGCCACTTTCTATTTGGGCAGAACAAGTATAGGGAACCTATCTATATCAATTCGTTAGAAAGTAGCATTCAAGATGACTACTTAAACTTGAGCTTTGAATTGGATTTTCGGGAGTGTAAGCTCAAAAAGGGCAACTCTATTTTTATCTATCCCGTCTTGGCTACGGCTTCAGACACCTTGCAGCTACCCTTGCTCTTGGTCAATGGCAAGCATGCCCATAGAGCTTATAAGCGCTCCAAAATACGGCAGCTTAAGCTGAATGCCTACATTGAGCAAGAATTTGAGAAGAATCAAACGCTTATTCCTTATGATTTGCTACTCACCTATAAGCCTTGGATGTCTCAAGCCCAGTTGCTCATCTACAAGGCAGACTGCTCTTGTGGCAATCTGAAGCAGCGCCAATTGATTTTGAAAGAAAATATCAGCTCCAAGCCTTCTAGGACGCCTTATGTGCCATCTGCAGGGCGTAGCTTAGAGATACAAACTTCTGATTCACTGAGTCTGAGCCTGCGTGAGCTAGAAGTAGTAGAAGAGCAGGAGAAAGCCAGGTATGAGCAAGGAGAAGCCTACTTACACTTTGAGCAAGGCAAATCTCAGATCCGCTACGATATTGGCGACAACCACAACAAGCTCAATCAAGTTGTATCCTTCTTCAACCGAGTGGTGCGAGACAGAGATATTGAAATCAAAGGAATAGAGGTAGTGGGGTATTGCTCCATAGAGGGCACTTATCAGCGCAACCTACAGCTCTCTCACGATCGTGCCTTTGCCTTTAAGGAGTGGTTGCAGTGGAGATACCCTGAGCTAAACAATTCGTTCTACCACATTCAGTGGAAGGGAGAAGATTGGTTGAAACTTACTCAACTCATTGAGCAGAGTGATTATTACTGGAAGTATGGAGCCTTAGATATTATTCGTCGTTACGGCGTCTTCGATGGTAGAGAGCGAGAGCTGATGCTCATGCAAGCTGGTAAGCCTTACCGACAGATGTATCAAGACCTATTTCCACAGCTGCGTCGTGTATATTATCGTATTAACTACGTGGTGCGTCCTTTTGCTCTGGAAGAAACCTCACAAGTTTTGGCACAAGAGCCTCAAAAGCTCAGTGTCTTTGAGATGCAGAACCTCGCAGAATCTTACGGTCGCGACACACACAAATTTTATGAAACCATTCATCGTGCAGCCGAAGTCTTTCCTGAAGACCACATAGCAAACACCAATGCCGCAGCTCATGCCATCAAGCAAGGTGATCTTCAGCAGGCGTATCAGCTCTTAGAGCGTCTGCCCGAATCGGCTGAAAAATACAATAACCTAGGGGTTTGGTTTGCAGTGCAAGGAGCGTGGGATAAGGCTGCATACTGGTTTAAGAGAGCGATAGAACTCGGCTCGGAAGATGCAAATAAAAACTACCGCGCTATTGAAACAAGACTACAAAAAAGAACTAAAAAGGAAGTTCAGCAAGGTTCGAGCTTGCGAGTTCCCTTTTAGTTCAAATAATCAATTTTATAAAATCAAAAAACAAAGTAATTATGAAAATTAACTTTTCAAAATTTTTAGTGCCATTTTTAGCATTAGGAGCACTATTTACGAGCTGTTCAAGTGAAACGGCAGAGTTGAAAGAGCTAGAAACAACAGCTTCTTTAAATGTAGCACTTACTGGTAACGGCTTAAGCCTATCACGTGCCACAGCCAAAGTAAGCTTGGACGAAGAAAATGCTGTCAATAAAATGATGGTATTGGTATTCTCAGACGGTGTACTCGAAGCTAAACAAGAAATCAAAGGTAAAGAAGGTAAAGTTACTGGCCTTATCACAGGTCCTAAACAAGTATCTGTAGTAGTGAACCCTTCAGAAGACTTAGATGCAAAACTAAAAAAGGTAATCAAGTTTGCAGATTTCAAAACGGTTACATTAGATCTAGAAGAAGAGTGGAATGATAAGGGCGAAATGAACGCTAAAAAAGGTTTCACTATGACAGGTCAAGCAGCAATTACACTCAAACCAGGAACTGATAATAAAGTAGAGATTCCTGTAAGCCGTGTAGTAGCCAAAGTAATCTTAGGTCAAGTTGATGTAAAACTTCTTGAAGGTTTTGATGAAGACAAGTTCAAACTTACTGGTGTAAGTATGATGAAGGTTAGATCAAAATCACTACTTGGTTTCCCTGATCACCTATTAAAAACAACTGGTCATCACTTCCAATACATGGGTGGTATGGACGGCAAAGTAAGTACAGTGAAGGAAGAGCGTCTAGCTGGTGAAGTCAACAAAGGCGAAAACAACACTTACTTCTATGTAACTCCCAACGACAATGCAGACAACAACTGCACCTTGATGACTATCTCAGCTACCTATGATGGCGAACCACAACACTTCGCTTTCCGTATCAATGACAAGGAAATCAAAGGTTCAGAAGAACTAACAGGCAAATACATCGAGGCCAACCACCAATACACCTTGAATGTACTGATTAAAAAACCATTCGGTTCAGACCCAGAAGATCCAAAAGATCCTGCAACACTTGAAGTAACTGTAGTACCACAAGACTGGGTAGTAGTTCCAACTCAAGTTGTAGAATGGTAAGGTATTCTAAGCAAAGAGGTATGTGCTTTAAGCTGTCGGGTGTTCTAGCTATGATTGCTATTCTGATATTGGTAAGCTGTAGTATCAACAGCGATATGTCAGCCTGCGAAGTACCGTATGATCTCTACTTTCGTGCAGAAGATAATAGCGGCAATGATATCTCAACAGCCAGTGATTTAACGGATGGCTACTTATATGTGTTCAACAATAAGCATGAGTTTCTAGAAAAGCATTACATAAGTAATGAGCTACTACTCACTCACAAGCCACTCCGTCTCACCCTATGCCCCAATTGCGGATTTCGCTTGGTGGCTTGGGTCAACTCTCACATCGGCAAGATGGTACAGTTTGAACCTACCTCTTTATTAGCAAACAACCAGGTATTCTTCCTCCAAGAGGAGGAAGAATATCGTTTTATTCAATCCGATATTTTTTACGGAGCTAGTCGTATCCCACTGTATGATAGCAACCAAGAAGGCTACAAAGATGAAATCATTGTACGTCGTAAGTTTGCCTCTATGCATATTAGTGTGAGAGGAGTAGATCCCAACCACAAGCCAGAAGACTATGAAGTAGTGCTATCAGGCGGTTTTTACCGTGCCTTTACCTTTGCGGGTAAGCCCTGTGCACCCACAGTCAACAAGAACAAATACCGTTCTGTGATGGAGTGGAGGAGTGAATACAACGATTTGCTGGTTATGCCAGAGGCTATAAAAGTAGCTCCTTTGGAGCACCTCAAGCCTTTTGAAGTGAAACTATTGTATCAAGGACAGCTCGTTAGACAATTTACACACGATCACATCGGCCATCCCATAGCTCCACAAGCTGGAGAGCGGATGAATATCTTGATAGATTTGAATAAGGAAACAGGCACGGGTGGTACAGATGCTCAGCCTAGCGATTTATCGATTTGTGTGCGGGTCAACGACTGGCATAAAGTAGAATTATGGGAAGAATGGTAAA
>JASLIW010000154.1 GCA_030152865.1 Bacteroides sp.
GATTTAGATTGGCTTCAGGCAGAACTAGCCCAACTAGGCTTCCCCGACATCAGCAAACTCTACTGTGTGGAGTGGACACCCCATAGAGGTTTCTACCTAGTCGATAAGCACGGAGCGATTCAGACGCACATCCATTAGCTCCTGCCAACCACATACTTAGAGTATAAAGGTGTTTATTTCATATTATTTTACACTTTGTTTGTTTTATGATGAAATATGTACGATATTTTGGAAATAAATCTGAAATATCTACGATATGAAAAACAACCTAAGCCTAAAAATAGCCCTGCTTTTTATTGTGACGCTAGTAGGAGCAGACCGTATGCTAGCACAAGAGATACGAGGAAAGCTAGTGGATACGGAGCTTGTGCCTATAGGCAGTGCAACTCTTGTTTTACAAACTACCGATTCTACCTTTGTTGATGCGGTAGTTTCACAAGAGGATGGAACCTTCTTCTTTCCTTCAGGTTTTGCCCCTTTTATCCTCACCGTACAGCATATAGCATACAAGACTTTGCAACAAACTTTTCAGGATGGAGATGTGGGGGTAATCAAAATGACTGCCAAGGATACTCGTCTGGCAGAAGTTGTTGTTCAAGCCCAAAAGCCTTACCTAAGGGTAGAGGAAGGCAAGTTCATCTATGACACGAAGGATTTAAGCCGCAAAGAAATTGTAGATAATGCTTGGGATCTGTTGAATAAACTACCCGGTGTTTCCTCAAGGGGTTCGTCCGTGTCGCTTATCGGAGTCAATAAAGTTACAGTCCTCTTAGATGGGATACCCTCCACTCTAAGCAAGGAGCAGTTATACACCCTACTCAATAATACACCTGCCACTAGAGTGGAGAAAGCTGAAATTATTTATAATGCACCTCCCCAATACCATGTCAATGGGGCAGTGGTCAATCTGCTTATGCAGCGTCCCAAAACCAGTACGGTCGAAGGCGAAGTGGCTGTAAATTATGGCAATCAGTATTTTAGTGAGGGTGGTGTCCATGCAAACCTAAGAGTGGGCACAGCCAAAGCGAGCTGGGATTTGATGTATGGAATCAACCGAAAGAAAAATATGCAATACTCGGAGTTAGAGTCTAAGCATAGCCTGCAGGAGGTCTTACACACCATAAATCAAACAGAAAAAATCAGTAGCAAGTATTGGGAACATAACCTAAGAACAGCGTTTGACTATAAGTTTGATGATCAGAACGCCTTACATCTTGCTTATACAGCTATGCTTTCTCCCAATAAAAAGAATCAGAGCCACACAAAGGGCGAATTTCAAAATAGCTTGAATCACAAGGAGCTGGACACCAAAATGCACAATATAGCTTTGAATACAAGGCTAAAGTTCGGATTAAGTGTAGGTATGGACTTTACGCACTACAACTCTGATGATACTCAAAATCTTGCTATTGACTACCAGGAGGGGACTAAGGCTAAGATTTCTTCAAGAAGTGCACAAACAATCAATCGGTATGGAGTATATGCTGACCAAAGCCATTCGACTCAAAATGGATGGAACTTGGGCTATGGAGCATCTTATCTCTATTCTTACGATAAGGATTCTCAATTTTATGATTTAGCAGAAAATGTGAATCAGATACAAGACACAGATTCGAAGCTCAAAGAGCACAAGACCGATTTGTACGTTTCTGCCTCCAAGCAGTTTAACCCCAATCTTTCTTTTAGTGCCTCCCTCAAGGGAGAGTATTATAAGATAGGAGATTATAAAAAGTGGGCCTTATACCCACAATTCTCGCTCAATTATGCCAAAAGCCCCAAGCATATCTATCAGCTGGGTCTATCAACCGATAAAACCTATCCCTCGTATTGGTCTATGCAATCTTCGATAAGCTATGTCGATGGCTATTCTGAACTACATGGTTCACCAGGACTCCGTCCTGCCACAAATTACAACTTAAATGCGACCTATATTTATCAGAGAAAATATATCCTAGGGGCCTTCTACTCCTATACCAAAGATTTCTTTGCTCAGTCTCCTTACCAATCATCAGAGAGACTTGCTCTAATCTATAAAAACATGAATTGGAACTATATGCAAAGTGCAGGGCTAAACCTGATCGTACCTATAAATATCGGTAGCTGGCTGCGAACTCGCCTGACAGGGGTTGGGATGTATCTGCATCAGCGCTGCGACGACTTCTTCGATATTCCTTTTGATCGTGAAAAGTTTGCCTTTATGGGACGGATGGATCATACGTTTATCGTCAATAAAAACCTCATGTTTGAGCTGAATGCCCATATTCAAACCCCTGTTATCCAAGGAACTTTTGATGTGGGGACAGTTTCGGCTATCCATGCAGGTATGAAGTGGAATTTCGCCCAGCAAAAAATGTCTTTAGGGCTGTATTGCAACGATATCTTCAACACCTCCTCTCCCAAACTTACTGTCGATTATAAGGGTCAAAACCTCATGATGGATAATCGTTTTTACTCTCGCTCGGTACAAGTGAAATACATCTACAAACTGGGAGGATTTAAAAACAAGCAAAGGAAAAAAGTAGATATGTCTCGTTTTGGGCATTAGTAAGCAGTATAATACTCCCCATAACCTAGACAACTCATAAAGTGCTAGATTTGAGAGTTAAGATGAAACTAATTGTTATTTTTCCGACGACAAGAAAAAAGAGAAGTTTATGGGACGAAGAAGTAAATACAGTTCAAGCTTTAAGGCACAAGTTGCCTTAGCTGGTTTGAGGGGCGAGGATACGATACAGAGTTTAGCGAAGCGATACGAGCTTAATCCGAGTAAGATTACAATGGATGCGAGAACTTGAGGAGAAAGCAGCACAGGCTTTTGAAAAGCCCTCTGACAGTGCTAGGGATCTTAAGAAGATAGAGAGTGAGAATAAGCGACTATTACAGAAGGTAGGATAGCTTACAATTGACTGCGATTTTTTTGCGACTGCCTGCGAAGATGCAGGACTCAAAGTGAGATAATAGAGATGGAGCGTCAGCGCCCCGCAGGCTTAAGCCGAAATCGTTTTGTAAGTATATGAAGCTTAACCGATCTACGTTATATTACAAACCAAAGGGAAAAGTGATGAGAACCTAGAGATGATGCGTATTATTGATGGGTACCCTATCGAGCATCTTACCTCTGAAGTTGTGCATATGCGTGATATGCTAAGACTGAGAGGTTACTCAGTTAATGAGAAACGAGTAAGGCGTCTTATGCGTAAAATGGACATACTGGTGATCTACCTACAGAGGAGTCTCAGTAAGGGCACTGTGCCGAGCTATGTACATCCCTACTATTTAGAGGGCTTAAGGTAGAGCGTCCCAATCAGGTATGGTCGACAGATATTTCCTATATCCCTATGGATAAGGGGTTTATGTACCTCTATGCAGTTATAGATGTATATAGTCGTTTTGTGGTGGGTTGGAAGCTCTCCAATACGCTTTCAGCTAATAACTGCACAGACCTTGTAAAGGAGTGTATAGAGCAGTATGGATGCTCCGAGATCATCAACTCAGACCAAAGCGTACAGTATACGAGCAAGAAGTGGGTAGAGCTGTTAGAGGAAAAGGGAAAAGGGAATAAGGATAAGTATGGATGGAAAAGGTCGTTGAAAAGACAATATTTGGATAGAGCGCTTTTGGAGAAGTATCAAACAAGAGTATATCTATCTTAATCCAGCCGATACAGTATCTGAACAACGGCAGGGTATAGGGAAGTGGATAAAGTTCTATAACTATGAGCGCCCCCACCAAAGTATTAACAAGCTACTGCCAGCCATGGAGTATGGAGTAGTAGTAGCTGCATAACAATAACCAATAACGATGTAAAGAGAAAGAAAATGAGTACGTTTGTAACAGTGAAAGAAAAAACACTAGCCCGTTGTCGAAAAATGGGGAGTACTATATCGTATATGAGAAACCCCAAGTGGTACTAGCTCGTATCAAAAGCCTGCAAACCGAAATAAACGATGCTATTACCAACTACGAAAAACTTGCAGGAAATGAATAAAGAAAGTTGGACAGTAAAGAAGTTAGAGGAGGTATGTGATGTTTTAATGGGACAATCTCCTCCATCAGAGTCATATAACTCAGAGGGAAATGGACTTCCTTTTTTTCAAGGAAATGCGGACTTTGGAAAAATTCATTCGCAAATAAGGATGTATTGTGATAATCCTTCAAGAATCGCAGAATCTAATGATATTCTATTTTCTGTGAGAGCACCAATTGGAGCAATAAATATTACTTTAGATAAATGTTGTATCGGTCGAGGCACTCGTTTATCTGAAAATATATTTGAACCAAAGCTAGATAAAAAAGAGTTTTATATATTCGACTATTGTCAAAACTTTGAATATTTTAATTTGAAACCTGAAGGAGCTGATGCTAAATCTACTCAATCATTAACTGATAGAATATTCTGTTTGAAGTCTGAAATTGCTTACGAATTACAATCGACCAAATATCAGGAAGATAATTATGCAAAAGCCTTCCATGATGGATTGAAAGAAGAACTAAAAAAGCAAGTGGATGACCTCAATATTCAATACATAAATGTCAGAAAGAATCTGTTATATGTAGATAAATACAAACAAACAGAAAGTTGGGAGTATATCTCATTAGTAGATTTAAATGAATTGAAAATGTTTATAGCACCCATATTGAGTCCTACAAAAGAAGACGAAAGTGCCAAGCGTTTCGATTTGTTGATTTTAAATGTGCAGCTCAGCCTGCTTAATACTTCCAAGAAAGCGATACCTAGTAAGAGAAGCATTATTAAAATAGCTCAAGCACTATATGAGAAAGGAATTATCAAAGAAGTTAGAGAAAAACTAAATGTGTTGAAAGAAATTCTGACTGATGATTTTTGGCAAGAGTTAAGTCTTGAAAAGTTAGAAACTACCCGAGTTGAGATACGAGATTTGTTGAAGCATCTCAAGGGAGATGTGAATGGAGAAACTTTC